>NZ_JBIWOD010000007.1:252184-387691 GCF_044767545.1 Streptomyces sp. NPDC101227 | reverse complement strand
TTGGCCCCGGCGCCAGCGCGCCGCCCCCGGCGCGCCCCGGCCGGTCCGGGGGGCGGCGCGGCCGCTCGGCAGTGCGCCGGGAGCGGCCGCGCCGCCCGCCGCCGGAACCGGTCTCCGGGCCTATGCGGACTTCCGGTAGGCCCGGAATGCCCGTGTGGCCAGGAAGCCCATCACGACAGCTGCCGCCGCGAGCATTCCCAGGTGCGCCCCTGTCGTGCCCCGGTCGGTGCCTGGAACCATCGCCTGCCGGGCCGCGACGACCGCCCATTCCAGGGGGTTGTACCCGGCGACGTTCCCGACCCAGTTCGGGGCGAGGTGGAGGTCCATCACGGCGGAGCTCAGGAACATCAGCGGCAGCGTGGTGAACTGGGAGATCGCGATCAGCGTCGCCTGCTGACGGGTCAGCAGGGCGACGGCGTTGGACAGTGCCGAGAAGATCAGCGTCAGGAGTACGGCGGCGAGGACGGTGACTCCGACGCCGGGGACCCCGCCGGGGAAGCGGGCGCCGGCGAGGAGCGCGATGCCCACGATGACCAGGCTCTGGATGACGGTCTGGATCGCCTGGTAGGTCATCGTGGCGCACATCATGGCGCCGCGGCCGGCGGGCGAGGTGAGCAGCCGGTCCATGACACCGCGGTCGATGTCCTGGAGGTAGGTCGTCCCTGCCCAGGCGCTCGCGAACAGCGCGGTCATCATCACCACGCCCGGCGTGAGGAACTGCAGGAACCCGCCACTGCCGGACGCGAACCCGGGCAGATGCACCACCGAACGGAAGAGCTGCCCGAACAACAGCAGCCAGATCACCGGCTGCACCAGCCCGATGACGAGGAAGGTCGGCATCCGCCACAGTGCGCGCAGCAGACGGCCGGTGAGCAACGCGGAGTGTGCGATCGAGGTCAGCGGACGCGGGCGAACGAGGTTCCGGTGTGCCGTGGTCACTGCGCCGCCTCCAGGGACTTCGGGGCGTCCTCGCCGTTGGTCCCGAGGCTGTGGCCGGTGTGCCGGAGGTAGACGTCATCGAGCGAAGGCCGGGCCAGTGTCGCCGAGTTCACCGCGATTCCCGCGATGTCGAGCGCGGCCAGCACGGGCGGCAGCGCCCGCGCCCCGTCATCGGTCCTGCCACGGACCGTGCACCCGTCCATGGTGATCTCCCGCAGCTCCGGCACCCGTTGCAGCACCGCCCGCGCCGCGCCGTCGGCCTCGCGGAGTTCGATCTGCACCGCGTCGCCGCGCAGATCGCTCTTGAGTTCCTCCGGTGTGCCCGCGGCGACCACCGTGCCGTGGTCGACGATCGCCAGCCGGTCGGCGAGGTGATCGGCCTCGTCGAGGTAATGCGTGGTGAGCAGAACCGTCATCCGCTCGTCCCCGGCCATCCTGGCGATCTCGTGCCACATCTCGCTCCGGGCCTGGGGGTCGAGACCCGTCGTCGGCTCGTCGAGGAAGAGCACCCGCGGGCGGTGCATCAGCCCCAGCGCGACGTCCAGCTTGCGCGCCATGCCGCCGGAGTACGTGCGCACCGGCCGGTTCGCGACGTCGGTCAGGCCGAACCGGCCGGTGAGCTCACCGGCCCGCGCCTTGGCGTCGCGGCGGGACATCCCGTGGATGCGGCCCGCCAGCAGCAGGTTTTCGGCCGCGGTCGCCATCGGGTCCGTGCCGGGCTTCTGCGCGACGTATCCGATCGCCCGGCGCACCCGGTCCGGCCTCGCCGCCACATCGGCGCCGGCGACGCGCGCCGATCCCGAGTCGGCGGCCGCGAGCGTGGAGAGAATCTTCACCGTGGTGGATTTCCCGGCGCCGTTCGGGCCGAGCAGCCCGAAGACGGTCCCTTCGGCGGCGGCGAAACTCAGCCCCCGCAACGCTGTGACCGGGGGTTTGTTCCTGCCTGCCGAGTAGGTCTTGACAAGATCAACGGCTTCCAGAGCCATGTCTGATCGCCTGACCGCAACCATCGCCGCACACCCTTGAAAGAAGCTGGTGTGACTCCCGCCTTCCTGGTGTCACCGGACACGAGGAGGCTGAATGGCGAGGGCAAAACCCTACGGCGAGATGTCGCGCCCGACGCTAACAAGGGCGCGCGAGCGGCTGCAAGCGAAATTTTCTCCCCGGGCCCCGGCCGGACAAGGCTCCAGGCCGGGAGGCCCGGACCGCTCCCGGGCGCCGCCCGGTAGCGTTACGGCGTGGATGACGACGTGCGCCCCTGGGACGTGGCGGCGCCGCTCGTACGGGCCGCGCAGCGCGGTGACGCCCTTGCCATGGACGATCTGCTGAAGCTGGTGACCCCGTACGTCACCCGGCTGTGCGCTCCCATCGCCCCGGCCGACACCGCGGACGCCGTACAGGAGTCGCTGCTCGCCGTCTTCCGCGGGCTGCGTGGGCTGCGGGACCCGCTGGCGTGTTATGCGTGGGTGCGGGCGGTCACCGTGCGGGAGGCCGTCCGGGTGGCGCGGCGGAGGGCCGAGGAGACGCCCGCCGATCCCGAGGAGATCGCCCGGTTGAGCGATCTGCTGCCCGTCGACGGCGCCGAACTGACCGCCGATGTACGGGACATGCTGGCTCGGTTGCCCGTTCAGCACCGCACGGTGCTCGTCCTGCGGGAGCTGGAGGGCCTGGACGAGCGTGCCATGGCCGAGCTGCTCGACATCCCCGAGGGCACCGTGAAGTCACGGCTGAGCAGGGCCCGTTCGTCCTTTCGGAAGGTGTGGACGCGGTGAACGCACTCGATCCGGTCGCCCGATTGCGTGTGCTGGCCGCCGGGCTGCGCGCCCCGATGTACGCCGAGCGGCGGATCGGCCTGCCGTTCGAGCAGGTGTGGGCGGTCATCGCCGACCTGGAGGGCGAGCTTCCGCATCTCGTTTCCTTTGTACGGGAGTTCCGGGTCGCGGCGGGCGACAGCGAGCGCAAGGAGGCGCGGGCCGTGGATGTCCTGGGCCTCCGGGGGCCGTTCGAGGTGCGGCTGGGTCCCGGGTGGTGTCTGATGCAGTCGCGGCTGGTGACGATGGGCATGGCCGCCGTGCCCGATGACGGCGGAACGCGGCTGGCGGTGTGCGGCGCGATGCGGCCCGCCGCACTCGGCCCGGTACAGCGCACGTACCGGCGGCTGCTCGGCGAACGGCGCACCCGCGCCTTCTTCCGCGAGGTGGAGCGACGGGCCGCACTGCGCTGATCCGCGCCTCGGCCCGCCCCTCGGCCCGCCGTTCAGTCCGCCGTCAGCCCGCCCTCAGCCCGTCCCCGCGATGAGCTTCCTCAGGGACTCGGCCACCGCCTCCGGGCGCTCCTCGTGGAGGTGGTGGCCCGCGCCCGGCACCACCGTCACGGTCAGGCTGTCGGCGTAGGGATCGCCGCCCCGCAACACCGCCGGCGGGATCACCGGGTCGTGCTCGCCGCCCATGACGAGGGTGGGAACGGTCAGGCGCCGGCGGCGGTGTGTGCCGCGCAGGCCCGCCGGGATCTCCCGTACGACGTACTGCCAGAACAGCGCCTGCCCCGCACGGGCCGAGGTCTGGGTCGCCTCGGTGAACTCCGCGAGGTCCGCGTCCAGCCAGCCGGACCGGTCGGCGACGGCGCGTCTGAGCAGATACCGGGTGAAGGCCGGCCAGTGGCGCAGCACCAGCCGCCCGACCACCGGGTACTCGATGAACGCGGTGAACCACATCCGCCACAGGTTGGGCAGAACCTGGCGGTGCAGCGTCCATGGGTGCGCGGCGTTCAGGGCCAGGAACGCCCGGAACCGTTCCGGGGCCCGTTGGCAGATCCGGAAGCCCACGCCGGCGCCCCAGTCGTGGGCGACCAGCGTCACCCGGTCCAGGCCGAGCGCGTCCAGCAGCGCGAGCACGTCCTCGCCGAGGGAGTCCGTGTCGTATCCGCGCGAGGTCTGCCCGGACCAGCCGAAGCCGCGCAGATCCACGCAGATCAGCCGGTGGTCGGCGAGGAGCAGGGGGACGAGCCGGCGCCATGCGTACCAGTGCTGCGGGAAGCCGTGCAGCAGTACCAAGGGCTCTCCGCTGCCGAACTCCGCGACGTGCAGGCGGACTCCGCGCACGGTCACCCAACGGTGCTCCGCGCCTTCCAGATGCGGTATCGGACGGTCGCTGATGGTCATGAACTCCCCTTCGCCGGAGGCGGATTGCCGCGGTCACCTCGCCAGGAGTCGGGCGATCCGGCAAAGGTTCCCTCGAATTTCCCGCCGCGCATCGACGCCGATGCCGCGGGTCGCGCTCGTCGGCGGACGGCCGGGGGACGGCCGGGTGACGGCCGTTGTGCAAGAGCGGCGACGTCGTGCACTACGACCCCAACGGCTGGGACCACGGCGCCGGTTACCGAGGCCTCGCGACGGACTCGCTGTCCGATCCGGCCACGCTCCTCGGGCTCATGGCCGAGCACCTCGACGGCCTCCTTGCGGCCGAGGCCGATCGCCGGCACACGGCGGCCGCCGCGCTGCGCGCCGTCATGACGGAGCAAGTTCTCCGGGACGGCGAAACCTCTTTCTGGGACCCCGCATTCGAGTGAGCGGGCCGCCCCCAAACCCCCCTAGGCGTCCGTCTTCCGGACGTGGATTTCGCGCAACGGACGTTTTCCGGCCAATTAGTTGAACGGAGCCTGACAACCGGCCGTCGGTGGTGGGACTCTTCCCCGCAGCCGCCGCACGGGCCCCCACAGCCCCACGCCCGGCGGCAGCCCGTACGACCGCACCACCGGCACAGCCGACTGCACCCGCGCACCCGCGCACGTACGTCTCCCCCCACACGCTCCAAGTGTTCTGCCTCGCTCTGCCCGGACGGCCGTTCGCCGCCCGGTCCCCCTCGGCCGCACCATCACGTCGCGGCCACCGCAGAAGGAGTCAGTGTGAGACGCACCCCCCATGGGTCCATCCGCCGCACCTCCCCCAGACGCGCCACGGCGGCCGGCGCCCTCGTCGCCGTCACCGCGCTGCTGGCCGTCGGCGTACAGGCCGGCACCGGCACGGCCGCGGCCCCCCGGCCCGGCACGGCGCACACCGCGCCCAACCCCGGCGCACTGCCCGCCAAGCTGTCCCCGTCCCAGCGTGCGGAGCTGATACGGGAGGCCGGGGCCACCACCGCCCGCACCGCCAAGCAGCTGAAGCTGGGCGCCCAGGAGAAGCTGGTCGTCAAGGACGTCTCGAAGGATGCCGACGGCACCGTCCACACCCGCTACGAGCGCACCTACGCGGGACTGCCGGTCCTCGGCGGCGACCTCGTGGTGCACGAGAGCAAGAGCGGCAAGTTCAAGGGCGTCACGAAGGCCGTGCGCTCGCAGCTCAAGATCGCCGGCACCACGGCGAAGGTGAAGCCGGCCACGGCCGAGGCGCAGGCGCTCAAGTCGGCGCGGGCGCTGGGTTCGACGAAGACCGCGGCGGCCAAGGCACCGCGCAAGGTCGTGTGGGTCGCCGACGGCAAGCCGGTGCTGGCGTACGAGACCGTCGTCGGCGGGCTCCAGGACGACGGCACGCCCAACCAGCTGCATGTGATCACGGACGCCACGACCGGCGCGAAGATCTTCTCCTACCAGGGGATCGAGACCGGCGTCGGCAACAGCGAGTACAGCGGCAAGGTCACCATCGGGACGTCGGGCTCGGCACCGAACTTCTCGATGACCGACGCCACCCGCGGCAGCCACAAGACCTACGACCTCAAGCACGGGTCCTCCGGCACGGGCACGCTCTTCACCGATGCGGACGACACCTGGGGCGACGGCACGCCGCAGAACGCCCAGACCGCCGGTGTCGACGCCGCCTACGGCGCGCAGGAGACCTGGGACTACTACAAGAACGTGCACGGCCGCTCGGGCATCAAGGGCGACGGTGTGGGGGCCTACTCCCGCGTCCACTACGGCAACAGCTATGTCAACGCCTTCTGGGACGACGGCTGCTTCTGCATGACGTACGGCGACGGCAGCGGCAACGCCGCCCCGCTGACCGCCATCGACGTGGCCGGCCACGAGATGTCGCACGGTGTCACCTCCAACACCGCGGGCCTGGAGTACAGCGGCGAGTCCGGCGGCCTCAACGAGGCGACCTCGGACATCTTCGGTACGGCGGTGGAGTTCTACGCCAACAACGCCTCCGACCCCGGTGACTACCTCATCGGCGAGAAGATCGACATCAACGGCGACGGCACCCCGCTGCGCTACATGGACAAGCCCAGCAAGGACGGCGGCTCGGCGGACTACTGGTCGAGCAACGTCGGCGACAAGGACGTGCACTACTCGTCCGGTGTCGCCAACCACTTCTTCTACCTGCTGTCCGAGGGCAGCGGGCCGAAGGACATCGGCGGCGTGCACTACGACAGCCCGACCTTCGACAACCTGCCCGTTCCGGGCATCGGCCGGGCCAACGCCGAGAAGGTGTGGTTCAAGGCGCTCAGCCAGTACATGAACGCCAACACCAACTACGCGGGCGCCCGCACCGCCACCCTCCAGGCCGCGGCGGACCTTTTCGGCCAGGGCAGCGCGTCGTACAACACGGTCGCCAACACCTGGGCGGCGGTCAATGTCGGCTCCCGCGTCCCGGACGGCGGCGGGGTCACGGTCACCAACCCGGGCAACCAGACCAGCACCGTGAACCAGGCGGCCAGCCTGCAGATCAAGGCGAGCAGCGGGACGGCGGGCGCGCTGTCGTACGCGGCGAGCGGGCTGCCGGCCGGGCTGTCGATCAACGCGAGCAGCGGCCTGATCTCCGGGACGCCGACCGCCACCGGCACCAGCAATGTGACGGTGACGGTCACCGACGCCGCGAAGAAGACGGGTAACGCCGCCTTCACCTGGACCGTCAACCCGGCGGGTGGCGGCAGTGTCTTCGAGAACGCCGATGACGTGGCGATCCCGGACGCGGGCGCGGCGGTCACCTCGCCGATCAACGTCAGCCGCAGCGGCAATGCGCCGAGCACCCTGAAGGTCGGCGTGGACATCGTCCACACCTACCGCGGTGACCTGGTCATCGACCTGATCGCCCCGGACGGCACGGCGTACCGGCTGAAGAACGCCAGCGCGTGGGACTCGGCGGCCAACGTGAAGACCACGTACACCGTCAACGCCTCCTCGAAGGCGGCGAGCGGCACCTGGAAGCTGCGGGTCCAGGACATCTACGCGCAGGACTCGGGTTACATCAACGGCTGGAAGCTCACGTTCTGACGGTGCGGCGCCACCGCGACGTCATCTTCGTATGGCAGAGGCGGCCCGGTGCGCATCCGTCATCTCAACTGAGCTGCTGAGCAAGTGAGTTGGGCGTCGTCCCCGGATCTTCGGGGGCGGCGCCCCATTCCGTTATACGAACAGCGCGCCCCTCTCTACGGACGAATTTCAGCCAACCTTCCAACAGACTCCTGACATGCACGCGTTCGAATGGCAGTCTTCCCGACGCATGTCACACCCGCATCGCTTTGCACCCCCACCACTTGGCAAAGTTGAAGGAGCACGCGTGACCCCCCACATATCCCGCAAGACCCGTGTGATCGGTACCGCCGTCGTCGCCGCCGCCCTGCTGGGCGCCGGCATCACCGTAGGTACCGCCGGCGCCTCGACCAACCAGCCCACCGAGCTGGGCGGCGCCCCGCTGACGCTGAGCTCCACGCACCGCGCCGAGCTGCTGCACACCGCGGACGCCAACAAGGCGGTCACCGCCAAGGCGCTCGGCCTCGGCTCGCAGGAGAAGCTGGTCGTCAAGGACGTCATCAAGGACGTCAACGGCACCACGCACACGCGCTACGAGCGCACCTACGCCGGACTGCCGGTCCTCGGCGGCGACATGATCGTGCACACCGCCAAGGGCGGCGCGATCAAGAGCACCACCAAGTCCACCGAGAAGACCATCAAGGTCGCCTCCACCACCGCGAAGATCGCCCCCGCGGCCGCGCAGAAGTCGGCACAGGGCGTCGCGACCAAGTCCATCGGTGCTAAGTCGGCGGCCGCCAAGACCGCCCGCAAGGTCGTCTGGGCCGCCTCCGGCAGCCCCGTCCTCGCGTACGACACCGTCGTCACCAGCGTCCGCAAGGACGGCACGCCCAGCCGGCTGCACGTCATCACCGACGCCAACAGCGGCAAGAAGCTCTTCCAGTACGACGAGATCCACACCGGCAAGGGCGAGAGCGAGTACAGCGGCAGCGTCGAGCTGGGCACCAAGAAGGACGGCGCCAAGTTCACGCTGACCGACGACGGGCGCGGCGGTCACAAGACCACCAACCTCAAGAACAGCGAGAACGGCGACGGCGAGCCGTTCACGGACGACGACGACAACTGGGGCACCGGCAAGCCCGACGACCCGCAGACCGCGGCCGTCGACGCGGCCTACGGTGCCGGCGTGACCTGGGACTACTACAAGACCGTCCACGGCCGCTCGGGCATCAAGGGCGACGGCAAGGGTGCGTCCTCGCGCGTCCACTACGGCAACAGCTACGTCAACGCCTTCTGGGACGACAGCTGCTTCTGCATGACCTACGGCGACGGCCAGGACAACAAGGCCCCGCTGACCGCCCTGGACGTGGCGGCGCACGAGATGTCGCACGGTGTCACCTCGGCCACCGCCAACCTGGAGTACAGCGGCGAGTCCGGCGGCCTGAACGAGGGCACCTCGGACATCTTCGGCACCTCGGTCGAGTTCTACGCCAAGAACGACAAGGACCCGGGCGACTACCTCATCGGCGAGAAGATCGACATCAACGGTGACGGCACGCCGCTGCGCTACATGGACAAGCCCAGCAAGGACGGCCAGTCGAAGGACAACTGGGACTCCGAGACCGGTGGCCTGGACCCGCACTACTCCTCGGGTGTCGCCAACCACTTCTTCTACCTGCTGTCCGAGGGCAGCGGCGCGAAGGAGATCAACGGCGTCAAGTACGACAGCCCGACGGCGGACGGCAAGAAGGTCGAGGGCATCGGCCGGGACAAGGCCGAGAAGATCTGGTTCAAGGCCCTGACCGAGTACATGACCTCGAACACCGACTACAAGGGTGCGCGCGAGGCGACCGTCAAGGCCGCCACCGACCTCTACAAGGCCGGCAGCCCCGAGGTCAAGGGCGTCGAGGCCGCCTGGGCCGGCGTCGCGGTCAAGTAACGCGTCAGCCAACGGTGTTCGATCACGGAGTGATCGCTCCGAGGTAACGTGACCTCAAGAGCGGGCGGTGTCCGGAGTCCCTCCGGGCACCGCCCCTTCGCGTGCGACGGGGGTCCGGATGAGCGAAACGATCACAGTCCTGCTGGCCGACGACGAGCCGATGCTGCGGGCCGGGGTCCGCGCGATCCTCGGCTCGGATCCCGGGATCGAGGTCGTCGCGGAGGCCGCGGACGGCCGCGCGGCGGTCACCCTCGCCCGCAGGCACCGCCCCGACGTCTGCCTGCTGGACATCAGGATGCCCGGCCTGGACGGGCTCGCCGCCGCCGCGGAACTGGCCAGGGAGGTCCCCGGGACGGCCGTGGTGATGCTCACGACGTTCTCCGAGGACGCCTACGTGGCGGACGCCCTCGGCTCCGGCGCCGCCGGATTCCTGCTCAAGTCCGGCGACCCCAGGGAACTGCTCGCCGGCGTCCGGGCGGTCGCCGAGGGCGGCGCCGCGCTCTCGCCCGCCGTCGCCCGCCGGGTCATCGCCCACCTCGGCGACGGCCGGCTGGGCCAGGGCATCGCCGCCCGGGCCCGGGTCGCCGAACTGACCGGCCGCGAGCGCGAGGTGCTCGGCCTGGTCGGCGCCGGGCTCTCCAACGCCGAGATCGCCCGGCGGCTGCTCCTGGTCGAGGGCACGGTCAAGACGTACGTCAGCACGATCCTGGCCCGGCTCGGCTTCAAGAACCGGGTGCAGGCGGCGATCCTCGCGTACGAGGCGGGGCTGGTCCCGGCGTCATGAGGCGCCGACCGCTTCCGGCCGCCTGGCGCGGGCGGCTCCCCGGCCTCGCGCTGTGGCTGATTCTTTGCGTTCCGCTCGTCGCCACGTTCGATGCCCCGCACGCGCTCCAGCGGTGGGCGACGCTCGCCGGATTCCCGCTGCTCGGCCTGGCCGTACTGGTGCGCAGGCGTTGGCCGCTCGCAGCGGTGGCGATCCCGGTGGTGCCGAGCCTGGTGGTCTCGGAGCAGCTGGCCACGGGGGCGTACTCCCTCGCCCTGGCCCTCCTCGGCTATCTGGCCGGCGTCCGGATGGCGCGCGCCCAGCCCGCACTGTGGTGCTTCGCCGGCGTCGCGGCGGCCGGGGTGCCGCTGTGCGCGCTCGTCAGCCGCACCCTGTGGCCCTGGTTCACCCTCCTGGTCGCGCTGCTGCTCAATGTGGTGCTGCCGTGGCTGCTGGGCCGCTACCGCCGCCAGTACGCCGAACTGGTCCGCACCGGCTGGCGGCTCGCCGACCGGATGGAGCGCGAGCAGCGGGCCGTCGCCGACCGCACCCGGCTGCGCGAACGGGCCAGGATCGCCGGCGACATGCACGATTCGCTCGGCCATGACCTGGCCCTGATCGCCTTGCGTGCGGGGGCACTTGAGGTCGATCCGGCCCTGGACGCGGACCGCCGCGCGGCGGCCGGCGCGCTGCGGGAGGCGGCCGGGACGGCCACCGAACGGCTCCAGGAGATCATCGGCGTTCTGCGCACCGACGACGAGGGCGCGCCTCCCGCGCCGTCCACCGTGAGCGTGAGCGCGCTGGCGCGGCGCGCGCGGGAATCGGGGATGACCGTGACAGTGGAGAGGGTTGGCGACGACGACGCCCCCGAGCCACCGGCCATGACCGGCCACGCCCTGCACCGCGTCGTCCAGGAGGCACTGACCAACGCCGCCAAGCACGCGCCGGGCGCGGCCGTCGGGATCCGGACCGTGCGCTCCGCGGAGCGCGCGACGGTGACCGTGACGGTGACCAATGGCCCCCGGCCCGTGACCCGTGGCCCCCGCCCGGACGGTTCCGCGCGGGATCCGGTCTCCGGGGGCAGCGGGCTGGTGGGCCTGGACGAGCGGGTACGGCTGGCGGGCGGGACGCTGCGCAGCGGGCCGACGCCGGAGGGCGGCTTCGCGGTCACGGCACGGCTGCCGCTGACCGGCGGGCCGGCTCCCGGAGCCCCGGCGCCCCCCGAACCGACCGCCGCGGAAAGGGAGTTGGCACAGGCGCAGCGACGGGTGCGGCGGCGGCTGTGGCAGACGGTGGCCCTCCCGTCGGCGGCGCTCGTCGCGCTGTTCGTCCTGATGGGCGTCTTCGCGCTGGTCAGCCCCGGCTGGACGGTCCTGGACCGGGCCGCCTTCCGGAGCCTGCGGATCGGGATGCCCCGCGCTCAGGTGGAGTCCGTGGTGCCGTTCTTCGCGCTGGACACCCCGCCGGACGGCACCCCGAAGCCGCCGCGCGGCTGGTCGTGCACGTACTACGGCGTGGACGTGGAGACCACGTCCGCGTACGAGCTCTGCTTCGCCGGCGGCCGGCTGGTGCGCGCGGACACCGTGCACCGCAGGGACACCCCCTAGGTCCGCCGGGCCCTCCCCCGGCCCGGACACCTCGCCGCTCATGCGGCCCTCCGGGCCCGTACGGCACAGCCGCCCTACCCGTACCGCCGGGTCCGCCGATATGGCCGATTCCACCCCCTCAGGCGCTCTTGTACGGACTCCCTCCTGGCGAGAGGCTGCGGTGTGACGCCGACGGGCCCGGCGCGGCATCGGACATCCGCACACCGCAACTCCCTTGTGATTCAAATCTCTTGTGATTCACCTGAGTTGAGGAGGCGCCCCGATCGTGCCAGCGCATTTCCGCTCCGTCCCGCGAGAGTTCTGAAGGATGCCCGACGGGTCGCGACGGGCGAGGAGTTACGAACGAGTAGTTCACCTGCGTACCGGATTGTCCGGTCGTGCGCACCGGGCAGGCTCACGGAGTACGCCGCTACTCGCCGCACCCACCGCCAACCGAGTGAAAGCGGACAGGAGCGCCCATGCCCGGACCCCGTCTCTCTACCGTGGAGCGGATACAAAGGACAAAACCCCGCAAAGCATCAATAGCCCAGGTGAGCCCATGATCGGTCGCATCCCTGTACTGGACATCCGCCCGCAGATCGATTGCGGCCGCCGACCGGCCAAGGCGGTGGCCGGCGAGACCCTGGAGGTCTCGGCAACCGTATTCCGCGAAGGCCATGACGCGGTCGCCGCCAATGTGGTGCTGCGCAATCCCGCCGGCCGCTGCGGCCCCTGGACCCCGATGACCGAGGCCGCGCCCGGCACCGACCGCTGGACCGCCGAGGTCACCCCCGGCATCGAAGGCCGCTGGACCTACACCGTCGAGGCCTGGTCCGATCCGCTCGCCACCTGGCGCCGGCACGCCGCCATCAAGATCCCGGCGGGCATCGACACCGAGCTGGTCCTCGCCGAGGGCGCCGCCCTGCACGAACGGGCCGCCGCCGACGTCCCCAAAAGCGACGGCCGCGAGGCGGTGCTCGCCGCCGTGGACGCGCTGCGCAACGGCAAACTCCCCGCCGCCACCCGCCTCGCCGCCACCCTCGACCCCGAGGTCACCGGCGCCCTGGCCCGCCATCCGCTGCGCGAACTGCTCACCGTCTCCCGGCCGATGCCGCTGGTCGTCGAGCGCCGACGGGCCCTGTACGGCTCCTGGTACGAGCTCTTCCCGCGCTCCGAGGGCGCCATCACCGCGCCGGACGGCAGCGTCATCAGCGGCACCCTGCGCACCGCCGCCGAACGCCTGCCCGCGGTCGCCGCGATGGGCTTCGACGTCGTCTATCTACCGCCCGTGCACCCCGTCGGGACCGCCTTCCGCAAGGGCCCCAACAACGCGCTGTCCGCCGGTCCCGGCGATGTCGGCTCCCCCTGGGCGATCGGCTCCTCCGACGGCGGCCATGACGCCCTCCACCCGGACCTGGGCACCTTCGAGGACTTCGCGCACTTCGTGCGCACCGCCCGCGAACTGCGGATGGAGGTGGCCCTGGACTTCGCCCTCCAGTGCTCCCCCGACCACCCCTGGGTCGACCAGCGCCCGCAGTGGTTCCACCACCGCGCCGACGGCTCCATCGCCTACGCGGAGAACCCGCCGAAGAAGTACCAGGACATCTATCCCATCGCCTTCGACACCGACTTCCGCGGGCTGGTGCGCGAGACGGAACGGGTGCTGCGCTTCTGGATGGACAAGGGCGTAAGGATCTTCCGCGTCGACAACCCGCACACCAAGCCGGTGGTGTTCTGGGAGAAGGTGCTCGCCGACATCAACCGCACCGACCCCGATGTCCTCTTCCTCGCCGAGGCATTCACCCGCCCCGCGATGCTGGGCACCCTCGCCAAGATCGGCTTCCACCAGTCGTACACGTACTTCACCTGGCGCAACACCAAGCGGGAACTGACCGAGTACCTCACCGAACTGTCCGGTGAGAGCGCCGACTACCTGCGCCCCAATTTCTTCGTCAACACCCCTGACATCCTGCACGCCTACCTCCAGGAAGGCGGCCGCGCGGCCTTCGAGACCCGCGCCGTACTGGCCGCCACGCTCTCCCCGACCTGGGGCGTCTACGCAGGTTACGAGCTGTGCGAGGCGACGCCGCTGCACCACGGCAGCGAGGAGTACCTCGACTCGGAGAAGTACCAACTGCGGCCCCGCGACTGGGATGCGGCCGCCCGCGAGGGGCGTACCATCGCCCCCCTCATCACCGCGCTCAACCGCATCCGCCGCCGGCATCCCGCGCTCCAGCAACTGCGCAACCTGCACTTTCACCACGTCGACAACGACTCCGTGATCGCGTACTCCAAGCGCGCGGGAGACGGGGACGAGGCCGACACGGTGCTCACAGTGGTCAACCTCGATCCGCACCACACCCACGAGGCGACGGTGTCGTTGGACATGCCGGAACTCGGCCTCGGCCGGCACGATTCCTTGCCGGTGCGCGACGAGCTCACCGGCGACACCTACCACTGGGGCAGGGACAACTATGTGCGCCTGGAGCCGGGCCGCTCGCTCGCGCCCGCTCATGTGCTGTCACTGCGACCGTCCTCACCGATCGGAGGGTCACCCAATTGATCGTCAATGAGCCCGTCCCCGACACGTTCGAGGACACACCGGCGAAGGACCGCGATCCCGACTGGTTCAAACGGGCCGTCTTCTACGAAGTCCTGGTGCGCTCGTTCCAGGACAGCAACGGCGACGGCGTCGGGGACCTCAAGGGCATCACGGCCAAGCTCGACTATCTGCAATGGCTGGGGGTGGACTGCCTCTGGCTCCCGCCGTTCTTCAAATCCCCGCTGCGGGACGGCGGATACGACGTCTCCGACTACACCTCGGTGCTTCCCGAGTTCGGCGATCTCGCCGATTTCGTGGAATTCGTGGACGCCGCGCACCACCGCGGAATGCGGGTCATCATCGATATGGTGATGAACCACACCAGCGACCAGCATCCGTGGTTCCAGGAGTCCCGCACCGACCCGGAAGGGCCGTACGGCGACTATTACGTCTGGGCCGACGACGACAAGCAGTACGGCGACGCCCGGATCATCTTCGTCGACACCGAAGCATCCAACTGGACCTTCGATCCGGTGCGCAAGCAGTACTACTGGCACCGCTTCTTCTCCCACCAGCCGGATCTCAACTACGAGAATCCGACGGTCCAGGAGGAGATGATCTCCGCCCTGCGGTTCTGGCTCGACCTGGGCATCGACGGCTTCCGGCTGGACGCCGTGCCGTACCTCTACGCCGAGGAGGGCACCAACTGCGAGAACCTGCCCGCCTCGCACGCCTTCCTCAAGCGGGTCCGCGCCGAGATCGACGCGCATTACCCGGACACGGTGCTGCTGGCCGAGGCCAATCAATGGCCGGAGGACGTCGTCGACTACTTCGGCGACTACGCCGTCGGCGGCGACGAATGCCATATGGCGTTCCACTTCCCGGTCATGCCCCGGATCTTCATGGCGGTACGCCGCGAATCCCGCTACCCGGTATCGGAAATCCTCGCCAAGACCCCGGCGATCCCCTCCGGCTGCCAGTGGGGCATCTTCCTCCGCAACCACGACGAGCTGACCCTCGAAATGGTCACGGACGAAGAACGCGACTACATGTACGCGGAATACGCCAAGGACCCGCGGATGCGCGCCAACATCGGTATCCGCCGGCGGCTGGCCCCGCTGCTCGACAACGACCGCAATCAGATCGAGCTCTTCACGGCACTGCTGCTCTCGCTCCCCGGTTCGCCGATCCTCTATTACGGCGACGAGATCGGCATGGGCGACAACATCTGGCTCGGCGACCGCGATGCGGTGCGCACGCCGATGCAGTGGACGCCGGACCGCAACGCCGGATTCTCCTCCTGCGACCCGGGCCGGCTCTCGCTGCCGACCATCATGGACCCGGTCTACGGGTACCAGGTCACCAACGTCGAGGCGGCGATGAGTTCGCCCTCCTCGCTGCTGCACTGGACCCGCCGGATGATCGAGATCCGTAAGCAGAACCCGGCGTTCGGGCTCGGCAGCTACACCGAACTGCCCTCCTCCAACCCGGCGGTGCTCGCCTATCTGCGGGAGTCGCCCGGTGCCGGCGGCGCGGACGACGACCTGGTGCTGTGCGTGAACAACTTCTCGCGCTTCGCGCAGCCGACGGAGCTGGACCTCCAGGCGTTCAGCGGCCGTCATCCGGTCGAACTCATCGGTGGCGTCCGCTTCCCGCCGATCGGTGAACTGCCGTACCTGCTCACCCTCGCGGGTCACGGCTTCTACTGGTTCCGGCTGCGCAAGAACCCTGCGTGAACGGCGCCTGACGGAGCCTCCCCGACCCGCACGGGCTCCAAGAAATCCGCCCGTACGCGGCCGCACGCGCGTACGGGCGTTTTTTGACCTTTCGCTCGGGCACGCTCCCTACTACCGCACGGGCCGCGTGAGTCACCGGCGGTCCCCGGGATCCAGGGGCCCGCCGCGCAAGGCATGCAGCGCCACCCCCGACTCCGTCTGGGGGTACCCCCACCGCGCCGCCGCACAGTCAAGGCCGCATTCCGGGACACTTTGGGCTATCTGTCGTGTGCCCGGGGAAAGGACGCGACGCCATGTCGGACACCGCCTCGACCCGTGCCATCCGCAACACCCCTGACCGCCCGCTCGTCGCCGCACCCGATCTGCTGTCCTCGCTCGCCCCCCTGCTCGCCGCATGGGTGCCCCGACAGCGCTGGTTCGCCGGCAAGGGACGGCTGATCACCGGCTTCTCGCTGCTCTCGGCGACCGAACTGCTGCCGTGCACGGCCGACGGCACACCGGGAATACTGCAGCTGCTCGTGCGCGCCCAGCAGGCGGCGCCGCCGAGCCGGGCCACCGTCGCGGGCGACTGCTATCAACTGCTGCTCGGCGTACACCCCGCGCTGCCGCCGCAGCTCGCACCCGCCGTGATCGGCCGTCCCGCCGGCGGCCCGCTGCGCGGCCGCAGCGTCTATGACGCACTGCTCGACAACCGGCTGTGCGGGCTGCTGCTGGAACGGCTGCGGGTGCCAGGACGGATCGGCGCGCTGCGCTTCGACCGCGAGGAGGGCCTCGACATCCCCTCCGGACTGCCGGCCCGGCCGATCGCGACCGAGCAGTCCAACTCCTCGATCGTGTACGGAGATTCGTTCATCCTCAAGGTCTTCCGGCGGATCGCGCCCGGCATCAACCCGGATCTGGAGCTGCCCCGCGCGCTGGCCGACGCCAAGTGTGCGCGGGTGCCCGCGCCGGTCGCGTGGTTCGAGGCGGAGGCCGCCGAGGCGGACGGCGAGCCGACCACCCTTGGCGTCCTCCAGCCGTATCTGCCGGGCTCCGCCGACGGCTGGCAGCTGGCCCTCAACGCGCTGTCCGTACGCGCCGACTTCACCAGCTCGGCGCGGGCGCTCGGCCATGCCACCGCCGAGGTCCACACCGCCCTCGCCCAGACGCTGCCGACCACGGAGCTGCACCGCCCGCAGCTCGCCGCGATCGCCGCCCGGATGACCGGGCGACTGGAGGCCACCGCCCGCGCGGTGCCCCTGCTCCAGCCCTACTGCCCCCGGCTGCGGGAGGCCTTCGACGCGCTGGCCGGCATCGGCGGGGACGGGCACGGCTGGGCCGCCCAGCGCATCCACGGCGATCTGCATCTGGGCCAGACGCTGCGCTCCGCCGACGAGGGCCGCTGGTCGCTGATCGACTTCGAGGGCGAACCGGCCCGGCCGCTGGTCGAACGGCGGCGCCCGCAGCCGGCGCTGCGCGATGTGGCCGCGATGCTGCGCTCCTTCGACTACGCGGCGCGCAGCGGACCGGGCGGCGGCGATCCCTGGTCGCTGGAGTGGGCCCGGCGCACCCGCGACGCCTACTGCCAGGGCTATGCCGAGGCGGGCGGGCTCGACCCGCGCTCGGCGCCCGAGCTGATGCGCGCCTACGAAACCGACAAGGCCGTCTACGAGGTGCTCTACGAGGCCCGGCACCGGCCCGACTGGCTGCCCGTCCCGATGGCCGCCATCCGGCGGCTGGCGGCGGGCGCCTGACCCGTACCCCCTGTGAACCCGCCGGCTCCGGCCGATCCCCCGCCCCGCCCCGAGGAGGCACCCCACGTGACCGCCCGCCCGTCACCCACCACCACCCCGGCCGGAACCGCTTCGCGGTGCCCCTCTGAATCGCCGTCACCCACCACCACCCCGGCCGGAACCGCTTCGCGGTGCCCCTCTGAATCGCCGTCGCCCGCCGCCACCCCGGCCGGAACCGCTTCGCGGTGCCCCTCTGATTCTCCGCCCGCCGCCTCCCGGGGGCAGAAGCCCAAGGCCGCCGGTCGTGGGGTACGGGCCGCCGCCCCGCTCGGCGACGAGGACCGGGGCCGGCTGCTGGGCGGCACCCATCACGATCCGCACGGGCTGCTCGGCGCGCACCCGGTACGCGGCGGGCTGCTCTTCCGCACCCTGCGGCCGTACGCCACCAGCGTCACCGTCGTCGCCAAGGGGCTGCGCGCCACCCTGCACGCCGAGGGCGACGGGCTGTTCGCCGGGGTGCTGCCGCTGCGCCGGATCCCCGAATACGAGCTGCTCGTCGAGTACGAGGACAGCACGGTGACGGCGCGGGACCCCTACTGCTTCCTCCCCGCGGTCGGCGAGCTCGATCTGCATCTGTTCGCCGAGGGCCGGCACGAGCAGCTGTGGCGGGCGCTCGGCGCGCGGACCATGGACCACCAGGGCGTCACCGGCACCCGCTTCACCGTCTGGGCCCCCAACGCGCAGGGCGTCCGGATCGTCGGCGACTTCAACTTCTGGGACGGCACCGCCCACCCGATGCGCTCGCTCGGCTCGACGGGCGTCTGGGAGCTGTTCGTCCCCGGCATCGGCGAGGGCGAGCTCTACAAGTTCGAGATCACCCGGCCGGACTGCTCGAAGACCGTACGCGCCGATCCGATGGCCCGGCGGACCGAATGCCCGCCCGCCACCGCCTCGGTCGTGGAGGAGTCCCACTACCGCTGGAAGGACGACGACTGGATGGCGCGGCGCGCCGAGCGCCCCGTGCACCAGGCGCCGTTCTCCGTCTACGAGGTCCACCTCCCCTCCTGGCGCCCCGGCCTCACCTACCGCCAGCTGGCCACCCAACTCCCGTCATATGTAAAAGACTTGGGGTTCACCCACGTCGAATTGATGCCGGTCTCCGAGCATCCCTTCGGCGGGTCTTGGGGCTATCAGGTGACCGGGTTCTACGCCCCCACCGCCCGGATGGGCACCCCGGACGACTTCAAGTGCCTGATCGACGCGCTGCACCGGGCCGGGATCGGCGTCCTGATGGACTGGGTGCCGGCGCACTTCCCGCGGGACGACTGGGCGCTGGCGGAGTTCGACGGGCGCCCGCTGTACGAGCACCAGGACCCGGCACGGGCCGCGCACCCGGACTGGGGCACCCTGGAATTCGACTACGGCCGCACCGAGGTCCGTAACTTCCTGGTCGCCAACGCCGTGTACTGGTGCGAGGAGTTCCACATCGACGGCCTCCGCGTGGACGCCGTCGCCTCCATGCTCTACCTCGACTACTCCCGCGAGGAGGGCGACTGGACGCCGAACATCCACGGCGGCCGGGAGAACCTCGACGCGGTCGCCTTCCTCCAGGAGATGAACGCGACGGTCTACCGCCGCTGCCCCGGCGTCGTCACCATCGCCGAGGAGTCCACCGCCTGGGACGGTGTCACCCGCGCCACGCACCACGTCGGCCCCGGCGGCTTCGGCGGCCTGGGCTTCGGGCTGAAGTGGAACATGGGCTGGATGCACGACTCGCTGGTCTACGTCTCCAAGGAGCCGGTGCACCGCAAGTACCACCACGGCGAGCTGACCTTCTCCATGATCTACGCCTACTCCGAGAACTATGTGCTGCCGATCTCCCACGACGAGGTGGTGCACGGCAAGCGGTCGCTGGTGTCGAAGATGCCCGGCGACTGGTGGCAGCAGCGCGCCACCCACCGCGCCTACCTCGGCTATATGTGGGCGCATCCCGGCAAGCAACTCCTCTTCATGGGCCAGGAGTTCGCGCAGGGCGCCGAATGGGCGGAGAGCCACGGCCCGGACTGGTGGCTGCTGGACCCGTCGTACGAGGCGGCGCCGGACCATCGGGGCGTCCGCGATCTGGTCCGCGATCTGAACCGCGGCTACGCGGACGCGCCCGCGCTGTGGGAACGCGACACCGACCCGGCCGGCTTCTCCTGGATCGACGGCGACGCGGCCGACGACAACGTCCTGTCCTTCCTGCGCCACGCCGCCGACGGCACCCCGCTGATCTCCGTCACCAACTTCTCGCCCCTCGTCCGTCACGGCTACCGTCTCGGCGTCCCCGGCGACGTCCCCGCCTGGCGGGAGGTCCTCAACACGGATGCGCTCCGCTACGGCGGGAGCGGCGTCACCAACCCCGACCCCCTCAAGCCCGAGCCCACACCGTGGAACGGCCGCGATGCGTCGCTCGCGGCGGTATTGCCGCCGCTCGCCACGGTGTGGTTCCGGCCGGTTCGCTGCGCTTTGCCTGGGCCGTACGTTGTCGGCTGACCGGCCGTGGTGTGTTCTCGCCGTTGCGCCTGCGGCGGGCGTGGTTTTTCGGGTGCGGTGACGGCCCTACACGGCTCCGCCGCTACGGTCCGTCCCCTCCCGTGGGTGGGGGGATTCTCGTGAGGGCGAGCGTTGTGTGTCCGGTGCCGGTGGTTGTGTCCACTGGGTGCACCTGACCACCGACGTACGCCCCCACCGGTCTTCTTCCCCACTCCCAACGGGGAGGGGGCGGGCCGCAGGACGGAGTCCGGAGGCCCGGTCCCGCAGCCGAACAGCCCCGCGCAAGCGGCACCAGCCCGCCGCAGGCGCCACGGCGGGAAAGCCCGACACATCGGCCGCGGCAAAGCGCAGCGGACCGGCCCGCCGCAGGCGCAACGGCGAGAAACCACCCGCGGCGGGCAAGCCAAAAACGGCCCAGGCAAAGCGCAGCGGACCGGCGAACCGGCTACCCCGACACCGGCTCGCGCGGCGGCGCAATGTCCGCCGCCGCGGGCGCACCGTGGCCCTCGACGGCCAGAGTCGCCTCGTCGAACGGCGCCCGGCCGCCCAGTACCTCGGCCACCCGGGCCTTGTCGATTTCCTTGGTCCAGGTGCCGACCAGGACCGTCGCCACCGCGTTGCCCGCGAAGTTGGTCAGCGCCCGGGCCTCGCTCATGAAGCGGTCGATGCCCACGATCAGGCCGACGCCGTCGACCAGTTCGGGGCGGTGCGACTGGAGGCCGCCGGCCAGCGTGGCCAGGCCCGCGCCGGTGACGCCCGCCGCCCCCTTGGACGCGATGATCATGAAGACCAGCAGCGAGATCTGCTGGCCGAGGGAGAGTGGCTTGCCCATCGCCTCGGCGACGAACAGCGAGGACATCGTCAGGTAGATGGCGGTGCCGTCGAGGTTGAAGCTGTAGCCGGTGGGGACGGTGATGCCGACGACCGGCTTGCTGACGCCCAGGTGCTCCATCTTCGCGATCAGCCTGGGGAGCGCCGACTCCGAGGAGGAGGTGGAAAGGATCAGCAGGAACTCGCGGGCCAGGTACTTCAGCAGCAGGAAGATGTTGACGCCGGCGACGAGGCGGAGCAGCGCGCCGAGCACCACGATCACGAACAGCAGGCAGGTGATGTAGAAGCCGATCATGATGATGGCCAGGGACTTCAGCGCGTCCAGGCCCGTCTCGCCGACCACCGCCGCGATGGCGCCGAAGGCTCCCACCGGTGCCGCCCACATGATCATGGACAGCACCCGGAAGACCAGCTTCTGCACATGCCCGATGCCGCGCAGCACCGGCTCGCCCGCCGAGCCCAGCGCCTGCAGCCCGAAGCCGACCAGCAGCGCAACCAGCAGCGTCTGGAGCACCTCGCCCTTGGTGAAGGCGGAGACCAGCGTGGTGGGGATCATGTCGAGCAGGAAGTCCGGCAGGCTCTCGCCGGGGCCCGCGCTCTGCGCCTGGCCCGCGTGGCGCACGGTCTCGGTCAGATGCAGGCCGGACCCGGGCTCCAGGATGTTGCCGACGACCAGGCCGATGGCCAGCGCGACGGTCGACATCACCATGAAGTAGCCGAGCGCCAGTCCGCCGACCGCGCCGACCTTGGCGGCCTTACGCACCGAGCCGACGCCCAGCACGATGGTGCAGAAGATGATCGGCGAGATCATCATCTTGATGAGGTTCACGAACCCGGTACCGAGCGGCTTGAGCTGCACGGCGACGCCGGGTGCGGCAAAGCCCACGATGATGCCGAGCAGTACCGCGCCGATCACGGCGAGATAGAGGTAGTGGGTCCGGTCCCGCTTGGCGGGTGCGGTCTCCTTGGCGGTGCCCCCACGTGGCGGGGTCGTTGCAGCCACGGCTGCCTCCTCGGGTTGCGGCTGTGCGCGGATCTGCGGCTCTGTGCACAACAAGTCCCGGCGACTATGCACGCCGTTGTGGCGCCCGTCACCCTTACGTGCATTTCGTTCACGCGAGAGTGACCGCGCGGCCCGCCGCGAAAGTGACCGTGCAGACTGTTCTGTATGCGACTCCCCCGTCCCCGGCCGCCCCGGCTGCGCCGCCCGCGCAGTCTGGCAGGGCAGCTGTTCGCCATGCAGGTGGTGCTGGTG
The DNA here is from genome assembly GCF_044767545.1 of Streptomyces sp. NPDC101227. Lineage (NCBI taxonomy): Bacteria > Bacillati > Actinomycetota > Actinomycetes > Kitasatosporales > Streptomycetaceae > Streptomyces > Streptomyces sp. NPDC101227. The sequence goes on along the minus strand of NZ_JBIWOD010000007.1, from coordinate 365,667 downwards.
GCGGCGGTCGTGGCGGGCTGTGCGCTGTTCGCGTATCTGAGCGCCCAGCGGCAGGCGGAGGAGACGGCGCGGCGCCAGACGACCGCCGTGGCCACCGCCGTCGCCGATTCACCGGCGGTCGTGGCGGCGGCCCGTACGAAGGACCCGGCGGCCGCGCTCCAGCCGTACGCGGAGCGGGTGCGGCGCGATGCGCGGGTGGACTTCGTGGTGGTGATGGCGCCGGACAAGACGCGCTGGACGCACCCGGATCCGTCCGCGATCGGCAAGAAGTACCTGGGACACATCGGGCCCGCGCTGCGCGGCCGGATCGTCCCCGAGACCTATCTGGGGACGCTCGGGCCGTCGGTACGGGTGGTCGCGCCGGTCCACGACCCGCGGCGCGGCGGCCGGATCACCGCGCTGGTCAGCGCCGGGATCACCATCGAGACGATCAGCGCGCAGCTGCGGGATCAGGTGCTGGCGGGGATCGCGGCGGCGGCGGGCGCGCTGGCGCTCGGCGGGCTCGGGACGTATGTCATCAACGCCCGGCTGCGGCGGCACACCCACGGGATGAACGCCGCCGAGCTGAGCCGGATGCACGACTACCACCAGGCCGCGCTGCATGCGGTGCGCGAGGGGCTGCTGATGCTCGACGGGCGGCACCGGGTCGACCTGATCAATGACGGCGGACGGGAGCTGCTGGGGCTGTCCGGCGACGCGGTGGGCCGGCCGGTGACGGAGCTGGGGCTGCCGGGGCCGCTGACCGCGGCGCTGCTGGCGCCCGGTCCGCGCGTCGACGAGCTGCATCTGACCGCCGAGCGGGTCCTGGTCGTCAACTCCTCCCCGGTCTCCGGCGGGGAGCAGCGCGGCAGCGTCGTTACCTTGCGCGACCACACCGAACTCCAGGCGTTGTCGGGCGAGTTGGACTCCGTGCGGGGCTTCGCCGAGGCGCTGCGCTCGCAGGCGCACGAGGCCGCCAACCGGCTGCACACCGTCGTCTCGCTGATCGAACTGGGCCGGGCCGAGGAGGCGGTGGACTTCGCGACCGCCGAGCTGGAGCTGGCCCAGGCGCTGACCGACCAGGTCGTCGGCGCGGTCGCCGAGCCGGTGCTCGCCGCGCTGCTGCTCGGCAAGGCGGCGGGGGCCAACGAGCGGGGCGTCGAGCTGACCCTGACCCCCGACAGCCGGATCGACGACGGGCTGCTGCCGCCGGGTCTGCCCGCCCGCGACCTGGTCACCGTGCTGGGCAACCTCATCGACAACGCCATCGACGCGGCCGCCCCTCCCCAGGCGGCGGTGGTCGTGTGGTCGGACACCGACCTCAGGGCGGAACCACGAACGGCCCCTGCCCCGGCCGACCGCGCCGCGGGGCGCCCCGCCGTAAGCGTCACCGCGCGGGCGACGCGGGACGGCGAGCTGCTGCTCGTCGTCGCCGACAACGGCCCGGGGGTCGCCGCTGACGCCACCGAGGAGGTCTTCCGGCGCGGCTGGTCCACCAAGGCCGGGCCGGGCCGCGGCCTGGGCCTCGCCCTGGTCCGCCAGGCCGTGCACCGCAACCGCGGCAGCATCACCCTCGACCGGGCGCCGGAGGGCGGCGCGCGGTTCACCGTCCGGCTGCCGCTGGGCGCCGCCGGCGGGCCGGCCACGAGAGGAACCGCGCGGTGAACGAGAGGAGGGGCCGGTGAGCGCCCCCGACATCCGGGTCCTGGTCGTCGAGGACGATCCGGTCGCCGCCGACGCGCACGCGCTGTACGTGGGGCGGGTGCCCGGCTTCACCGTCTCCGGCACCGTCCGTTCCATGGCCGCCGCCCGCCGCCACCTCGACCAGCACGCCGTCGACCTGCTCCTGCTCGACCTCTATCTCCCCGACGGCCACGGCCTGCACCTCGTACGGGCGCTGCGCGCGGCCGGGCACACCGCGGACATCATCGCCGTCACCTCGGCCCGCGATCTGGCGATGGTGCGCGAGGGCGTCTCGCTGGGCGTGGTGCAGTACGTGCTGAAGCCCTTCACCTTCGCCACCCTGCGCGACCGGCTCACCCGTTACGCCGCGTTCCGGGCGACCGCGGGCGAGGCCAGCGGCCAGGACGAGGTGGACCGGGCGATCGCCGCGCTGCGCCCGCCGCGGCCGGCCGCGCTGCCCAAGGGGCTGACCGCCGCGACCCTGAGCGCGGTGACCGATGCGCTGCGGGCCGCCGAGGGCGGGCTGACGGCGGCTCAGACCGCCGCCGATGTCGGGATCTCCCGGATCACCGCCCGCCGCTATCTGGAGCATCTCGTCGACAGCGGCCGGGCCGCCCGCGCCCCGCAGTACGGCCAGGTGGGCCGCCCGGAATTGCGCTACCGCTGGTCGGGGCATTGACCGGCTGTGAGCGGTGACTTACTTTCGGCGGGCAACCCACCGAGGTTAGTTGGAGGTCGCCGTGCGCCCCACCGCCCCGCTGATTCTGCTCACCGCCGCCGTCCTGGCCGCCGGCACACTCACCGCCTGCGGCAGCGGGGCCGGGAGCGACCGGAACACCGTCAAAGTCGCGTTCATCAAGGACACCAACGGCAAGGTCCTGGTCCGCGACCAGTACATCAGCCTGGTGGCGAGGGAATTCGAGAAGGCCAACCCCGGGAAAAGGGTCCAGCTCATCCCGATCCAGGCGTCGGAGAACGACTACTACACCAAGATCCAGCAGATGATGCGCTCCCCGAAGACGGCGCCCGATCTGGTCTACGAGGACACGTTTCTGGTCAACTCCGATATCAAGGCGGGGCTGTTGCGGCCTCTGGATCCGTATCTGGCCAAGTGGGACGACTGGCGGCAGTTCGAGGCGAGCGCGAAGGCCGCGGCGCGGGCTCAGGACGGCAAGACGTACGGCGTCCCGGACGGCACGGACACCCGGGGGCTGTGGTTCAACAAGAAGATCTTCAAGAGGGCGGGGCTGCCGGCCGACTGGCGGCCCCGGAACTGGGACGAGGTCCTGGACGCCGCCCGTACCGTCAAGGCCAAGGTCCCCGGTGTCATCCCGCTGAACGTCTTCACCGGCAAGGGCGCGGGCGAGGCCGCCGTGATGCAGGGCTTCGAGATGCTGCTGTACGGCACCGGCGAGCAGCCGCTCTACGATCCGGCGGCGAAGAAGTGGGTCACCGGCAGCAAGGGCTTCCGGGACAGCCTGGACTTCATCGACACGGTCTACAAGGAGAAGCTGGGGCCCGACGTCTCCGACGCGCTGAGCCCCAACATCCAGACGAACGTGGCCGCCGAGCTGCTGCCCGAGGAGAAGCTCGCGATCGATCTGGACGGCTCGTGGCTCGGCCAGCAGTGGCAGAAGACCGGGGGCGGCAACCCCTGGCCCGAGTGGTCGACGACGCTCGGCCAGGCGCCGTTCCCCACTCAGCACGGCGCCGCACCCGGCAAGGTCAGCCTGGCCGGCGGCTGGACCTGGTCCGTGCCGCAGAAGTCCCGGCAGCCCGCTCTGGCCTGGAAGCTGATCCAGACCTTCCAGTCGAAGAAGAACGCCCTGGAATGGTGTGTACGGGGCGCACAGATCGCGGTCCGCAAGGACGTCGCGGCACAACCGCGCTATCGGAAGTCCGTCCCCGGCATCGGCTTCTTCACCGGGCTGGTCAAGATCAGCCGGTACCGGCCCGCGCTGCCCGCCTACCCCAAGGTCTCCGCGGCCATCGGTGAGGCGATGGAGGCCGTCACCGCCGACTCCGCCTCGCCCGGCCAGGCCGCCAAGGACTACGACGAGCAGCTGTCGGCCGTCGTGGACGGCCAGGTCGTCGCCAAGCCATGACCGGCGCCGTCACCGAGGCCGGCGCCGTCACCGGGGCCGCGCGCCCGGCCCGTACGTCCCCCGTCCGCCGCGGCCTGCTGCGCTGGTCCCCCCTCGCCCCCGCCACCGTCCTGCTCCTGCTCTTCCTCGCCGGCCCCATCGGTTACTGCGTCTACATCGCCTTCACCGACACCCAGCTGACCGGCCAGGAGTCCGCGTCCTTCGTCGGCCTCGCCAACTTCCGGCACGCCCTCACCGACCGCAACTTCGTCAACGCGGTGGTGCTGACCCTGGTGTTCACCCTGCTCTCCTCGGTGCTCGGCCAGAACACCCTGGGGCTGGCGCTGGCGGGGCTGATGCGGCGCGCCTCGCGGCCGCTGCGGTCCCTCGCCGGCGCGGTCGTGATCACCGCCTGGGTGATCCCGGAAATCGTCGCCGGCTTCCTCCTCTACAGCTTCTTCCAGCGGCGCGGCACCCTCAACGCCATCCTGGAGTGGCTCCATCTGCCCACCCAGAACTGGCTGTTCACGCTCCCCATCCTGGCCGTGTCCTTCGCCAACGTCTGGCGCGGCACCGCCTTCTCGATGCTCATCTACTCCGCGGCGCTCGACGCGATCCCCCAGGAGGTCACCGAGTCCGCCCAGGTCGACGGTGCGGGCGGGCCGCGGCGGCTGTGGCACATCACGCTGCCGATGATCCGCCGTTCCATCGGCACCAATCTGATGCTCAACACCCTCCAGACGCTGTCCGTCTTCGGCCTGATCTGGGCCATGACGCGGGGCGGGCCGGGCAATCGCAGCCAGACCCTCCCCGTGTTCATGTACGACCAGGCGTTCCTGAAGTCCCTGATCGGCTACGGCACGGCGGTGGCGCTGCTGCTGCTCCTGGTGGGCGCGCTGTTCTCGGCGGTCTATCTGCGCCTGATGCGCGAGGAGACGTGAGGAGCGGCCGGGCGGTCCGCGCGCGGCGCGCCCGCCGCCTCGCCGCCGACGCGGCGCTGCTGGCCGTCGCCGTCGCCTTCGCGATTCCGCTGGTCTGGCTGGTGCTGTCGTCGCTGAACCCCGAGGCGACGCTGCGCGTGCGGCTGCCGGAGTCCCCCACGCTGGGGAACTTCTCGGCCGTGCTGACGGACGACATCACGTTCACGCCGATGGTCAACAGCCTGCTGCTGTGCGGCGGCGCCACCCTGGTCACGGTCGTCTGCGCGGCGCTGGCCGCCTATCCGCTCTCCCGTTTCCGGGCCCGCTTCAGCCGTCCGTACCTGCTGACCGTCCTGTTCTCGACCTGTCTGCCGATCACCGCGGTGATGGTCCCGGTCTACGGCCTGTTCGTCCAGGTCAACCTGATCGACACGATGTCCGGCACCGCGCTGTTCCTGGCCACCGCGCAGCTCCCGTTCGCCATCTGGCTGATGAAGAACTTCATGGACGGCGTACCGACGGTCCTGGAGGAGGCGGCCTGGACGGACGGCGCCTCCTGGCGGCAGACCCTGCTGCGGATCGTGCTGCCGCTGATGGGCCCCGGCCTGACCGTCGTGACGATCTACACGTTCATCATGATGTGGGGCAATTTCTTCGTCCCCTTCATGCTGCTGCTCTCCCCCGACCAGCTGCCCGCCTCCGTCAGCGTCTTCACGTTCTTCGGCAACGAGGGCAGCGTGGCCTTCGGGCAGCTGGCCGCCTTCTCCATCCTGTACTCCACGCCGGTGATCTTGCTGTATGTGCTGATCGCGAGGCGGCTGGGCGGCGGGTTCGCGCTCGGCGGGGCGGTGAAGGGCTAGCCCGGCATACCGGCCATCCGGTACGGCGGGCCCCACTACCTCATTCCTGACGTAGGAATCTACGAGTTAACAACTTGTTCATCTGCACCATAGGTGGAAAAGCGCCACGTCACTTACCGTGTCCCCGTGAACACGCACGTCGGGGAGCCCCGCAGGCCCCCATTCAACGCCGAGGCCGCGCGCCGGCTGCGCGAGGCCCTCGGTATGACCCCCGAAAACGTCGCCTACGGCATGGCGGCCGCCTTCGGGCTACGCATCTCGCCCGCCATGGTCGCCTCCTGGGAGCGGGGCGAGGACACCCCCACGAGTACGGAGCTGACCGCACTGGCGGGTGCGCTGTGGTGCGCGCCCGGGGAACTGCTGGGGGCGCCCGGCACGCTGCGCGAGTACCGGCTGGCCCTCGGGCTCGCGGCGGACGATGTGGCACTGCGGATCGGCATGGAGCGGCGTGCGTACGAGCGGCTGGAGGACGGCGGGAAGTGGACCGGCAATGAAAGGCAGGCCGCGGCGCTCGCCGAGGCGCTCGAGCTGCCGCTCCCCGCGCTGATCCGGTTCACCGGCCAGGACGCGAAACTCACCGAGCTGCTGACCAGCGCCGTCACCACGCGCTGGCAGGCGTATGTGCGGCCGGTCGGCAAGCTCGTACCGCTCCCCAAGGAGCGGATCCAGGAGGTGCTCCAGGAGCTGCACGGCGACTACCAGTCGGGCATGGCCGGCACGCTCAACTGGGGCGGCGGGGAGGGCGCCGATGCGTCCGGCAAGGCGGGGCGCGCGTTCCTCGCCGGGATCCTGGCGGACTTCTGGGAGCGGATCGGGCGGTAGGGACCGCACACTCCGCGCGGCCGCCCATCGGTCCTGAGGCCGGATCCGGGTCCTCCTACGGGAGGACGCCGGGGGCCGGTGTGGCACTTGCGGCCGGTCCGGCATTGGGTCCTTTGGGCTGACGACCGACCTGACCTGCGGATTCGAGAATGGGGACTCCCACCACAACGAGTCGACCGTCCCCTCTCAGGAGTTCCCGTGTCCCATGCGGCCGCCGCATTCCCCACTTCCACCGCCACCGCGGCCGTCGCCGCCCGCGCCACCGACCTGAGCAAGGTCTACGGCGAGGGCGAGACGCGCGTGGTCGCGCTGGACTCCGTCTCCGTCGAATTCGGCAAGGCCCGCTTCACCGCGATCATGGGACCGTCCGGCTCCGGCAAGTCCACGCTGATGCACTGCATGGCGGGGCTGGACGGCATCTCCGCCGGCTCCGCCCGGATCGGCGACACCGAACTCGCGTCGCTGAACGACCGGCAGCTGACCCGGCTGCGCCGGGACAAGATCGGCTTCATCTTCCAGGCGTTCAATCTGCTGCCGACGCTGACCGCGCTGGAGAACATCACGCTGCCGATGGACATCGCGGGCCGCCGCCCCGACCGGGAGTGGCTGAACCGGGTCATAGAGACGGTGGGCCTGTCCGGGCGGCTGACGCACCGGCCGGCGCAGCTGTCGGGCGGCCAGCAGCAGCGGGTCGCGGTGGCCAGGGCGCTGGCCGCCCAGCCGGAGATCATCTTCGCGGACGAGCCGACCGGCAACCTCGACTCCCGGTCCGGCGCCGAGGTGCTGGGCTTTCTGCGCGAGTCGGTACAGGCGATGGGGCAGACCGTGGTGATGGTCACCCACGACCCGGTCGCGGCGGGCTACGCCGACCGCGTGGTCTTCCTCGCCGACGGCCGGATCGTCGAGGAACTGCACGAGCCGACCGCCGGCGCCGTCCTGGACCGGATGCGGCTGTTCGACTCCAAGGGCCGTACGAGCTGACCCGGCGCGCCCCGCCGCCGTACGCCGCGCGCCGTACCCGCGCGCCGCCCTCCGTATCCGAGCACCGGACCCCTGACCTCAGGACTGAACCCACCACCATGCTGCGAACCGCCCTGCGCAACGTCCTTGCGCACAAAGCCCGTTTGATGATGACCGCGCTCGCGGTCCTGCTCGGCGTCGCCTTCGTCGCCGGCACCCTGATCTTCAGCGACACCGTCGGCGAGGCGGTCAAGAACGCCTCCGCCAGGAATCTCAAGGACGTCGCCGTCTCCGTCCAGGCCATCGACGCGGAGCCCGACGCCGCCGACGACCAGAAGGACGGCAAGCGGACCAGCGCCCTCGACGACAAGCTGGCGGACCGGATCCGCGCGCTGCCCGGGGTGGCCTCCGTACGGTCCGATGTCACCGGCGAGGCGACCCTCGCGGGCAGGGACGACCAGCCGGTCGGCAACGGCTGGCAGAACCGCGCGGTCAACTTCCAGCCGGGCAAGGACGGCAAGGACGGCCGCTACCCGATGGCCCAGGGCCGCGGTCCGCGCAACGCGGGCGAGCTGGCGCTGGCCGAGAGCACGGCGAAGGCCGCCGGGTACCGCATCGGCGACACCGTGCGCTTCGCGACCGACGGGCCGGTGCTGACGAAGAAGCTGGTCGGGATCGTCGCGACCGACGATCCTCAGGTGACCGCGGGCGGCAGTCTGACGCTGTTCGACACCGCGACCGCGCAGCGGCTGTATCTGCACCCGGGGCAGTTCGACGAGCTGGTGGTGGCGGCCACGCCCGGCACCGATCAGCGGGCGCTGACCGCCAAGGTGCGTGAACTGCTGCCCGAGGGGCGCGCCCAGGCGACCAGCGGCAGTGAACTCGCCGCCCAGCAGGCCAAGATGATCGCCCAGCAGAACAGCGCGCTGAGCCAGACCCTGCTGACCTTCGCCGGGATCGCCCTGTTCGTCGGGGTGTTCATCATCGCCAACACCTTCACCATGCTGATCTCCCAGCGCAGCCGCGAGATCGCGCTGCTGCGCGCGGTCGGCGCCTCACGCCGGCAGGTCGTGCGCTCGGTGCTGGCCGAGGCGGCGCTGCTGGGGCTGGTCTCCTCCGTCGTCGGGTTCGCGCTGGGTGCGGGGATCGCGGTGGGGCTGCGCGCGGTGCTGGACGCCAACGGCGCGGGCTTCCCGGACGGGCCGGTCATCATCAGCCCGACCACGGTGGCGGCCGCGCTGGCCGTCGGCGTCGTGGTGACCGTACTTGCCGCCTGGCTGCCGTCCCGCAAGGCCGCGAAGATCGCACCGGTGGAGGCGCTGAGCACGGCCGAGGCGCCGCCCGCGCCGCGCAGTCTGGTCGTACGCAATGTGATCGGCGCGGTGATCACCGGCCTCGGCGTCGCCGTGATGCTCTGGGTGTCCACCCTGACGTCCGGTGACGATCTGCCGGTCGCGATGGCGGGCTCGATGCTGACGCTGACCGGCGTGATCATCCTGGCCCCGCTGCTGTCCCGGCCGCTGGTCTCGCTGGCCGGCGCGGTCACCACCCGGCTGTTCGGCATCGGCGGCAAGCTGGCCAAGGAGAACGCGCTGCGCAATCCGCGCCGTACGGCCGCCACCGCGTCCGCGCTGATGATCGGCCTCACCCTGATCACCGGCATGACGGTCGTCGGGCACTCCGCGCAGCTGGGCATGGACAAGATGGCGGCCACCAGCCTGACCGCCGACTACCAGATCAAGACCACGACCTATGTGGGGCTGGACCCCGAGCTGTCGAAGAAGGTGGCGAAGGTCCCGGGCGTCGAGGCGATGGCGCCGCTGCGCGGGGCGGGCTTCTCCACGGGCGGGGGAGCCGACGGCGGCTTCGGCGTCCTGCGCGGCACGGATCTCTCCCAGATCGACAAGGTCACCCAACTCACCTTCGTGAAGGGCTCGTTGGCGGGTGTCCGGGCCGGCGGCATAGCCGTCTCGGAGACCGAGGCCAAGGAGCACGGCTGGCGGGCCGGCGAGACGGTGAGCGTGCGGTTCGACGAGAAGAAGACCACGAAGCTGAAGATCGCCGGCGTCTACAAGGACAACGAGACGCTCGGCGGCTCCTTCGGCGCCCTGTCGCTGGTCGATCCCCACCTGACGCCGGTCAAGAACGACGAGCTGCTGGTGAAGGCCGCCGACGGCGGTTCCCCCGAGCTCGTCAAGGAGATCCGGCACGCGCTCGGCGACAGCCCGCTGCTGAAGATCCAGAACCATGACGATCTGCGCAAGGAGACCGCCGGACAGATCGACACCGTACTGAACATGATCTACGGGCTGCTGGGCATGGCCGTCGTCATCGCGGTGGTCGGTGTGGTCAACACCCTGGCGATGTCGGTGTTCGAGCGGACCCGGGAGATCGGGATGCTGCGCGCGATCGGACTGGCCCGCAGCGGGATCAAGCAGATGGTCCGGCTGGAGTCGGTGGTCATCTCGCTGTTCGGCGCGGTGCTCGGCATGGGCGTGGGCATCTTCCTCGCCTGGGCGGGCGGCAGCATGGTCGGCTCGTCCTTCCCGACGTACGAGATGGTGCTGCCCTGGGGCCGGCTGGGGCTGTTCCTGCTGATCGCGCTGGTCGTGGGGGTGCTGGCCGCGCTGTGGCCGGCCCGCCGCGCCGCCCGGCTGAACATGCTGGAGGCCATCGGCGCGCAGTAGCCCCGCCGGGGTGAGCGACAGCGAAGAGGCGGCGCGCCGGGTGGCGCGCCGCCTCTTTCGTGGTCGTGCGTCGTGCTGCGTCGTGCGGGCCGGTCAGAAGACCGACTCGGCCTCGTCCATGCGGTTCGCGGGCACGGTCTTCAGCTCGGTGACCGCCTCCGCCAGCGGCACCATCGTGATGTCCGTGCCGCGCAGCGCCGTCATCCTGCCGAAGTCGCCGCGGTGCGCGGCCTCGACGGCGTGCCAGCCGAAGCGGGTGGCGAGCACCCGGTCGTAGGCGGTGGGGGTGCCGCCGCGCTGGACGTGGCCGAGGATGACCGGGCGGGCCTCCTTGCCGAGGCGCTTCTCCAGCTCATGGGCGAGGGCGTTGCCGATGCCGGAGAACCGCTCGTGGCCGTAGAGGTCGATGGCGCCCTTCTTGTAGTCCATGGTGCCAGGGGCCGGGTGGGCGCCCTCGGCGACGCAGACCACGGCGAACTTCTTGCCGCGGGCGAAGCGCTCCTCGACCATCTCGACCAGGTCGTTGACGTCGAACTCGCGCTCCGGGAGGCAGATGCCGTGGGCGCCGCCGGCCATGCCGGACTCCAGCGCGATCCAGCCCGCGTGCCGCCCCATCACCTCGACGACCATCACGCGCTGATGCGACTCCGCGGTGGTCTTGAGGCGGTCGATGGCCTCGGTCGCGACGCCGACGGCGGTGTCGAAGCCGAAGGTGCGGTCGGTGGAGGAGATGTCGTTGTCGATGGTCTTCGGAACGCCGACGACCGGCAGCCCGGCGTCCGAGAGCATCCGGGCGGCGGTGAGGGTGCCCTCGCCGCCGATCGGGATCAGGACGTCGATGCCGTAGTCCTTGGAGTGGTCCTTGGCGTCCTCGCAGGCCTCGCGGAGGCGGGCGCGCTCCAGCCGGGAGGAGCCGAGGATGGTGCCGCCGCGGGCGAGGATGCCGCTGACCGCCTCGAGGTCGAGCTTGCGGAAGCGGCCGTCGAGCAGGCCGGCGAAACCGTCTTCGAAGCCTATGACCTCATCGCCGTGACCGGTGAGGGCGCGGTGGACAACAGACCGGATCACAGCATTCAGGCCGGGGCAGTCGCCGCCTGCGGTGAGGACTCCGATACGCATCGTGCTGTGTCTCCTGTGCTCGCTGTTGGTTCTTGTGAGCCGGTCCGATTGTTTCATGAGCGCGCGGGGCCTGCCCTCACCCCGGAGGCCACCCCTACTGTCTCCTCACCGGACCGCTCAGGAGAAACTGAGAGAGCGGCTTAGCCATCAGCGCAGGTATTGTCAAGAGGGGCAAGCCCACCATAACGGGTAATTTGACCTTGCGAGCGGGGGCATCGCTTGCGGGCAGAACGGAAGGATGGAGAGCACGCGTGACGCGCAGCGTGTACGTGACCGGGATCGACCGCGGCGACGGCCGCCAGGTCATCGAGCTGGGGGTCATGGAGCTCCTGACCCGCCATGTCGACCGGGTGGGCGTCTTCCGCCCGCTGGTCCACGACGACGGGCCCGACCGGCTGTTCGATCTGCTGCGGGCCCGTTACCGGCTCACCCAGTCCGCCGACACCGTATACGGCATCGGTTACGAGGAGGCCGCCGCCCTCCAGGCCGAACGCGGCACCGACGAGCTGGTCTCCCGGCTCGTCGACCGCTTTCACGCGGTGGCCAGGGAGTATGAGTACGTCCTCGTCCTCGGCTCGGACTACGCCGCCACCAACCTGCCGGCCGAGCTGGCCCTCAACGCCCGCCTCGCCAATGAATTCGGCGCCGCGGTGCTGCCCGTCGTCGGCGGCCAGGGCCAGGAGGCGGACTCGGTCCGCGCCGAGGCCCGCAACGCCTACCGCGCCTACACCTCGCTGGGCTGCGACGTCGTCGCCATGGTCGTCAACCGCGTCGCCCCCGAGCTGCGCACCGCCGTCGTCGAACGGCTCGCCGCGCGGCTGCCCGTGCCCTGCTACGCGCTCCCCGAGGAGGGCTCGCTCTCCGCGCCGACCGTCGGCCAGATCGTGCACACCCTGGGCGCCGAGGTGCTGCTCGGCGACGACTCCGGGCTGGCCCGGGACGCGCGGGACTTCGTCTTCGGCGGCGCCATGCTGCCGACCTTCCTCAAGGCACTGACCCCCGGCTGCCTGGTGGTCACCCCCGGCGACCGCGCCGACCTGGTCATCGGCTCGCTGGCCGCGCACAGCGCCGGCGCCCCGCCGATCGCCGGTGTGGTGCTCACCCTCGACGAGCGGCCCGGCCCCGACATCATGGCGCTGGCCGGGCGGCTCGCCCCCGGCACCCCCGTCATCTCCGTACCCGGCGGATCCTTCCCGACCGCGGGCGAGCTGTTCGCCATCGAGGGCAAGCTGAACGCCGCCTCGCCGCGCAAGGCGGAGACCGCGCTGGGCCTGTTCGAGCGGCATGTGGACACCGTCGAGCTGACGAACCGCATCTCCGTCGCCCGCTCCAGCCGGGTCACCCCGATGATGTTCGAACACGAGCTGATCGAGCGCTCCCGCTCCGGCCGCCGCCGCGTCGTCCTGCCCGAGGGCTCCGAGGAGCGGGTGCTGCGCGCGGCCGACGTCCTGCTGCGCCGCGACGTCTGCGACCTCACCCTGCTGGGCGCGGAGGAGGGGATCCGCAAGCGCGCGTCCGACCTGGCCATCGACCTGACCGGTGCCCAGATCATCGACCCTCAGACCTCCGAGCTGCGCGAACGCTTCGCCGAGCGGTACGCCGAGCTGCGCGCCCACAAGGGCGTCGGATACGAGCTGGCCTACGACGTGGTCGCCGATGTCTCGTACTTCGGCACGCTGATGGTGCAGGAGGGGCTGGCCGACGGCATGGTCTCCGGCGCGGCGCACTCCACCGCCGCCACCATCCGCCCCGCCTTCGAGATCATCAAGACGAAGCCGGACGCCCAGATCGTCTCGTCCGTCTTCTTCATGTGCCTGGCCGACCGCGTGCTCGTCTACGGCGACTGCGCGGTCAACCCGGACCCCAACGCCGAGCAGCTGGCGGACATCGCCATCCAGTCGGCCGCCACCGCCGCCCAGTTCGGCGTCGAGCCGCGCATCGCGATGCTCTCGTACTCCACCGGCACCTCCGGCTCCGGCGCGGACGTCGACAAGGTCCGCAAGGCCACCGAGATCGTCCGTCAGTTGCGGCCCGACCTGCTGGTCGAGGGCCCGATCCAGTACGACGCGGCGGTGGACGCGGCGGTCGCGAAGACCAAGCTGCCCGGCTCCGACGTCGCCGGCAAGGCCACCGTGCTGATCTTCCCGGACCTCAACACCGGCAACAACACCTATAAGGCCGTGCAGCGCTCGGCCGGCGCGGTCGCGGTCGGCCCGGTCCTGCAGGGTCTGCGCAAGCCGGTCAACGACCTCTCGCGCGGCGCCCTGGTCCAGGACATCGTCAACACCGTCGCCATCACCGCCATCCAGGCCCAGGGCGCTGCGCCCGGCGCCGGACGCACCGCCTGAGTCCCCGCACCCCCTCCCCCTTCACCGGAAAGCCGTACATGACTGCCACCGCCACCCGCGTCCTCGTCCTCAACTCCGGCTCCTCGTCGGTGAAATACCAGCTGCTCGACATGACCGACGGCAGCCGGCTCGCCGTCGGCCTGGTGGAGCGGATCGGGGAAGAGACCTCGCGCCTGGCGCACACACCGCTGGCCACCGGCGGCGACAAGCGCGAGACCGAGGGCCCGATAGCCGACCACGAGGCGGCGCTGAAGGCCGTCGCCAAGGAGCTGGCCGCCGACGGGCTCGGACTGGACTCCCCGGAACTGGTCGCGATCGGGCACCGGGTGGTGCACGGCGGGCTGAAGTTCACCGCCCCGACCGTGATCGACGATGCGGTGCTCGAGGAGATCGAGCGGCTGGTGCCGGTCGCGCCGCTGCACAACCCGGCGAACATCACCGGCATCAAGACCGCCCGGGCGCTGCGCCCGGATCTGCCGCAGGTCGCGGTCTTCGACACCGCCTTCCACACCACGATGCCGGAGTACGCGGCCCGCTACGCCATCGACGTCGACACCGCCGACGCGCACCGCATCCGCCGCTACGGCTTCCACGGCACCTCGCACGCCTACGTCTCCCGCAAGGCCGCGGCGCTGCTGGGCAAGGCGCCGGAAGAGGTCAATGTGATCGTCCTCCACCTGGGCAACGGCGCCTCCGCGTCGGCCGTCCAGGGCGGCCGGTGCGTAGACACGTCCATGGGCCTGACCCCGCTGGAGGGCCTGGTCATGGGCACCCGCTCCGGCGACATCGACCCGGCGGTCACCTTCCACCTCAAGCGGGTGGCGGGGATGGACGAGGACGAGGTCGACGCGCTGCTCAACAAGAAGAGCGGCCTGATCGGGCTGTGCGGCGACAACGACATGCGCGAGATCCGGCGCCGCATCGACGAGGGCGACAAGCGCGCCGAGCTCGCCTTCGACATCTACATCCACCGGCTGAAGAAGTACATCGGCGCCTACAGCGCGGTGCTCGGCCGGGTCGACGCGGTGGCGTTCACCGCCGGCGTGGGCGAGAACGCCGCCCCGGTGCGGGAGGCCGCCATCGCCGGCCTGGAGGAGATGGGCATGGCGGTGGACGCCGCGCTGAACGCCGTACGGTCCGACGAGCCGCGGCTGATCTCGCCCGAGTACGCCCGGGTCGCGGTCGCCGTGGTGCCCACCGACGAGGAACTGGAGATCGCCCAGCAGACATACGCCCTGGTCAACGCCTAGACGTTGGTGTTTCCGCCCACCGGAATATTCCGCTCAGAAACAAACCGATAGGATTCCGCCATGCGCCGTTCCAAAATCGTCTGCACCCTGGGCCCCGCCGTTGACTCTTTCGATCAGCTCAAGACACTGATCGAAGCCGGTATGAACGTGGCCCGTTTCAACATGAGCCACGGGACCCACTCGGAGCACGAGGAGCGGTACCACCGCCTCCGCAAGGCCCAGGAGGAGACCGGCCGCGCCATCGGCGTGCTGGCCGACCTCCAGGGCCCCAAGATCCGCCTGGAGACCTTCGCCGACGGGCCGGTGGAGCTGGTGCGCGGCGACGAGTTCGTCATCACCACCGAGGACGTGCCCGGCGACAAGACCATCTGCGGTACGACCTACAAGGGCCTGCCCGGCGACGTCTCCAAGGGCGACCCGGTCCTGATCAACGACGGCAATGTCGCCCTCCAGGTCGTCGAGGTCGACGGCCCGAAGGTGCGCACCATCGTCATCGAGGGCGGGGTCATCTCCGACCACAAGGGCATCAACCTTCCCGGCGCGGCGGTGAACGTCCCGGCGCTGTCCGAGAAGGACATCGACGACCTGAAGTTCGCCCTGAACATGGGCTGCGACATGGTCGCGCTCTCCTTCGTCCGGGACGCCAAGGACGTCCAGGACGTGCACCGCGTCATGGACGAGGTCGGCCGCCGGGTCCCGGTCATCGCCAAGGTCGAGAAGCCGCAGGCGGTCGCCAACATGCAGGAGGTCGTGATGGCCTTCGACGCGGTCATGGTGGCCCGTGGTGACCTGGCGGTGGAGTACCCGCTGGAGAAGGTCCCGATGGTGCAGAAGCGCCTGGTGGAGATGTGCCGCCGGAACGCCAAGCCGGTGATCGTCGCGACCCAGATGATGGAGTCGATGATCACCAACTCCCGGCCGACCCGCGCCGAGGCGTCCGACGTCGCCAACGCCATCCTCGACGGCGCGGACGCGGTCATGCTCTCCGCGGAGTCCTCGGTCGGCGCCTACCCGATCGAGACCGTCAAGACGATGTCGAAGATCGTCGAGGCGGCCGAGGAGGAGCTGCTGTCGAAGGGCCTGCAGCCGCTGGTCCCCGGCAAGAAGCCGCGTACGCAGGGCGGTGCGGTGGCCCGTGCGGCCTGCGAGATGGCCGACTTCCTCGACGGCAAGGCGCTGGTGGCCTTCACCCAGTCCGGCGACACCGCCCGCCGGCTGTCCCGCTACCGGGCCGCGCAGCCGATCCTGGCCTTCACCACGGAGGCCTCCACCCGTAACCAGCTGGCGCTGAGCTGGGGCGTGGACCCCTTCGTCGTGCCGTACGTGGACAACACCGACGCGATGGTCGACCTGGTGGACGCCGAGCTGCTCAAGCTCCAGCGCTACAGCAAGGGCGACACGATGCTCATCACCGCCGGTTCGCCCCCCGGCGTCCCCGGCACCACCAACATGGTGCGGGTGCACCACCTGGGCGGCCAGAGCGCCTGAGGCAAGCCGGAACGACTGTGGGCCGCCCCCCTTGGAGGGGGGCGGCCCACAGTCGTTCCCGCGGCTCCCGGACGGGTCCTGGGATTCCTTCCCGGCCGGCTCAGTCGGTGATCGACTGGTGCAGACCCGGGATGTGGAGGTTTCCGCCGAACTGGCCCGCCTGCTCGATCTTCACCTTGGTGAAGTAGGCGAACGAGACATTGATCGGCGGCGGGTGCTCCGGATCGAAGACGATCGGGATCAGCCCGAAAAGGTTGCCCTGCAGCCGCTCGGTGTACATCGTCACCTTGCCGCCGCGGATCGTCGACGTGGACCCCGGGGCGCCCTGTACGTGGTACTTCTTCCCCATCGGGCCGTCCACGATCTGGTGCAGATCGCCGATGTCGACGGTGTCGGCCGTGAACTTCAGCGCCTGCTTGGTGTGGCCGCTCTGCGTGGTGACGTTGACGACGCCCTCGTAGTTCAGACCGCGCAGGGTGAGCGCGCTGGACTCCAGGTGCCAGGGGCTGTCGGGCAGGGTGACGGGCGTCTGCTCGTCCTTGCCCTTCTGTGCGTTCTTGACGACACAGGGGAACGCCTGCTTGCCGCTGGCGTCCTTGCCGTCGAGTCCGCCACCGGGCAGAACGTTGTCCGCCGTGCCGACGGCACCGTGGACGGTGTCGTTGGCCGCGCGCGCCGGGTCCTTGAGGGCCCTGGTGGCGCCGTCCTTGAGGCCGTTGACCGTGTCCTTGACCTTGTCGGTCCCGGTCCCGGCCGCGGAGTCCTTGGACTCCGACGGCGACGCCGAGGGCGACGGGGTCGCGGAGCCGGTGGACCCGCTGTCCTTGGTGGCGGAATCCGACGGCGAGGGGCTCGGCTCGGCGGATTCCTTTTCGTCCGGGGTGAAGAAGTCCTTGATCTTCTCACCCAGACCCAGGCCCAGCAGGCCCCCGTCGTCCGTCTTCTCGGAAGCCGACGGCGACGGGGTCGCGGAGCCGGTGGGCTCGTCGGTCTTCTGAGAGGCGGACGGTGCGGGCTCGGGCGTCTTGTCCGCGTCCCTGGAGGCGGAGGGCGCGGCGGACGGCTTGGCGGCGTCCTGCTTGGCCTTGGCGTCCTCCTTGGCCTTCGCATCCTCCTTGGCCTTGGCGTCCTCCTTGGCCTTCGCGTCCTTCCCGTCCACCTTGTCCGGGGCGGTGACGCACGGGCCGTCCTTGAAGGGGCTCTTGGGCGCAGGCTTGGCGATCGCCATCTGGGGCGTGAGCCCCATACCCATGAGCACGGCGGACGGCATCGCGGCGATGGCTATCGCCTTGCCCGCGGGCACGTGGAGCCGAGTCAGCAGCGGCTTTCTCGGCGCCGCGTGGCGCGGTCCGGTTCTCGGCCCGGCGGCTGCGTTCTCGTGCAGCTCATCACCCGGCACGGTGCCTCCCGTTCGTTCCGTTGGTCGGGCTCGTTCCTGACAGGTCGTCCAGTCCGAAGCCCAACCCGGAACCGCCGCCGGTGGACGGCGCGGGGTTCGTGGCGACCACCGGTCCGGCGATCACCTCGCGGGCCGGTTCACCGGCGTCGCTCTTGCCCTCCGGCGTACCCGGCGCCCAGGCAACCGCCAGCGCACCGCCGATCATCCCCATCAGGTAGCCGGCCAGGAAGCCGCCGAAGTTCGAGACGACCAGGGAGACCAGCGACAGCAGGATGGCCGCCACACCGGCGAACACCCGCGAGACGGGCTGGAACCACATGGTGAGACCGAGCACGACCAGCAGTACGCCGATGATCAGCGAGCCGGCGCCGGCGGTGGTCGCCATGCTGAGGGTCATACCGCCGAGCGAGAGGTGCGCGTAGGGGAAGTACATGATCGGGACGCCGCCGAGCAGAGCCAGCATGCCGCCCCAGAACGGGCGGCGGCCGCGCCACTCCCGGAACGAAAGGCGCTTTTGGCCGAGGGTCTCGATCAGCCGTGGTCGCGTGTCGGCGCTCATGTTGTACAGCTCCTCGGGACTGGCAAATCGGTGGTACTGAACTGGAGTGCCTACGTGGCGCAACCGGCGTACGGGCACGGGGCACGGCTCTGGTCGCCGTACAGCTCACCCCGCGCCCGCACGCTCAGTGCGTCAGTAGCACTCGTTCTTGCCCTTGCTGACGCTCATCTTGAGGCCGCTGAGCTTGAACGTGCCGGCCGTGGTGGCCCAGGCGCGCTGCTTGACATTGGTCAGCACGGCCGAGTCGGCTTCCTGGGCGAAAGAGCCCGGGTCCGCCTTGTCGCCCTTGTGCATGCCGGGACCCTTGGACGTCGAGCCCGCAGCAACACCGATGTTGATGTTGTTGAAGGTCGCGTCCGCGTCCAGCTGGTCGAGGTCGATGTAGAGGTTCTTCGCCTCGACAGGCGTGCCGCCGCCACCGGCGGACAGCTTCATCGACACATCGCCGAACACCGGGACCGGTACGACGACGGACTGGCACAGGTTCTTGATCTTGGCGCTCGAGAACCCCGAGACCGCCACCGGGACGTTCTTGCCGCCCTTCTGGGCGTCAATGGCTCCGTACTGAACGAATCCGGTGCCGTCCAGACGTTCGGTAGCGACCTTGAACTGCTGGCCGGAAACGCTGAACGACGCCGCGAGCGCACCCTGCGAGAGGGCTACGCCGATCGCTGCCGTCGCGGCAACGCTCGGCACCATGACGACGGCGAACCGCTTCCATCTGGTCCCGCCACGAGCCAGGGACTCCATGACTTTCCTCCTTCTCGGACGTACATCTCCGGTGCCCGCCCTCGAAGTTGAGAGCAGCCGCACCTGGGATGGGAGAAGTGCTACGTCCTCGGGAAGGAGAGCGCCCGTCCTCGGAGGCCATGTGCGTTCCGATTACCGGCGATCACCCCCGAGCGACAACCACTGGCCACGCTCTCGCGTAACCGCACTGGACAGGCCCTGCCGGGTGGGGCAGAGACCCCCCTGTCCAAGGCCGGCGCTCACTGCCGCCGGCCACTCGGTGGGGACCCAAGTACCCCGCTGCGCCGACCGGATGCCGGGCTGCGGGAAGGGACCGAGCGTGGCCGATCGTCGTGCATTCGGAGCCGCCGCACAAGGGGCTCGTTACTTGCGGGTAACGGACCGATAACCGAGCCGCGACCCACTGATACCGAACGGGCACACACCGTCGCGCTGACCGTGACGGGACAACGGTCAATTACGGGCACAGCGCCGCGAAATGGGCGGCCCGGCTTACTCCAAGTAACAGCGCCTACGATTACCAAGATTTGGTAAAACGTAGGCGCCGTTCCGTTTGGCGAGACATCCCGGGAGAGGTGTGGAGGTCAGACGGGGTCCGCCCGCCTCGACCGAGGAAAGGTCAGAACAGCACGCGGGCCAGGGCCGTGCGTCCGGCGGTCACCCGCGGGTCATCCGTACCGACCACCTCGAACAGCTCCAGCAGCCGCAGCCGCGCGGCCTCCCGGTCCTCACCGGAGGTCCGCTTCACCGCGTCGACCAGCCGCCCGAAGGCGTCCTCGACATGCCCGCCGACCAGTTCGAGGTCCGCGGCGCGGATCTGCGCCTCGACGTTCGCCGGGTTCTCCGCGGCCTCCTTGCGCACCGACTGCACGTCCAGGTCCTGCACCCGGCTCAGCAGCTCGGCCTGCGCCAGCCCCAGCTTGGCCTCCGGGTTGGCCGGGTCGTCGGAGAGGACGTTCTTGTACGCCTGGATGGCGCCGCCCAGATCGCCGGAGTCCAGCGCCTGGCTCGCCGCCTCCAGCAGCGCGTCGTACGGACCGGCGGGCACGGGCTGCTCGGCCGCCGGCTGCTCGCCCTGGGCCTGGGCGTCGACCGGCGCGCCCACGATGCCGAACTGCTGCTCGGCGGCCTGCACCAGCTGGTCCAGCACCTGCCGGATCTGCGCCTCGGGGGCCGCACCCTGGAACAGCGGGACGGGCTGACCGGCGATCACCGCGAAGACGGCCGGGATGCCCTGCACCCCGAACTGCTGGAAGAGCATCTGGTTGGCGTCGACGTCGATCTTGGCAAGTACGAACTTGCCGGCGTACTCGGTCGCGAGGCGCTCCAGCAGCGGACCCAGCTGCTTGCACGGCTCGCACCACTCGGCCCAGAAGTCGATGACGACCGGGACCTCGGTGGAGCGCTGCAGGACGTCCTGCTGGAACCCCGCCTCGTCGACGTCGAACACCAGGCGGGCGCCGCCCGCGGGTGCCTGGCCGGTGCGGGCCGCCTCGGCGCGCGCCTGCTCGGCCTTCTGCTTCGCTTCCCCGGCCGCCTTCACCGCTGCGAGGTCGACGACTCCACTCATGGACATGTTGCGTGGCTGCATGAGTCCATCCTCCCCCCTGGGCGCCTTGTTCCGAAAAGCGATGCGGAAATTGCGGCGGGATGGCACGGTCATACCTGTCGCCCGTACCGGCCGCCCCGAACCGCCGTCACCGCTTCTGCCGGGCACCTCCCCCGCGCGCACGCCCCGCCGGAATGCCGGCGTACGTCCGGGAAGGTGCCCCCGCCGGCCCCGAGGAGGACCGGCCCGTGGTCCCGAGGAGGACCGCTTCGTTCGGCCCTGGGTCCCCACCCACGGCCTGTGGTTGTCGCCGCGCGAGCCCGTACCCTGCGAGCTCTTACGCTACGACCTGTAGCGTAACTGCCCGCGACCCCCGCCCGTCACCCCGCCCCGGCCCGCCACGACGTGATCTACCTCACGAGCCGCGCCGCCGGGCCGCCTACTGGCCGGTATGGTCGCCCGCATGCACGACTCCACCAGCCCCCGGAAAGGCCGCACCGGCCGGCCGCGCAGCGCCGAGACCGACCGCGCGATCCTCGACGCGACCCGCGCCGCGCTCGTCGACCTGGGCTGGGGAAAACTCACCATGGGCGACGTCGCGGCGCGGGCCGGCGTCGCCAAGACCACGCTCTACCGCCGCTGGGCCAACAAGAACGAGCTCGTCGTGGACGCCGTGGCAGTCCTCTTCGACGAGCTCGAACTCCCCGACCGGGGCTGTCTGAAGGCCGATATCGAGGGTGTGGTGCTCCAGTTCGGGGCGCTGCTCGCCCGGCCCGAGACCAAGACGGCGCTGATGGCCGTGGTCGCCGAGTCCACCACCGACAACGCGCTGCGCGAGCGGATCCGCTCGGCGATCGTCGACCGCCAGAAACGGCTGGTCGTCCTCGGCCGCGAACGTGCCCAGAAGCGCGGCGAGCTGCCGCCCGACAGCCCCGGGCCCGAGGGCGCACAGGCGTCCGCGCAGACCGTCGGCCTGATCTTCGACGTCATCGCCGGCGCGATCGTCCACCGCACCCTGGTCAGTTCCGAGCCGGTGGACCCCGCCTGGGCCCACCGGTTCTCGACGGTGCTGCTGAGCGGGCTGGTCGGGCTGGGCTGACGGGCCCGGGGCCGCGCCTCAGACCTGGTAGCGGTCGGCCGCGAACAGATGCAGGTTCTCGGCCACCCACCGCGAGGTCCGCTCCAGCCCCTCCTCCAGCGACACCCTCGGCCGCCACGCGGCCCACTCCCGCGCCCGGGAGTTGTCCGACAGCAGCCGCTCGACCTCACTGCCCGAGGGCCGCAGCCGCGCCTTGTCCACCACCACCTCCGCCGCCCGGCCCGAGGCCGCGATCAGCGCCTCGGCGAGCGCCCCGATCGTGATCTCCCGCCCGGTACCGAGGTTGACGACCTGCCCCAGCGCCCGGTCGCAGTCCGCCATCGCCAGGAAGCCCGCCGCCGTGTCCGTCACATAGGTGAAGTCCCGGGTCGGGGTGAGCGAGCCCAGCCTGATCTGCCGGGCGCCGGAGTGCAGTTGCGCCAGGATCGTGGGGATCACGGCGCGCGCGGACTGCCGTGGGCCGTAGGTGTTGAACGGCCGCACGACCGTCACCGGCAGCTCGAACGCGTGCCAGTGCGACAGCGCCATCATGTCGGCCCCGATCTTCGAGGCGGAGTACGGCGACTGGGGCTGGAGCGGATGGTCCTCGCCGATCGGGGCGGTCAGCGCGGTCCCGTACACCTCGCTGGTAGAGGTGTGGACGAGGCGGCGGACGGAGTGCCGGCGGCAGGCCTCCGCGACGTTCTCGGTGCCGACGACATTCGTCTGGACGTAGGCGCCGGGCGAGTCATAGCTGTACGGAATCCCGATCAGCGCGGCGAGATGGAAGACGGTGTCGCACCCGGCAACGGCGTCGCTCACCCGGCCGGCGTCCCGGACGTCGCCCGCCATCATCTCGACGTCCTGCATCCGGTGCGCGAGATGGCCCTTCTCGGCGTACGGCTTGTAGTGGACGAGGGCCCGCACCTCGGCGCCGGCCTCGACCAGCATGTCGACCAGGGTGGAACCGATGAAGCCCTCGGCTCCGGTGACCAGAACCTTGCGGCCCGCCCAGTGCGTCATCGCGCCGCCGTCGCCTACGGCGTTGCTCGTGTGGTTGCTCATGCTGACTCCTTGATCGTCATGGGGTGGGGGTGGCCCGCCAGCTCCAGGGCCTTGGCGGCCAGCAGCTCGGCGGCGTGGGAATGGGTGCCCGGGTCGGCGGCCGCGCCCATCGCGGCGAGCCGGTCCGGATCGGCGAGCAGCGGGATGACCAGCGCGTCCAGCCGCTCGGCCGTGACCTGCGCATCCGGCAGCAGCAGGGCGGCCCCGGCGTCGGAGAGCACCCGCGCGTTGTGCGTCTGGTGGTCTCCGGGCGCATGCGGATACGGGACGAGGACGGCGGGCATCCCGATGGTGGCCAGCTCCGCGACGGTCGCCGAACCGGCCCGGCACACCACCAGATCGGCGGCGGCGTAGGCCAGATCCATCCGGTCCAGATACGGCACCGCCTCGGCGACCGCCGCCCCGCCGTTCGCCGCCAGCAAGGCCCGGGTCTCCTCCAGGGCTGCGGGACCGGTCTTGATCAGCAGCCGGAGACCGGAACGGGAGCGATGGCGGCCCGCGAGATCGACCGCGGCCGCGGTGAGCCGGGCCGCGCCCAGGCTCCCGCCGTTGACCAGCAGCAGCCGGGCGCCGTCCGGGACGCCCAGCTCCCGCCGCGCGGCGGCCCGCAGCGCCGCCCGGTCCAGCCCCGCCAGCGGGCCGACCAGCGGCATCCCCACCGTCTCCGCCCGCTCGCCGCCCGCCAGATGAGCCCGGCTGCGGTCAAAGGCGAGCGCGAGATGCGGGGTGAGCCGGGCCGCGAATCTGTTGGCCCGGCCAGGCACCGCGTTGGACTCGTGCACCAGGCTCGGCAGCCCGGCCAGCCGCGCCCCGACGATGACGGGCGCGCTCGGATAGCCGCCCATCCCGACGGCCACCTGGGCGCGCTGCTCCTTGAGGATGGCCCGGCACTGGGCGCCCGATCTGAGGAGTGCGGCCGGCAGCAGATAGCGCCGGGCGCCGAGGGACGGGTCGAAGGGGATCATGTCCACGGTGTGCAGCCGGTATCCGGCCTGCGGTATGAGCCGGGTTTCCAGCCCGCGCTCGGTCCCGACGAACGAGATGACCGCGTCCGGGACCGCCCGGCGGAGCGCGTCGGCGAGGGCGAGCCCCGGATAGATGTGGCCGCCGGTGCCGCCCGCACCGATCACGACAGAGAGTGGTGTGCGCATGGCCGCCACGCTCGCCAAGCGCCGTAAGAAGCTTCTAAGAGAGCCGTTTGGGAGCCTAGGGACATGCCGCACCAGCCACCGCAGCCGCCCGCCGCCCCCAAGATCCTCGTCGTCGACGACGAACCGGAGGTGCGCGCCGCCGTCGAGGACGGACTCGCCGTCGAGGGCTACGACGTGCGCGGCGCCGCCGACGGCCTGGAGGCGCTCTCCGAGGTCGCCGCCTGGCAGCCGGACGCCCTCGTCCTGGACGTGATGATGCCGGTCCTGGACGGGCTGGCCGTCTGCCGCCGCCTCCGCGCGCTGGACGACCGCACCCCCATCCTGGTCCTGACCGCACTGGACTCGATCAGCGAACGCGTCGACGGCCTGGATGCCGGCGCCGACGACTACCTGGTCAAACCCTTCGCACTGGACGAACTCCTCGCCCGGCTGCGGGCCCTGCTCCGCCGCGCCGCGGCCCCCGTCGCCGACGACGACACCCTGGCCTTCGGCGACCTGGTGGTCGACCCGCGCACCCGCGGCGGCCATCGGGCCGGCCGCCCGCTGGAGTTCAGCCGCACCGAATGGGCGCTGCTGGAACTGCTTCTGCTGCACCCGGGGCAGGTGATGCCGCGCGAGGTGATCCTGGAGCGGGTCTGGGGCCGCGACTTCGGCCCGGACTCCAACTCCCTCGCCGTGTACGTGGGTTATCTGCGCCGCAAGCTGGAGGCGGGCGGCGAACCCCGCATCGTCCACACCGTGCACGGCATCGGCTACCGCTTGGGCCCGCCGGAGGGGGCGGCATGAACGAGCCCCGCGAGCGAATCAGAAAAAGGTGCGTGCCGCGCGAAGGCGCGACCGAGCGGAGCGAGGGGGCAGCATGAACGAGCCCCGCGAGCGAATCAGAAAAAGGTGCGTGCCGCGCGAAGGCGCGACCGAGCGGAGCGAGGGGGCAGCATGAGTGGGCGGCGTGGGCTGGGCGGGCATTGGGTGCGCCGGCGGCCGCTGCGTACCCGGCTGGCGCTGGCCGCCTCCGCGGCGGTGGCGCTCGTCGCCGTCGGCGTCTGCGCGGCCGCGTTCGTCATCATCCGCATCCAGATGACCCGCCAGCTCGACCTGAACCTGGCGCAGACGGCCACCCAGCTCACCCAGCAGACCCGGGGCTGGGGCCCGACCGCGGGCGACACCTCCTGCCGGTACCAGGCCGTGCCGTGCGTCCAGATCGTGCCGTCCGATCCCGCCAAGGACCCGCGCAAGCGCTATGAGCTGCCGCTGACGGCAGCCACCCGCCAGGTCGCCGCCGGACACCACACCGCCTACTACACGAATCTGACGGTCGCCGGACACCCGGTCCGGATGTTCACCACGCATCTGGCCCACCGCGACCAGGCGCTCCAGGTGGCGCTGCGCTCCGACACCGTCGAGCGGGGCGTACGGCACGCCGCCTGGGCGCTGTCCGTGGTCGGCGGGGCGGGGGTGCTGCTGGCCGCCGCGCTCGGCTACTGGGTCTCCCGTACGGGCCTCGCCCCGGTCGCCCGGCTCACCGCCACCGCCGAACGCATCGCCGCGACCCGCGACGCCCGCCACCGCATCGAGCTGCCAGCCGGCCCGGCCGCCGGCGAGGACGAGGTCACCCGCCTCGCCACCAGCTTCAACATCATGCTCGGCGAACTGGAGCAGTCCGTCACCGCCCAGCGCCGCCTGGTCGCCGACGCCTCCCATGAGCTGCGGACCCCGCTCACCGCGCTCCGCACGAACGCCGAACTCCTCGCCCGCGCGGGTCGCCTGACCGATGCCCAGCGCGACCGCGCCGCCGCCGCCCTGGGCCGTCAGCTGCGCGAGGTGACCACCCTGGTCAACGACCTGATCGAGCTGGCCCGCGACGAGGAGCCGCAGCCCCTGGTGGAACAGGTGCGCCCGGCGGCCCTCCTTGAGCATGCGGTCGGCGCGGCCCGCGAACACTGGCCGGAGATCGCCTTCACCGCCGGCATCGACCCGGCCGCGGCCGCCGTCACCGTCCCCGGCGTACCGGCCCGCCTGGCGCGGCTGCTGTCCAACCTCCTCGACAACGCCGCCAAGTTCTCCCCGCCGGGCGGCCCCGTCGACACCGAACTCACCCTCGCCTCAGGGCAGTTGGACCTGACCGTACGCGACCACGGCCCCGGGATCGCCGCCGCCGACCTCCCCCATGTCTTCGACCGCTTCTACCGCGCCGAGGCGGCCCGCGCCCTGCCCGGCTCCGGCCTCGGCCTGGCCATGGCCCGCCAGATCGCCCGCGCCCACGGCGCCGAGCTCACGGCCGAACAGGCACCGGGCGGCGGAGCGCTGTTCCGGCTGCGGGTACCGGCTGCGTCCCCGTAGAGCGGGTCAACGAACGTCGCCGCGAGCCTCCACCTCCGCCGCCTTGTCCTCGACGTCCGCCCGCACAGCCTGCCGGTCCTGCGGCGGCATCGAGCGCCAGCTCTCCCGCATCCCGGAGATGCCGTCGGTGAGCGCGCGGTACCCGGACGGATCGTCCAGCACGTCCTTGAGCTCCAACCGGCCGCTGAGCATCTTGCGGGCGAGGTCCTGGAGGTCGGAGGGAGCATTGGGGTTGCCGCGCACGGCGCGCAGGGCGGAGGTGAGGTGCTCGTTCTGCTCCTCGGAGAGGTCCTTCTCCTCGACGGGGTAGTCGCGGTCGCCGGGGCTGGTGAAGGCGTTGTTGCTGCTGGCCATGGTGGTGGGCTCCTGTCGGACGGTACGGGTCTGCGTCAGCCGAAGGCGTTGCGGACGCGTGCGGCCTCGTCCTGGCCGCTGTTGTCGGTGTTGGCGTCGGTGACGGTGGTGCGCGGCCTCGCACCTCCGCTCGCGGGGGTGGCCGACGCGGAGTTCGAACCGTCGGAGCCGCTGCTGGAGGAGGACGAGTCGGCGGAGCCACCCTCGGAAGAGCTGCTGGAGCCGCCTTCGGACGAGGACGACGAAGACGACGAGCTGGACCCGCCCTCGGAGGAGCCGCCGTCGCCATCGCCGCCGCCCTCCGACGACGTGCCGTCACCCGAGGCGGCCGGCTCCTTGTCCTTGTGGCCGATGTCGTAGATGCTCTTGGCGGCCTTGGCCGCCTTCTGGTTCCCCTCCCAGATCTCCTTACCGCCCTCGGCGAAATCACCCGTCGCGACCTTGCCGACGCCCTGGGTCATTTGGCCCAGGCCCTCGACCCCGTCGTAGAGCTCTTTCCCCTTGTCGACCGCGGGCTTCGCCGCGGCCGCACCCAGCCCCGTCCAGTCGAACTCGTCCTGCGCCCCGAAGTGGCTCTTGATCCCCTGCGTGGCGAGGTTCCCGGCCATCTTTTTGCCGGCGTCGATGGCGAGTTCCTTGATCAGGTCCTGCGCCATCTCCTTGAACGACCGCTTCACCTTCTGCGCGAGGGCGTCCTTGATGGCCTGGATGATCTGCGTCTTAGCCTTGCTGATGATCTCGCGAACCATGACCCTGGTGGTCGCCGTAGCAGCGGCCGCCCCAGCCTCGGAGGCACCCAGGGTGACGGGTGCGGCAGCCTGGGCCGCGGCGAACTCGAAGGCCAGCGCGATGAGTTGGGCGATCACCGCCAGCTTCATCACCATGATGATCGTGGCCACCACCTGGAGCACAAAGCTGAGCGCCTCGGCTGCGTCAGCGGCCTCGGCGAGATACCCGTCGCCGGAGAACTTCTTCCACTTGTTGTCGAATGCCTCGATCGCCTCGCCGGAGTTGGCGCCGTGCACCGCCTGGGTGGCACTGTCACCCTGCTGCTGGGCCGAGCGCGCGGAGGCGGCGAAGCTGCTCCAGGCCTCGGCCGCCTGGCGCATCTTGTCCTCGTCGATATTGGGCCATTGGAAGCCCAGCAGATCGAGGACCCAGTCGACCTCGCCAGGAAGCATGATGGTGGCCATGGTGAGTCACTCCCCCAGGAAGCGCATGTTCGGTGATCTATAGGGCGTATGCCGGGCGATATCGCCGAGTTGAATTAACGTCAGTTCGCGAATTTGGGGCGACTCGCCGCATATTTGGCGAGCTGCTCGTGCTCACCCTGTTCGGTGCTGCTGTAGTGCGCGCCCATCGCTTCGAGATTGTCGCCGATCTTGGAAATTCCTTTACCAAGGGTGGGCATCGACTCGGCTATGCCGTCACTCACCGGCGTGTAGATATCCATGAAGATCTTGAGAAGATCGTCGTCGCCCCACTCTTGGGCCTCTTTGAGCGTGTCCGCCAACTTCTTGGCGGCATCGCTGAAATCGGAGCCAATGTCCTTGAACGCACCGCCCTGCGACTTGAGGACGGCTGGATCCACGTCGTATCCGGAGCCTGCCATGGGTCCCCCTATTCTCGGCTGCATCAAGAATCCGCTAAAGCTTATGCCGTACGGTAGCCGACGCCCGCGCCTGCCGGAGCACCGGCCGATGACCACGAAAGGGAATGACCGTCATGCCCAACTCTCCCCGCATGTCCGGCAAGACGTCTGTTAAGGCCATATTGGCCTATGCTGCGGGGTTCCTTGTCGCCTTGGTGGCCTTCGTCGTTTTGACATTGAAAGGGCTGACCGCAGCGGGCCTCACCGGCACGCACGGAACCTTCACGGTCAAGGAATGCTCCCGGCAGAGCACAAGTCGCCACTCCACGACCTCCCATGATTACGAGTGTGATGGCACCTTCCGCTCGGACGACGGGAAGGTAGTGGACAACAAGGCGTCCATGAGCAACCTCGACGACGAGTACGACCCGGGCGTCAAAATCGCGACCCAGGGGCACAGCGGCAGCACCGTTCTCAGCATCCTGTCCGCCGGGACCTACACCCTCGCCAGTCGTGGGGAGGTCATAGAGGACTTCTCCCTCGCCTTCTTCGCCGTTCTCCTCATCGTCCCCTATATGATCTTCGCCTGGCGCACGGAAGAAACCGGCGGCCCGCGTCTCAAAACGCGGGAGGCATGGCGATCGATCGCCGGCACCCGAACCCGCAAGATCGTGATCGGCACCGCCGCGGCGGCCCTCTTCGGCATGATCGTCGTCGCCCCGGCCCTAGGCTTCGCCCTCACCGCCGGCAGCTGAGACGCACGAAGGGCGGGGCCGTCAGCACGACGACCCCGCCCCCAGGAGAAGTTGAGCGGCGTCAGAACCCGGCCGGCTCCGTGTAGATCCCCCACTCGTCCCGCAGCACCCCGCAGATCTCGCCGAGCGTCGCCTCCGCGCGGACCGCCTCCAGCATCGGCTCGATCATGTTGCCGCCGTTGCGGGCCGCGGCGAGCATGGCCTCCAGCGACGCCTTCACCCGGGCGTCGTCGCGGGCCTCCTTACGGGCCGCCAGGACCCTTACCTGCTCGCGCTCGACCTCATGGCTGACGCGCAGGATCTCCAGGTCGCCGGTGACGGAGCCGTGGTGGCAGTTGACGCCGACGACCCGCTTGTCGCCCTTCTCCAGGGACTGCTGGTAGCGGAAGGCGGACTCGGCGATCTCGCCGGTGAACCAGCCGTCCTCGATGCCGCGCAGAATCCCGGAGGTGATCGGGCCGATCGGGTGCCGTCCGGTGGGGACCGCCCGTGCGCCGCGCTCCTTGATCTGGTCGAAGATCTTCTCGGCGTCCGCCTCGATCCGGTCGGTCAGCGACTCGATGAACCACGAACCGCCCAGCGGGTCCGCGACGTTGGCGACGCCGGTCTCCTCCATCAGCACCTGCTGAGTACGCAGCGCGATCTCCGCGGCCTGCTCGCTGGGCAGCGCGAGGGTCTCGTCCAGCGCGTTGGTGTGCAGGGAGTTGGTGCCGCCGAGCACCGCCGCCAGCGCCTCCACCGCCGTGCGTACGACGTTGTTGTACGGCTGCTGAGCGGTCAGCGAGACGCCGGCGGTCTGGGTGTGGAACCGCAGCCACTGGGCCTTCTCGCTGGTCGCGCCGTAGACATCGCGCATCCAGCGGGCCCAGATCCGGCGCGCCGCACGGAACTTGGCGATCTCCTCGAAGAAGTCCAGATGGGCGTCGAAGAAGAAGGACAGGCCGGGGGCGAAGGTGTTGACGTCCAGGCCGCGGCTCAGGCCGAGCTCGACGTAGCCGAAGCCGTCGGCGAGGGTGTACGCCAGCTCCTGCGCGGCCGTCGCGCCCGCCTCGCGGATGTGGTAGCCGGAGACCGAGAGCGGTTTGTACGCCGGAATGCCGCGGGCGCAGTGCTCCATCAGGTCGCCGATCAGGCGCAGATGCGGCTCGGGCTGGAAGAGCCACTCCTTCTGGGCGATGTACTCCTTGAAGATGTCGGTCTGGAGCGTGCCATTGAGGACGCCGGGGTCGACGCCCTGCCGCTCCGCCGCCACCAGGTACATGCAGAAGACCGGGACGGCCGGGCCGCTGATGGTCATGGACGTCGTGACGTCCCCCAGCGGGATGTCCTTGAAGAGGACCTCCATGTCCGCCGCGGAGTCGATGGCGACGCCGCAGTGGCCGACCTCGCCGAGCGAGCGGGGGTCGTCGGAGTCCCGTCCCATCAGCGTCGGCATGTCGAAGGCGACCGAGAGGCCGCCGCCGCCCGCCTTGAGGATCATCTTGTAGCGCTCGTTGGTCTGCTCGGCGTTGCCGAAGCCCGCGAACTGGCGAATCGTCCACGTACGCCCGCGGTAGCCGGTCGGATACAGGCCGCGGGTGAAGGGGTATTCACCCGGCCAGCCGATCCGCTCGAAGCCCTCGACGCTGTCGCCGGGCCGGGGACCGTACGCCGGCTCCACCGGGTCACCGGAAAGCGTGGTGAAGTCCGCGTCCCGCTTCCGGGCGGAGTCGTACCGGGCCTGCCAGCGGCGGCGGCCCTCTTCGATCGCGTCAGCGTCCATACCTTCGAATTTACTAGGACGTCCTAGTAATTGTCGATGGGAAGCGACCGGTGAGTCAGATAAGCCCCTCCGGCACGCGCCGGGACAGCGCAAACGCGCCCGCCCCGGGAGGGACAGGCGCGTCGAGGAACGGAACGGGAGCCGGGTCTCAGACCTTGACCGGCTGCGGCACATCCCCCGTGAGCTGCGGCTCGACCTCGCGGACGACCTTGCGCTCGACGAAGAAGGCGGCCGTCGGAATGGTCCCGGCGACCAGCACCCACAGCAGCTTGCCGAACGGCCACTTGGCCTTGGAGCCCAGGTCGAAGGCGAAGACCAGGTAGATGATGTAGAGCACGCCGTGGACCTGCGAGACGACGAGGGTGAGGTCCTTGCCCATGCCGAAGCCGTACTTGAAGATCATGCAGGCGCAGAGCACGAGCAGCATCACGGCGGTGATGTAGGCCATCACCCGGTATCGGGTCAGGACGCTTCGCTTCATGCCCCAGAGCGTAACGGCCCGTTCCGGGGCGATCTTCGCCGCCCCCCGGTGTACGGCAGGGCCCGCCGCCCCCGGCGTGACGGGCCCCGTGGCGGGGGGCTGCCGCTCGCTACTCCTCGGCGAAATCCCCCGACGCCACCCGCAGCGGCCGCAGCATCGCGAAGATCTCGCTGCACTCGTCGGCGTCGTACGCGCCTAGCCCGAAGTCCATCGCCATCAGGTCCTGGGTGGCCGCGTCGCACACCCGGCGCCCCTTCTCGGTGATGGAGGCGAGGGTGCCGCGGCCGTCGTTGGGGTTCGGCCGCTTGGCCACCAGGCCCGACTTCACCAGCCGGTCGACGGTGTTGGTCACCGAGGTCGGGTGCACCATCAGCCGCTCGCCGATCTTGGACATCGGCAGCTCACCGGCCTTGGAGAAGGTCAGCAGTACCAGCGCCTCATAGCGCGCGAAGGTCAGCCCGTACGGCTTGACCACGGCGTCCACCTCGCCCAGCAGGATCTGCTGGGCCCGCATGATCGAGGTGATCGCGGCCATCGAGGGTACGGCGCCCCACCTCCGCTGCCACAACTCGTCGGCACGCGCGATGGGATCGAAAGCAAGGCTGAGCGGCTTCGGCACATCTCCGACCCTACCCGCCGGTCATATCGTGGTCAGCTCTGTCTCAGCTTTCGGTCCCGGAGGCCGGGCCTCCGTTCCGGCCCGGGAGCCCTCGGGCCGGAACGGCTCCCCCGGCCGCCGTACGCCGCGCGCCGCCCGCCGTACGCCGCGCCTCGAAGATCACCGCCAGCACGCACACCGCGCCGACCACGCCCGCCGCCGGCATCACCACCCGCAGCGGCGCGAACGCGGCGGCCGCCCCGCCGAGGGCCATCGCCAGGCCCATGATCGTCATCCGGCCCGCCTGCATCACGGTCATCGCCTGGCCCAGCAGCTCCTCGGGGACCGCCGCCACGAACCAGCGGTCCACCCCGAAGTTGTACGAGATCCCGGTGCCGGTCAGGACGAGCAGAGCGACCGCCCAGCCGAGGGACGGGCCCGCCGCGAAGCCGAGGGAAGGGAGTACGGCGAAGAGACCCATGGGGAAGGTGAGGCGGGCGCGGGCGCGCGGCGTGAGGAACGCGCCGACCAGCGATTCCGCGGCGATCGCGCCGATGGGCATGGAGCACAGCAGCAGCCCCAGGCCGGCGGGGCCGGTGCCCAGGAGATCGCCGTAGGGGATCAGCAGCGCCTCGGGGACCACCACGAAGGCGGGCGGCAGCCAGGCGAGCAGGAGGAGGGCGCGGATCCGGCGGTCGGCCAGCAGGCGTCGGGTACCGGCCAGGGAGGCGCCCAGCAGCGCGCCGCGGGCCGTGGCACGGGCCGGCCGGGCGCGGGTACCCAGGCGCAGCAGCAGCGCCGAGGCGACGAAGGTACAGGCGGTGAGGGCGAGCACCGCCCTGGGCGGCACCACGGCCAGCAGCAGGCCGCCGGCCGCGAAGCCGGCCAGCTGGGCGCCCTGATTGACGATGCGGATCACGGAGCGGCCCAGCACGAACAGCTCGCCCTCCCCGAGGATGTCGCCGAGCGTGCCGGCCCGGGTGCCGGCGAAGACCGGGGCGATGGCGGCGGTGAGACAGCGCAGCACCAGCAGGAGGGCGATCGGGGCCCTGGGGGCCACCATTCCCGCCGCGGCTAGGGCACACAGGACGTCGCAGACGACCAGGACGGCGCGGGCCGGATAGCGGTCGGCGACGGCCGACAGCAAGGTGCCGCCGACAACGTACGGCAGCAGGCCCAGGGCGAAGGTCAGGGCGCTGAGCAGGGGCGATTCGGTGAGGTCGAAGACCAGGAGGGAGAGGGCGATCTCGCAGACGACCACGCCGAGGGAGGAGAGGAGGTGGGCGGCGAAGACGGCGCGGAACTCGGGGACGGCGAAGACGGCGCGGTAGCCGGCCGGAACGGGCCGCTCGGCCGCTTCAGGGCGTGCGGGGGCGCGGCCCGGCTGCGCGGGCCCGGTGACGGAGGGCATGGCGGCAGCGTGCCGGGGACGGGGCCCCGGACCGTAGTCTTTCGGCCGGAGCCGAATCCTGGGGAGGGGAGGCGCCGCCGGTGCCGCTGGATCTGCATTTCCGGGCCGATGACTTTCTGCGGGTCCGCTTCGCGATTTCGCCGCTGTGCGAGACGCATGAGGCGGTACGGATGCTGCGCCGCGCGGACCGGCACGACTACCACCTGCCGTGGCTGCGGCGGATGCGCGAGACGGTGGCGGGGCTGGATCTGTCGCCGCTGTGGCTGTTCATGCCGTCGCCCGGGTACACCCCGGACTTCCTGGGGCGGCCGCCGGCCGTGCCGCTGGCCGGGTTCGAGGAGGAGCTGGCGCTGCTGCGGGCCACCGATCCGCGGCTCGCGCGTGCCGAGATGGCCAAGTCGCTGGCGTGTGTGCCGGGGGCGGCCGGATCGGCGCGCGGGCGGGCGGCACTGGCGGATCCCGCGCGGGCGGTCCAGGAGCTGGCCGATACCACCCGGCGGGCCTGGGAGGCGCTGCTGGCCCCGGACTGGCCCCGGCTGCGCGCCCTGCTGGAGGCGGAGATCGCCTACCGCTCGCGTCAGCTGGCCGCCGGCGGGCTGCGGCGGCTGCTCGCCGATCTGCATCCGCGGCTGTCGTGGTCGGGGGACACGCTCACGGTCCGTACGCGGAGCGACTTTCTGCAGATGCAGGATCTGGACGGGCGCGGGGTGCTGCTGCTGCCGAGCGCATTCGTCTGGCCGGACGTGGTGAGCGGCTTCGATCCGCCCTGGCAGCCCACCGTGATCTATCCGGCACGCGGGATCGGCGGCCTGTGGAGCGAGCCGGAGACGGGCCCGGCGCTCGTACGGCTGCTGGGCGCGAACCGGGCGGCCGTACTGACCGCCCTGGACGACCCGTCGACCACGTCGGCCCTGGCACACCGCCTGGGCCTGGCGCCCTCGTCCGTCTCGGCGCATCTGTCCGTGCTGCGCGACGCCGGTCTGCTGGCCTCGCGCCGGCACGGACATCAGGTGCTGTACGAGCGGACGCCACTGGGCATCGCCCTGGCGGCGGGCGGCTGACGCTTACGCGTCCCCGGCGAGATGCCGTTCCACGGTCTCGACCTTGGAGGTCAGGCCGTCCGTGACGCCGGGCCGGATGTCGGCCTTCAGCACCAGCGAGACGCGTCCGCAGCGCGCCTCGACGGCCGCGACGGCGCGCTTGACGACGTCCATGACCTCATCCCACTCGCCCTCGATGGAGGTGAACATGGCGTCCGTACGGTTGGGCAGCCCGGACTCGCGGACCACCCGGACCGCGTCGGCGACGTAGGCGCCGACGTCCTCGCCGACGCCCAGCGGGCTGACCGAAAAGGCGACGATCATGCGTTGAGGACCCCTTCCTTGCGGGCCCGGGCGGCGATCACACCGGCCTCTTCCTCGCGCCGCAGGACCCGGTCCCCGTAGAGCCCGCCGAACGGCACGATCGCGAGGGCGAAGAAGAACGCCACCCGCTTGAAGGGCCACTTGGTGCGGTTCCACACGTCCAGCAGCAGTACCACGTACGTGATGAACAGGACGCCGTGGATGAGGCCGAGCGGCATCACCAGGGAGTCGTAGTCGAAGGCCAGCCGGAAGCCGGTGCCGAAGATCAGCAGCGCCGGGAAGGAGAGCGCCTCCGGAATCGATGCCAGGCGCAGTCGGTGCAGGGCAGCGGCGGTCTTGATGTCCACGGGAACCTCGTCAGTACGGCGGAGGGAGCCAGCAATGGCTTGTGCAAGAGTTCACAAGCTGTGGCCCATTGTGACAGCCGCTCGAATGATCATCGCGCCGGGGGCCGCGAAGCCCGGATAGCGGCCAGCGCGGGGCAGACCGTGACCAAAAGGGCCTGCCCCGGACGGCCGCGGCCGACTACGGTCGGGTCCGTGGCTCAGTTTCGGCTCCAGGGGAGCAAGGTGCTCGCCGTCGATATGACGGGCGACGCCGTCAAGGCGAAAAACGGTGCGATGGTCGCGTACGACGGCCAGATGTCGTTCAAGAAGATGACCGGGGGCGGCGAGGGTCTGCGCGGCATGGTCACCCGGCGGCTGACCGGCGAGCAGATGGCCGTGATGGAGGTGAAGGGCCACGGCACATGCTTCTTCGCCGACCGCGCCAGCGAGATCAATCTGGTGCAGTTGCGGGGCGAGAAGCTGTACGTCGAGGCCAGCAATCTGCTGTGCACGGATGCGGCGCTGCGGACCGGCACGACCTTCACCGGGCTGCGCGGCGCCTCGCAGGGCAACGGCCTGTTCACCACGACCGTGGAGGGCAGCGGCCAGGCCGCGATCACCTCGGACGGGCCGGCGGTGGTGCTGCGGGTGACCAAGCAGTATCCGCTCCAGGTGGACCCGGGGGCGTATGTCGCGCACACCGGCGACCTCAAGCAGCACTTCCAGTCCGGCGTGAACTTCCGGACGTTCATAGGGGAGGGCTCCGGCGAGGCGTTCCAGATCCGGTTCGAGGGCGAGGGCCTGGTGTACGTACAGCCCAGCGAGCGCAACACCGTGGGCGGTGAGGTCTGATGCCGTTCACGGAGCTCAACTCCCGCATGGTGGAGGCCCGCATCACGCCCGGCCAGCGGATGTTCAGCCAGCGCGGGGCGATGCTCGCCTACCGCGGCGAGGTGTCCTTCACCCCGAACATCCAGGGCGGACAGGGCGGCATCGGCTCGATGATCGGGCGGCGGATCGCGGGTGAGGCGACGCCGCTGATGACCGTCGAGGGCAGCGGGACGGTGATGTTCGGCCACGGCGGCCATCACGTCCATGTCGTCGATCTGACGGGCGAGACGCTGTACGTCGAGGCCGACCGGCTGCTGGCCTTCGACGGCTCGCTGCAGCAGGGCACGATGTTCATGGGCTCGCAGGGCGGGGTGATGGGCATGGTGCGCGGCCAGGTCACCGGGCAGGGCCTGTTCACCACGACCCTCAAGGGCCAGGGCTCGGCCGCGGTGATGGCGCACGGCGGGGTCATCGAGCTGTCGATCACGCCGCAGCGCCCGGTCCACGTCGACCCGCAGGCCTATGTCGCGCACCGCGGTGACGTCCGCAACAAGCTGTCCACGGCGCTCGGCTGGCGCGACATGGTCGGCCGCGGCTCGGGGGAGGCCTTCCAGCTGGAGCTGTCGGGCCAGGGCACCGTCTACGTACAGGCGTCGGAGGAGAAACTGTGACCGGTCCCGTCGTCCACGATGTCGGCACGCTGCCGACCGACGACAACGTCAACCCGTACGCCTTCAGCGTGGATCTGAACGGCCAGTGGTTCCTCCAGAAGGGGAAGATGATCGCCTATTACGGGCGGATCGACTTCCACGGGATCGGGCACGGCGGCCTCGACCGGCTGATCGCCGGGAGCTTCCACTCCCCGCTGCACGCCGCCGACTGGGTGGTCGCCGAGGGGCAGGGCAAGATGCTGCTCGCCGACCGCGCCTTCGATGTGAACTCCTTCGACCTCGACGAGGGCAACCTCACCATTCGCTCCGGCAACCTGCTCGCCTTTCAGCCATCTCTGTCGCTGAAACAGTCGATCATCCCGGGGTTTCTCACCCTGATCGGTACGGGCAAGTTCGTGGCCGCGTCCAACGGGCCGGTGGTCTTCATGGAGCCGCCGGTCCGGGTGGACCCGCAGGCGCTGGTCGGCTGGGCGGACTGCCCCTCCCCGTGCCACCACTACGACCACCAGTACCTGCGGGGATTCCTCGGCGGGCTGCGGGCACACACCGGGATCGGCGGGGCCTCCGGCGAGGAGCACCAGTTCGAGTTCGTGGGGGCGGGGACGGTCCTCCTCCAGTCGACGGAGGTGCTGATGCCGGAGCTGGCGACGGGTGCGGTGCCGGACGAGGCGGGCGTTCCGGGCGGTGGCGGGCACGCGTCACAAAGTGGCTCACAACTGCCCCAGTTGCCCGGGAGCCTCGGGGGGCTCCAGCGTCGCTTCGGGCTGTGAGCGGTAGTCTGCGGACGGTGACCTCGAACGTCTGACCAACCGCACGGGGTCCCGATGACACCCAATGCATCGGCACGGGGGACGAGTCCCGGCCGTCGCGGTAGCAACTTAATTCATCATTCAACTTTTACGGGTAGAATTCCTCCATGACGACCGACAGTGACACCCCCTGGCTGACCGACCAGGAGCAGCGTGCCTGGCGCACCCATCTGGACGTCAGCAGGCTGCTGATGCACCAGCTGGAGCGCGATCTGCAGCCGTTCGGCCTGACGAACAACGACTACGAAATCCTGGTCAACCTCTCCGAGGCCGAGGACCACCGGCTGCGGATGAGCGACCTGGCCGCAGGCACCCTGCAGTCCAAGAGCCGTCTCTCCCACCAGATCACACGGATGGAGAACGCCGGCCTGGTACGCCGCGAGAGCTGCGAGTCGGACCGCCGCGGACTCTACGCCGTACTGACCGACGAGGGCTGGGAGACCATGCGCCGCGTCGCCCCGCACCACGTCGCCTCGGTGCGCAAGCACTTCATCGACCTGTTCTCCCCCGAGGACCTCGAAGCGCTGCGCAGCTCGCTCACGCCGGTGGCCGAGCACCTGCGGGAACACCGCGGCGGCGCCTGAGCCGCAAGCCGCGGCCCCGCCAGGCCGCGGCTCCGGCTCAGGAGGCCACCGGCAGCCTCAGCTCGAACACCGAGCCCTCCCGCACGGCCAGCGAGCCGCCGTGCCGCACCGCCACATCCCGCGCGATGGCCAGCCCCAGCCCGGCCCCGCCGTCGTCGCGCGCCCGCGCGTCATCGAGCCGTACGAACCGCTCGAAGATCCGCTCCCGCTCCCCCTCGGGCACGCCGGGCCCGTCGTCGTCGACCCGCAGCACCGCCCACTCCCCCTCGCGCACCACGGCCACCCGTACGACCGAGGCCGCATGCCGCTGCGCGTTGTCCAGCAGATTGCCCAGCACCCGCCCCAACTGGCCACGGGACCCGGCCACTTCCACGCCCGCCAGCTCCCCGGCCCGCACCGCAACCCGGTCCCCGGCCCGCTGCGAGCTCTCCTCCCGCACCAGCGCGGCCAGATCGACACGGGCCGGCGCCGGCCGCTCCCCCGCGTCCAGCCGCGCCAGCAGCAGCAGATCCGCGGCCAGCCGCTGGAGCCGTACGGTGTCCTCCACCGCGCCCGGAACGTCCAGCAACTCCGGGTGCGCGACGCCCACTTCGAGCTGGGTGCGCAGCGAAGCGATCGGACTGCGCAGCTCGTGCGAGGCGTCCGCGACGAACCGCCGCTGGCGCTCGACGGAGCTCTCCAGGGCCGCCAGCGTCTCGTTGGTCGTACGGGCCAGCCGGCCGATCTCGTCCTGCGCCGCGGGCACCGGCACCCGCCGGCTCAGATCCGTACTGGCGGTGATCGCGGCCATCTCGCCGCGGATTCCCTCCACGGGGCGCAGCGCCCGCCGGGTCACCAGCCAGGTCACCCCGGCCACCACCAGGAGCAGCAGCGGCAGCCCGATCAGCATCGCGGTGCGCACCGTACCGACGGTGCTGCGCTCGGGCGCCAGCGCCGAACCGGCCCGCACCGTGGCCTTCGCGCCGTTGGTGTCCTTGGCTTCGAGGGACGCGAAGCGGTAGTCGGCCACCTTGCCGTCGACGTTCGCGGTGCCGTCCCGGTAGTGGGCGTCGTCGTCGACCTCGCCGGGGCGGGGTCCGCTCG
Source organism: Streptomyces sp. NPDC101227 (assembly GCF_044767545.1). Classification (NCBI taxonomy): domain Bacteria; kingdom Bacillati; phylum Actinomycetota; class Actinomycetes; order Kitasatosporales; family Streptomycetaceae; genus Streptomyces; species Streptomyces sp. NPDC101227. The sequence goes on along the minus strand of NZ_JBIWOD010000007.1, from coordinate 326,956 downwards.
CATCGTCATCGTCGTCGCCGCCGTCGTCGTCGGGCGGCGTCACGGTCCCTCTCGGGGGCGACGCGACCGTCCGGCCGTCCACCGCCCGCACCTCGTCGCCGGCCGCCAGCACCCGCCCGTCGTCGTCCAGCACCACCACCGGATGGTCGTCGCCGTCCGGCAGATCCAGCTTCCCGTACGCCGTGCCGGTCGCGATCTGCGCGGCGACCTCCCGCGCCGCGACCTCGGCCTGCAGCCCCGCCTGGTCCTGGAGGTTGCTCCGCAGCACCAGCAGGACCGCCGTACCGGCCGCGACCAGTGCCACCGCCACCACGACCGTCGCACCGGCCGCCGCCCTGGCCCGTACCGAGCCCAGCGCCCTACGCACCGGGCACCAGCCGGTATCCGGCGCCGCGCACCGTCACGATGCGCCCGGAGCCGAGCTTGCGCCGCAGCGCGCTCACATACACCTCGATGATGTTGACGTCGCCCTCGTACGCGAAGTCCCAGACGTGCTCAAGGATCTCCGCCTTGGACACCACATCGCCCGCCCGCAGCGCCAGCTGCTCCAGCACGGCGAACTCCTTGGCGGTCAGCGCGACCTCCGCCCCGTCGAGCGCCACCCTGCGCGCGCCCTGGTCGACGGCCAGCTCCCCCACCCGCAGCACCGGCTGCGCGCTCCGCCCGCGCCGCCGCAGCAGCGCCTTCACCCGCGCCACCAGCACCACGTACGAGAACGGCTTGGTCAGGTAGTCGTCGGCGCCGGTGTCCAGCCCCTCGGCCTCGTCGTACTCGCCGTCCTTGGCGGTCAGCATCAGGATCGGTACGTCGTGCCCTGCGGCCCGCAGCGCCCCGCACACGCGGTAGCCGTTCATGCCCGGCAGCATGATGTCCAGGACGATCAGGTCGTACGTGCCCTCACCCGCCTGGTGCAGCCCTTCCAGACCGTCGTGCACCACATCGACGGCGTACCCCTCGGCCCGTAGGCCCTTGGCCAGCGAGAGGGCCAGCCGCCGCTCGTCCTCGACAATCAACAGGCGCATGGGCACAACCCTGTCACCCCGAACCTGAAGACGGCTTCAGGCGGCTTCAGGTCCCCTTCAGGTTCGTTCGGCGACTGTGATGTCACAGCCGATCAAGGGGAGAACACATGAAGCGCCACATCGTCATCGCCACCGCCGCCGCGGCCGCCCTGATAGCGGGCGGCGCCGCCACCGCGGTCGCCGTCAACAGCGCTGACGCGCCCGGCAGCGCCCGGTCCGGCGTCCGGTCGACCGCCCAGCTCGCGGCGCACGACGACCAGGGCCGGGACGACCGCGACGACGACCACGGCCAGGAGGACATCCGCGAGGCGCACGCCGCCAAGGTGGCCGCGCCGGCCGCCGCGGCGACCGCGCTGAAGGCCGTCCCCGGCACCGTGACCGGCCTCGACCTGGACCGGGACCGGCCCGGCCTGGTCTGGGACGCGGACGTCCTCGGCAAGGACGGCAGGTGGCACGAGATCACGCTGGACGCCGTCAACGGCCGCGTACTCAACCAGCACATCGATCACGAGGACGACGGCCCGAACCCCAAGGGCGCGAAGGTCGATGCCGCGGCCGCCGCCCGCATCGCCGCCGGGCACGGCACGGTGACCTCCGTCGACCTGGACGACGACCACCGGGCGAAGGCGCTCTGGGAGGTCGAGACGGTTACCAAGGACGCCAAGGAGCACAAGGTGCTGGTCGATCCCCAGTCAGGGAAGCTGACGGTCGCTCCGGCGCGGGACGCGGACGATGACGACAACGGCGGTACGGACGACTGACCGCTGGTTCGCGGCTGAGGCCGGTTCGCCGTCGCTCGGTCGGTGGGGGCCGGAGGGGACGCCCCGCAACCCGTCCTCGGGCCGGGCGCTTCTGGTCCCGGACAAGGGAACCCCGGCGTCCGCTCCGGTCCCTGCGGGCGGATTACGGGACATCCCCTCCGGCCAACGACGCGGGCGGCCATCCCGCCGTACTCATGATCGTCACAAAACGGGTCGGTCGGGCCGGTCTCCACCGCACGTACGGGTGCGGCACGGGTGCGGTACGGGACCGGCACGGCACGGGCACGGGACCGGCTCGGGCAGCACTGCCGGACGCAGACCAACCCCGGCGGCCCCCTTGGTGGGCCGTCCCGCCGTACCACTGAGGACGGTCACGACATGGCGCAGCCGGTCCCCATGTGTGGACGGGTGGTGCCACCGGGCCGCAGACGGGAAACGTAGGCCGGAGGGGATGTACGGGGGGCCGCCCGCAGGGACCGGAGCGAACGCCGGGGTGACCAGTCCATGGACCAGAAGCGCCCGGCCCGAGGACGGACCCCCGTGCGTCCCCTCCGGCCCCCCGCGGCACCGACAGCCCCGGAGGACGCCGACCCCCACCGGGCCCAGCGGCGCACCGGCACACCGGCACAGCCGCACAGCCGCACAGCCGCACAGCGAACAACGGCGCCCTCAGCCCCCGTTCGTCAACCCGTCCACCAGCTCGTCCGCCGCCCGATACGGGTCCGTCTCGCCGACGACGATCCGCTCGGCCAGGGCATCCAGCCGGCGGTCTCCCCGGAGATCGCCGATCCGCTCCCGCAGCGCCGTCACCGCGATCGTCTCGACCTCCCGCGCCGCCCGCGCCCGGCGCCGCTGGGCGAGCACCCCGTGCTCCTCCATCCAGGCGCGGTGCTTCTCGAGGGCCTCGACGACCTCGTCGATGCCCTCGCTGCGCGCCGCGACGGTCTTGACGATCGGCGGGCGCCAGTCGCCCGGCGCCCGCGCTTCGCCCAGCCCCAGCATGTGGTTGAGCTCACGGGCGGTGGCGTCGGCGCCGTCCCGGTCGGCCTTGTTGACGACGTAGACGTCGCCGATCTCCAGGATTCCGGCCTTGGCCGCCTGGATGCCGTCGCCCATCCCGGGAGCCAGCAGCACCACGCTCGTATCGGCCTGCGAGGCGATCTCCACCTCGGACTGGCCGACGCCGACCGTCTCGACGAGGACGACATCGCAGCCGGCCGCGTCCAGGACCCGGATGGCCTGCGGCGCGGCCCAGGCCAGGCCGCCCAGATGGCCGCGGGTGGCCATGGAGCGGATGTAGACGCCGGGGTCGGAGGCGTGGTCCGACATCCGGACGCGGTCGCCCAGCAGCGCGCCGCCGGAGAAGGGCGAGGACGGGTCGACGGCGAGCACGCCGACCCGTTTGCCCGCCTTGCGGTAGGCCGTCACCAGCGCGGAGGTGGTGGTGGACTTCCCGACGCCCGGCGAGCCGGTCAGCCCGACCACATAGGCGTTGCCGGTGAGCGGCGCGAGCGTCGCCATGACCTCGCGCAGCTCCGGCGCCGCCCCCTCGACGAGGGAGATCAGCCGGGCCACCGCCCTCGGTCGGCCCTGCCGGGCCTGCTCCACCAGCTGCGGGACGTCCACCATCGCTGCGCGTCTCCTTCGGCTCGGTCCGTTGTGCGGTTACTTACCCGGTACGCGGATGATCAGCGCGTCGCCCTGACCACCGCCACCGCACAGCGCGGCGGCACCCACGCCACCGCCCCGGCGGCGCAGCTCCAGCGCGAGGTGCAGCACGATGCGGGCGCCGGACATGCCGATCGGGTGCCCCAGCGCGATCGCACCGCCGTTGACATTCACCTTTTCCGGGGATACCCCGAGGTCCTTCATTGACTGCACGGCGACGGCCGCGAAGGCCTCGTTGATCTCGATCAGGTCAAGATCTTCGACGGCCAGGCCCTCCTTGCCCAGGGCGTGGTTGATGGCGTTGGAGGGCTGCGACTGGAGCGAGTTGTCGGGTCCTGCGACGTTGCCGTGCGCGCCGATCTCCGCGATCCATTCCAGGCCCAGTTCCTCGGCCTTGGCCTTGCTCATCACGACCACGGCGGCCGCGCCGTCGGAGATCTGCGAGGAGGTGCCGGCGGTGATCGTGCCGTCCTTGGCGAAGGCCGGGCGCAGCTTGCCGAGCGACTCGGTGGTGGTGTCGCCGCGGATGCCCTCGTCCTTGCTGAAGAGGACCGGCTCGCCCTTGCGCTGCGGGATCTCGACGGGGGTGATCTCGGCCTCGAAGAGCCCGTTCTTCTGGGCGGCGGCGGCCCGCTGGTGGGAGCGCGCGGCGATCTCGTCCTGCTCGGGGCGGGCGATGCCCAGGCGGGTGTTGTGCTTCTCGGTCGACTCGCCCATCGCGACGCCCTCGTAGGCGTCGGTGAGGCCGTCGTGGGCCATCGCGTCGAGCATCTCGACGGCGCCGTACTTGTAACCCTCGCGGGACTTGGGCAGCAGGTGCGGGGCGTTGGTCATGGATTCCTGGCCGCCCGCGACGATGACGTCGAACTCGCCCGCGCGGATCAGCTGGTCGGCCAGCGCGATCGCGTCGAGGCCGGAGAGGCAGACCTTGTTGACGGTCAGCGCGGGGACGTTCATGGGGATGCCGGCCTTGACGGCGGCCTGCCGGGCGGGGATCTGCCCGGCGCCGGCCTGGAGGACCTGGCCCATGATCACGTACTGCACCTGGTCACCGCCGATGCCCGCCCGGTCCAGGGCCGCCTTGATGGCGACCGCGCCGAGGTCGGCGCCGGAGAAGGTCCGCAGGGATCCCAGGAGGCGGCCCATGGGGGTGCGCGCTCCCGCCACGATCACCGAGGTGGTTGCGTTCGTGCCGTTCGTTGCAGACATGCGGTGCGGCCTTCCTTTGCAGGGAAGTTAACGAGGGTTCCCGTCAATGTACTGAGCGGTACGCCCGGGGTCACCGGGAAGCGGGTGTGATCGCGCGCACGTTGCGTAACCAGCCGTGTGGGCGGTGCACTGGAGCCATGCTGACGCGAATCGACCACATCGGGATCGCCTGTTTCGACCTCGACAAGACCGTCGACTTCTACCGTGCCACGTACGGATTCGAGGTGTTCCACTCCGAGGTCAACGAAGAGCAGGGCGTCCGGGAAGCGATGCTGAAGATCAACGAGACGTCCGACGGCGGCGCCTCGTACCTCCAGCTTCTGGAGCCGACCCGGGAGGACTCTGCGGTGGGCAAGTGGCTCGCCAAGAACGGTGAAGGGGTGCACCACATCGCCTTCGGTACGGCGGATGTGGACGGCGACGCCGCGGACATCCGCAACAAGGGCGTACGGGTCCTCTACGACGAGCCCAGGACCGGCTCGATGGGCTCCCGGATCACCTTTCTGCACCCCAAGGACTGCCATGGTGTGCTGACCGAACTCGTCACCGCCGCGCCCTCCTCCCCGGCGGACCACTGACCTATACGTTCCCCGGCCGGTAGAGTGCACCTTCGGCCGGGGTACGGGAGTGGGGCTCGGTCCATACTCTGCCGATGATCTGACACCATTTCTTCGGAAGGGTCAGCTCCGATGGGCGCGAGTCCGGTACGACGTGACGTGTACGGGACGAGCAACCGCAGGACGGAGTCGGCCGCCACCATGACCAGGGGACGGATGGGACCGCGCAGTGCGGGGCAACGACCGCTACGAGGCTGACGACCACCTCTCGCAGTTCGAGGCCGAGATGGAGCGGCTGAAGACCGAGCGGGACAAGGCCGTCCAGCACGCCGACGACCTCGGCTACCAGGTCGAGGTGTTGCGCGCCAAGCTGCACGAGGCGCGCCGCAACCTCGCGGCCCGCCCTGCCTACGACAACATCAGCCACCAGGCCGAACAGCTGCTGCGCAATGCGCAGATCCAGGCGGACCAGCTGCGCACGGACGCCGAGCGCGAGCTGCGCGAGGCGCGGTCGCAGACCCAGCGGCTGCTCCAGGAGCAGGCCGAGCGGCAGTCCCGGCTGGAGGCCGAGCTGCACGCGGAGGCGGTCACCCGCCGGCAGCGCCTCGACGAGGAGCTCAACGAGCGCCGCCAGACCGTCGAATCGCATGTCAACGAGAACGTCGCCTGGGCCGAACAGCTGCGGGCGCGCACCGAGTCGCAGGCCCGCCGCCTCATGGAGGAGTCGCGGGCGGAGGCCGAGCAGGCCCTGTCGTCCGCGCGGGCCGAGGCCCACCGGCTGGCGGAGCGGGCCCGCGAGCGCCTCGACACCTCGGCCGAGGAGGCCCGCGCCGAAGCGGAATCCATCCTGCGCCGGGCGCGCACGGACGCCGAACGGCTGCTGAACGCCGCCTCCAACCAGGCCCAGGAAGCGACCGATCAGGCCGAGCAGCTGCGTACGACGGCCGGCACTGAGTCGGAGGAGGCGCGCCGGGCGGCCGCGGAGCTGACCCGCACCGCCGAGACGCGGATCCAGGAGGCGGACACCGCGCTGCGCGAGGCGCGCGCCGAGGCCGACAAGCTCGTCGAGGAGGCCCAGCAGGCCGCCGGCAAGCGGCTGTCGGCCGCCGAGTCGGAGAACGAACAGCGCACCCGTACGGCCAAGGCGGAGATCGCGCGGCTGGTCGGCGAGGCGACGAAGGACGCCGAGGCGCTCAAGGCCGAGGCCGAGCAACTGCGCGCGGATGCCCGTACGGAGGCCGAGCGGCTGCTCGCCGAGGCGCAGGAGAGCGCGCGGTCGAAGGCGGCGGAGGACTCCGCGGCGCAGCTGGCGAAGGCGGCGCGGACCGCCGAGGAGGTGCTGACCAAGGCGTCGGAGGACGCCAAGGCCACCACCAAGGCCGCGGCCGAGGATGCCGAACGGCTGCGCCGGGAGGCCGAGTCCGAGGCGGACCGGCTGCGCGAGGAGGCGCATGACACCGCGGCGCAGCTGAAGGGCGCGGCGAAGGACGACACCAAGGACTACCGCGCCAAGACCGTCGAACTCCAGGAGGAGGCGCGGCGGCTGCGCGGCGAGGCGGAGCAGCTGCGGGCGGACGCGGTCGCCGAGGGCGAGCGGATCCGCAGCGAGGCCCGCCGCGAGGCCGTATCGCAGATCGAGGAGGCGGCCGGTACCGCCGAGGAGCTGCTGGCCAAGGCCAAGGGCGATGCGGAGGAGACCCGTTCGGGTGCCGTCGCGGAGAGCGAGCGGGTACGGACCGAGGCCATCGAGCGTGCCTCGGCGCTGCGCCGGCAGGCCGAAGAGGCGCTGGAGCGGTCCCGTTCGGAGGCCGAGCAGCTGCTGCTGGAGGGCACCCAGGCCGCCGAGACGCTGACCACGACGGCCGAGGAGAGCGCCCAGGAGCTGCGCGCGGAGGCCGAGCGGGCCGCCGAGGAGAAGCGGGCCGAGGCGCAGTCCGAGCTGGACCGGCTGCACACCGAGGCCGAGGGCAGGGTCACCGCCGCCGAGGACGCGCTGCGCGAGGCGCGCACGGAGGCCGAGCGGCTGCGCCGGGAGACGCAGGAGGAGGCGGCCCGGCTCAAGGCGGAGGCCGCCGACCGCCGCCGCGCGCTCCAGCAGGAGGCCGAGGAGGAGGCCGAGCGGCTGCGCACCGAGGCGGCCACGGACGCGTCGACGGCGCGTTCCGAGGCCGAGGCGGTGGCCGTACGGCTGCGCGCCGAGGCGTCGGCCGAGGCGGAGCGGCTCAAGGCGGAGGCGCAGGAGACCGCGGACCGGGTGCGCGCGGAGGCGGCGACGGCCGCGGAGCGCACGGGTACGGAGGCGGCGCAGGCGCTGGCCGAGGCGCAGGAGGAGGCCGCGCGGCGGCGCCGGGAGGCCGAGCAGCTGCTGGGCGAGGCCCGCGAGGAGGCCCACCAGGAGCGCACCGCGGCGCGGGAGCAGTCCGAGGAGCTGCTGGCGTCCGCCCGTACGCGGGTGAGCGAGGCGCAGGCGGAGGCGGAGCGGCTGGTCGAGGAGGCGGACCGGCGCGCCGGTGAGCTGGTCGCGGCGGCCGAGCAGACCGCGCAGCAGGTGCGGGACTCGGTCGCGGATCTGCACGAGCAGGCCGAGCAGGAGATCGCCGGGCTGCGGTCGGCGGCCGAGCATGCCGCGGAGCGGACCAAGAACGAGGCGCAGGAAGAGGCGGACCGGGTCCGCACGGACGCCTACGAAGAGCGTGAGCGGGCCTCCGAGGACGCGGCGCGGGTGCGGCGCGAGGCGCAGGAGGCGTCCGAGGCCGCGAAGTCCCTCGCGGAGCGGACGGTCTCCGAGGCCTTCGAGGAGGCCGAGCGGCTGCGTACCGAGGCCGCCGGGGTGCTCGACGAGGCGCGCCGGGACGCCAACACTGCGCGTTCGGAGGCGGCGGAGCAGGCCGACCGGCTGCTGGCGGAGGCGACCGGGCAGGCCGAGAAGCTGGTCGCCGACGCCACGACGAAGGCGCAGCAGCTGCGTACCGAGGCGTCGGACGCACTGGCATCCGCGGAGCAGGACGCGGCGCGGGCCCGTGCGGAGGCGCGGGACGACGCGAACCGGATGCGGTCGGACGCCGCCGGGCAGGCCGACGCGCTGATCACCGAGGCGCGCACGGAGGCCGAACGGATCGTCACCGAGGCCACCGAGCTGACGTCTTCGGCGCAGGACGACGCGCACCGCATGGTCCAGGAGGCCCAGCAGGCCGCCGACCGGCTGCGCGCGGAGGGCGAGCAGCAGGCGCACGTCATGGTCACCGAGGCGTCCGAGGCCGCGGAGCGGCTGCGGACCGAGGCGGCCGAGGTGCTGGAGAAGGCCCGGACGGACGCCGAGGAGACCGGCGACGAGGCGCGCAAGGCGGCCAACAAGGCGCGGTCGGACGCCGCGCAGCAGGCCGACGAGCTGATCTCGGAAGCCGGTACGGAGGCCGAGCGGCTGCGCGCCGAGGCGGCGGAGACCACGGCCACCGCCGAGCGGGACGCGGACCGTACCCGGGCGGAGGCCCGCGAGCAGGCGGAGGGGATGCTCGCCGCGGCCACCGCGGAGGCGGACCGGCTGCGGGCGGACGCGGCCGAGACGGTCACCGCCGCGCAGGAGCACGCCAATCGCACCCGTAACGAATCCGCAAAGGTCAAGGAGGACGCCGAGGCCGAGGCGGAGCGGCTGCGGACCGAGGCCCAGGCGGAGTCGGACCGGCTGCTGGACGAGGCACGCAAGGACGCCGCCAAGCGCCGCGGGGACGCCGCCGAGCAGGCCGACCAGCTCATCGCCAAGGCCCAGGAGGAGGCCCTCAAGACGGCCACCGCCGCCGAGGAGCAGGCCGACACGATGGTGGGGGCGGCCCGCAAGGAGGCCGACCGGCTCGTCACGGAGGCGACGGCCGAGGGCAATACGCGGGTGGAGAAGGCCCGTACGGACGCCAACACCCTGCTGGAAGAGGCCCGCGGGGACGCCACCGCCATACGGGACCGCGCCGAGGAGCTGCGGGTGCGGGTCGAGGGCGAGGTCGAGGAGCTGCACGACCGGGCGCGCCGGGAGTCGGCGGAGGCGATGAAGAACGCCGGCGAGCGGGTCGACAAGCTCATCGCGCAGGCCACCGCGCAGCAGGTGGAGGCCAAGGACAAGGCCGACCAGCTGCTGTCGGACGCGAACAGCGAGGCGAGCAAGGTGCGGATCTCGGCGGTGAAGAAGGCCGAGGGTCTGATCAAGGAGGCCGAGAACAAAAAGGCCGAAGCGGTGCGCAACGCCGAGCGGATGCACACCGAGGCGGAGGCCGAGGCCACCCGGATCGTGGACGAGGGCAAGCGAGAGCTGGAGCTTCTGGTGCGCCGGCGGGAGGACATCAACGCCGAAATCTCCCGCGTTCAGGACGTATTGGTAGCGCTGGAGTCCTTCGAGGCGCCCGCCGGCGGCGCGGAGGGCAAGGGGGGCGTCAAGGCGTCTGCGGCGGCGGGCGCAACTCGTTCGAGTGGCAAGCAGTCTGAAGGGTAGCCACTCAAATGAGGGGTCATTCTCCACTTCAAACGCGCAATGACTCGATGACACGCCGTTAAGACCCCTAGGATTCCCTTATCACCTCACCGGTCTCTTTCGACAGGAACCCCATGAGCGACACATCCTCCCCCTTCGGCTTCGAGCTCGTGCGGCGTGGGTACGACCGCGGTCAGGTGGACGACCGCATTACCAAGCTCGTCGCCGACCGCGACAGCGCGCTGGCCCGCATCACGTCGCTGGAAAAGCGGATCGAGGAGCTGCACCTCGAGACGCAGAACGCCCAGGCTCAGGTCAACGACGCCGAACCGTCCTACGCAGGTCTCGGTGCGCGGGTCGAGAAGATCCTCCGCCTCGCCGAGGAGGAGGCCAAGGACCTGCGCGAGGAGGCCCGCCGGGCCGCCGAGCAGCACCGCGAGCTGGCCGAGTCGGCCGCCCAGCAGGTCCGTAACGACGCCGAGTCGTTCGCCGCCGAGCGCAAGGCGAAGGCGGAGGACGAGGGCGCCCGGATCGTCGAGAAGGCCAAGGGCGAGGCGTCCACGCTGCGGGCCGAGGCGCAGAAGGACGCCCAGTCCAAGCGCGAAGAAGCCGACTCCCTCTTCGAGGAGACCCGCGCCAAGGCCGCCCAGGCGGCCGCCGACTTCGAGACGAACCTCGCCAAGCGCCGCGAGCAGTCCGAGCGCGACCTGGCCTCTCGTCAGGCGAAGGCCGAGAAGCGGCTCGCGGAGATCGAGCACCGCGCCGAGCAGCTCCGCCTGGAGGCCGAGAAGCTCCGCACCGACGCCGAGCGCCGCGCCCGTCAGACCGTCGAGACGGCCCAGCGTCAGGCCGAGGACATCGTGGCGGACGCCAACGCCAAGGCGGACCGCATCCGCAGCGAATCGGAGCGCGAGCTGGCGGCGCTGACCAACCGTCGCGACTCCATCAACGCGCAGCTGACCAACGTCCGCGAGATGCTGGCGACGCTGACCGGCGCGGCGGTGGCCGCGGCCGGCGCCCCCGGCGAGGAGGAGTCCATCTCCCGGGGCGTCCCCGCCCAGCAGACCCGCTGACGCCCGGCAGGCCCTGCCCGGCTTCCCGCGCCCCCGTACCGCCACTGCGGCGGTAGGGGGGCGCGGTCGTGTGACGGGGCGCCGCGTCCGCTGGCGAGGCCCCCGGGGCGCCCCTAGCGTGCTGTACATGATCGAGCTCGAGGGGCTGACCAAGCACTACGGCGACACGCTTGCGGTGGACCACCTCACCTGCACGGTGCGGCCCGGCATCGTCACCGGCTTCCTCGGTCCCAACGGCGCGGGCAAGTCCACGACCATGCGGATGATGCTCGATCTGGACAATCCGACCGAGGGCACGGTCCGCATCGACGGCAAGCACTACCGCCAGCTGAAGGACCCGCTGACGTACATCGGCGCGCTGCTGGACGCCAAGGCGGTGCACGGCGGCCGGAGCGCGTACAACCATCTGCTCTGCCTGGCGCAGAGCAACGGCATTCCGCGCGGCCGGGTCGCCGAGGTGCTGGACACGGTCGGGTTGACCTCGGTCGCCGGGAAGCGCTCCAAGGGCTTCTCGCTCGGCATGGGCCAGCGGCTGGGGATCGCGGCGGCGCTGCTCGGCGACCCCGAGATCCTGATGTTCGACGAGCCGGTCAACGGTCTCGACCCCGAGGGCATCCACTGGATCCGCAACCTCATGAAGAACCTCGCGGCGCAGGGCCGTACGGTCTTCGTCTCCTCCCACCTGATGAGCGAAATGGCGCTCACGGCCGACCATCTGATCGTGATCGGCCAGGGCCGTCTGATGGCGGACACCTCGATGGCCGAGTTCATCCGGGAGAACTCACGCTCCTACGTCCGGCTGCGCTCCCCCGAGCAGCAAAAGCTCCTCGATCTGCTGCATGCCGAGGGCATCGACGCGGTGGAGGTCGGCAACGGCTCGCTGGAGATCGACGGGGTGCCGGCGGCCCGGCTGGGCGAGATGGCCGCCCGGCATCAGCTCGTCCTGCATGAGCTGAGCCCCCAGCAGGCGTCGCTGGAGGAGGCCTTCATGAAGCTCACCGCCGAGTCGGTGGAGTATCACGCGCACGACGACCGGCCGGCGGGGGTGCGGCCGCGGCCCGTGGACGGGTCGCCGGTGCGGCCGGAGGGCTGGGGCGCGGACTGGCAGAAACGCGGGCAGAAGAAGGGAAGCTGATGGCGGCGGTCACGCAGGTGCTGCGCTCGGAATGGACCAAGATCAGATCGGTACGCTCGACGGTGTGGACGCTGGGCATCGCCGTGGTGGTCACCATCGCGCTGGGCGTGCTGATCTGCATTCTCGCCAGGAACGACTTCCACTCGATGTCGGCCGGCGCCCGGGTCACCTTCGACCCCACCAACATCAGCTTCGCCGGGATGGGCCTGGGCCAGCTCGCGATGATCGTCTTCGGGGTGCTGGTGGTCTCCAACGAGTACAGCACCGGCATGATCCGGGCCTCGCTCGCCGCCGTACCGCAGCGCACCACCTTCCTCTTCTGCAAGCTGCTGGTGGCCACCGCGCTGGTCTTCGTCGTCGGCCTGGCGACGAGCTTTGCGACGTTCTTCGCCGGCCAGGCCGCCCTGGGCGAGCACCGGGCGCAGCTCACCGATCCCGGGGTGCTGCGCGCCGTGATCGGCGGCGGCCTCTATATGACCCTTATCGCGCTGTTCTCCATGGGCGTCGCCGTGATGCTCCGCAGCCCCATGCTCTCGCTGGGCATCCTCATGCCCTTCTTCTTCCTGATCTCCAACATCCTCGGCAATGTCTCGGCCACCCGGAAACTCGGCCGCTACCTCCCCGACCAGGCCGGCCAGAAGATCATGCAGGTCGTCCCGCGAGCCGGCGACGACCTCCCGTACGGCCCCTGGGGCGGCCTCGGCATCATGATCGCCTGGACGCTGGCGGCGCTCGCGGGCGGCTTCGTCCTCCTCAAGAGACGCGATGCCTAGCGCGCTTCACGGCCGCGCCCGCCCGGAGAGTGCCGCAGCCCACCAAGATTGACGGGAACCGTCAACGTCCCGATAGCCTCATACCCCTCACGGGGGTACGAGGGCGCCTCTGCCCCGACCACCACGCAAGGGGCGGAGAATGATCGAGGCAGTCGGCCTGACGAAGCGCTACGGCGCCAAGACGGCCGTGCACAACCTGTCCTTCCAGGTACGGCCGGGAACGGTCACCGGCTTCCTGGGGCCCAACGGCTCCGGCAAGTCGACGACGATGCGGATGATTCTGGGACTGGACACACCGACCTCGGGGCACGCCACCATCTCCGGTCGCCCCTTCCGCAAGCTCCCCAACGCGCCCCGCCAGGTGGGCGCGCTGCTGGACGCGAAGGCCGTGCACGGCGGCCGCAGCGCGCGCCAGCATCTGCTTTCGCTGGCCCAGCTCTCCGGCATACCGGCCCGCCGGGTGGACGAGGTGCTGGGCGTGGTCGGCCTCCAGCAGGTGGCCTCGCGGCGCTCCAAGGGCTTCTCGCTGGGTATGGGCCAGCGGCTGGGCATCGCGGCGGCGCTGCTCGGCGACCCGCAGGTGCTGCTCTTCGACGAGCCGGTCAACGGCCTCGACCCCGAGGGCATCCTGTGGGTGCGCAATCTGATGAAGCAGCTGGCGGCCGAGGGCCGTACGGTCTTCGTCTCCTCCCACCTGATGAGCGAAATGGCGCTCACCGCCGAGCACTTGATCGTCATCGGCCGTGGCCAGCTGCTCGCCGATATGCCCGTCAAGGACTTCATTTCGGCCAACTCCGCCGACTTCGCCCGGGTACGCACCCCGGACACCGCGCCCGAGCAGCGCGAGAAGCTGACGTCGGCGCTCGATGAGGCGGGCGCCCGGGTCGAGCCCGAGCCGGACGGCGCGCTGAAGGTGACCGGGCTGCCGCTCCCCCGGATCAGCGATCTCGCGCACGAGGCCGATGTCCGGCTGTGGGAGCTGTCGCCGCACCAGGCCTCGCTGGAGGAGGCGTACATGCGACTCACCCAGGGCGCCGTGGACTACCGCTCGACGCACGATCCGCGGGCGGGCCTCCAGCAGATGCCGGCTGGATATGCGCCCGGCCAGGTCCAGCCGCCGCCGTACGGCGGCCAGGCGCCGTACGCGCAGCAGCCGCCGGCCGCTCCGGGGCCCGGATACCCGCCTCCGGGGCAGGTTCCGAGTCACCCGTACGGGGCACCCGCACCCGAGCAGTACGGCGCACCCCACCCGTACGGGCAGCCGCCGCAGCCCGCCGCGCCCATGCCGCCGGCCGCCCCCACCGCCATGCCCACGCCGCAGAACGAGGACGCCCGATGACCAGCCCTCAGCAGCCGCAGCCCCAGCCGCAGCCTGAGCGCGGACCGCACGACACCGGCTCGCACGAGCAGCCGGTACCGGCGGCGCCGCCGATGCCGCCGGCCGCCGCCCCACAGCCGGGCCCGCCCGCGCCTCCCGCGCCGCCGGCGCCGCCCGCGCAAGAGGCCGGCACGATGATGCTCCAGGCGCAGCAGCCGCCGCAGCAGCAGCCCGCGCCCGGCCCCTCGCTCGCCAAGGAAGCGGGCACGATGATGCTGCAGGCCCAGCAGCCGCTGCCCCAGGCGCACCCGGAGCCCCAGCCCCTCGCGGCACACGGCCCCGGCAAGGACGCGGGCACGATGATGCTCCAGGCCCAGACCGCCCCGGCTCCCCAGCCGCAGGCACAGCCGCAGCCGCAGGCACAGCCCGGCTACCCGCCGGTCCCCCCGCAGGGCCACCCCCAGCAGGGTCACCCCCAGCAGCCGCCGCAGCCGCAGCCCGCCGCCAACTGGCAGGGCGGCCAGCCCGGTTACGTCTCCCCGATCCCGGTGAACAACACCCACCTCGGCCACGCCCTGGCCTCCGAGTGGACGAAGATCCGCTCGGTGCGCTCGACGATCTGGACGCTGGGCGTGATGGTCCTGCTGATCCTCGGCATCGGCCTGCTCACCGCCCTCGCCATGGCGGGCCACTCCGTCGACCCCCGAGTCTCCTTCGGGTTCTTCAGCGTCATGCTGGGCACCCTGTGCATCATTCCGCTCGGCGTCCTGGTGATCTCCTCCGAGTACGGGACGGGGATGATCCGCACGACCATGACCGCCTGCCCCAGCCGGGCCCGGGTGCTCACGGCCAAGGTGATCGTCTTCTTCCTGCTCTCCTTTGTGATCACCACGCTCTCCACCACGGTCGTCACGCTCGTCATGTCCGGGATGGTGGACGGGCGGCAGCCGACGACGGACGAATGGCTGCGCTGCACGGTGGGCGCCGGCCTCTACGTATCGGTGCTCGGCCTGCTGGCCCTTGCGGTCGGCTCACTGCTGCGGCATTCGGCCGGTGCCATCAGCGCCATGTTCGGCGTGGTCCTGCTGCCGATGCTGCTCGCGGTGTTCATGCTCGGCGCGAGCAGCCTCAAATGGCTCACCGAGGCGCTGATCAACTACTCGGTCCCCAACTCCCTGGCGACGCTGTACGGCATTCCGTTCCTCGGAAGCTCCGGCCCGCAGGGCTGGAATCCGCTGCTGATCCTCGCCGGCGTCACCGTCGTCGTGCTGGGCGCCGCCTTCGTCGTCCAGGAAAAGCGCGACGTGTAGTTCCTGGAGGACTCAGTACCTCGGCGCATTACGGGACCGCTGGAGCCGCGCGCTCCGGCGGTCCCGTGCGTTCCAGCAGGCCTTGTGCCAGTGCCGGCGGTCGTCGACGTCGCCCTGCTGCGGCCAGGCGACGATATGCGGCACGCCGGGCGGGATCTCCTGGTCGCAGCCGGGACAGCGGTAGTGCTTGGCCGCGCCACCGCCCCCGACCTGCCGCACCGTCCAGTCCTCGCCGCGCCATTCCTCGGTCTGTTCCAGGCCGTAGCGGTCACCGCCCGTGCGGTCGGTGGGCTTCGCACCGCCGCGCTGGCGGTTTCGACGCGGGGACACTGAGCACCTCGGGCAATCTGCAGGGATGGGGGTCCCCACGGGCGAGCGGAGTCGAGCGCGGGGGGAGGTTGTCACCAGCGTACGCGGCCCGGTCAGGCCCGAACGCCGCCCGTCAGGTTTCTGCGATCATCGGGAAATTTCCCGTCAGGCCGTGCCCTTGGCACGTGTCAGACGTTGTTGCCTGTAAGGGGGAAGCCGCGTCGGCTGCGAGGAGGCAGAGAGCGATGCGCGTTGGAGCTTTCATCCTGGCCGCTCAATTCCCGGGCCAGGGACAGGGGGAAGCACTGCACCGCGCGGTGCGCTCCGCACAGGTGGCGGAGGAGGCCGGGCTCGCCGATGTCTGGCTGGCGGAACACCACTTCGTGCCGTACGGCGTCTGTCCGAACGCGGTGACGCTGGCCGCGCTGCTGCTGGGCCGCACCCAGCGGATCGGGGTCGGCACGGCGGTGAGTGTGCTGCCGACCCAGCATCCGGTGGCGCTCGGTGAGCAGGCGGCGCTGCTGCATCTCGCCTCCGAGGGGCGGTTCACGCTCGGCGTCGGCCGGGGCGGCCCCTGGGTGGATCTCGAGGTCTTCGGCGCCGGACTGGCCGCGTACGACCACGGCTTCCCGGAGTCGCTCGATCTGCTGCTGCGCTGGCTGCGCGAGCCGCGCGTCGGGGCGGCCGGTGAGCGCTATGCCTTCCGGGAGGTGGCTGTGGTCCCCCGGCCGGACGAGGCGCTGACCGATCCGGACGGCACCGCGTCCGGGCCGCCCGTGGTCGTCGCCTGCACATCCCCCGCCTCCGTACGTCTCGCCGCCGAGCGCGGGCTGCCGATGCTGCTCGGGATGCACTGCGGTGACGAGGAGAAGGCGGACATGGTCGCGCTGTGGCGGTCGGCCGCGCGGGAGGCCGGGCGCGACGGAGACGAAGTGGCCGCGGCCGAGCATGTGTCGGCGGGTGTGGTGCAGATCGCCGATGCCCGGCGGGATGCCGAGGAGACCCTGACGAAGGCGATGCCCGGCTGGCTGCGGCAGGGGCTGGGCGCGCATGTCACGGTCGACGGCCGCTACCGGGCCATGCGGGATCCGCTGGCGTATACGGAGCTGCTGTGCGGGCTGCATCCGGTCGGCCCGCCGCGGCTGTGCGCGGACCGGCTGGCGGCGTCGGCGGAGCGTACGGGCATCAAGCGGTTCGCGCTGCTCGTCGAGGGCTCCGGCGATCTCGCCGCCACCGAGGAAAACGTCCGCCGGCTCGGCGCGGAGGTCCTTCCGCAGCTGGGGTGACTCCGCCGGACGGGGCGGAGCGGCGCGCGGGTTTCCCCCGGCGTGCTGTCCTGTGGTCATGCGAGGCGCCGTACTTCCGGGGAGGCCATGCCGTCGTTCGGTGGTGCTGCCGCTGGCGCATGGGCACGGTGCGCGCCCCCCACGTGCTGAGCAGCGGCAGCAACTCCGATCAGCAGTCGCGCAGTTCCGGCGACTGGTTCAGCAGCTGACCCCGGATCGAGGTGAACTTGGCCAGGCGGTCGTCCACGGCCGGGTCGAGCGGGAAGACCGCGACCCGGTGGCAGTTCTGAAAAGCCAGGCGCACACCGAAGTGGCGCTCCAGCGCTCCGCGGATGGCGTCACTCGCCAGCGCGCGCAGCAGCTGGCCGCGCGCCTGCTCGTCCGGCGGCGGCGTCTGGTTGTCGGCGAACTGACCGCCGTCCACCTTCAGCTGGGCCACCAGTGAGCTGATCATCCCCCATGCATAGGGCAGGGAGTTCCGGACGCAGTCGACAAATGCGGCTTCGTCGACCTCGCCTCGCTCGGCCTGTTCGAGGAGGGCCGGTGAGACGTCGAGCGACATGAGGTTCTCCTCTCGCGGCCCCGCCGGGACGGACGGGGCCTAGGGACGGGACAAGGGGTTCCGCGACGGAGCGTGTTCGCCTCACAACCCCCCGCTTCAACGGTATGCCGCGCAAGAGGCCCGCACCAGGAGATTGCACATACAACCGGCCAAAGGCGAGCGCCGGGGGTGCGGGGATTTCCCCCGTAAAGGGACCGTGCCCCAAGGGCGAATCGCGCGGGCGGCCCCCGGTCGAGTAGCGTTTCGCACCATGCGTCTCGTCATCGCCCGCTGCTCCGTGGACTACGCCGGCCGGCTCACTGCCCACCTCCCCTCGGCCCCCCGCCTCATCCTGGTGAAAGCGGACGGCTCCGTCTCCATTCACGCGGACGACCGGGCCTACAAACCCCTCAACTGGATGTCCCCGCCCTGCTCCCTCAAGGAGGGTGACGGCGATGTATGGACGGTGGAGAACAAGGGTGGCGAGAAGCTCATCATCACCCTGGAGGAGGTCCTCCACGACTCCTCGCACGAGCTCGGCGTCGACCCCGGCCTCATCAAGGACGGTGTGGAGGCCCATCTTCAGGAGCTGCTCGCCGACCGGATCGAGACCCTTGGTGAGGGCTACTCCCTGATTCGGCGTGAATACCCCACTGCCATTGGCCCCGTGGATATCTTGTGCCGCGACGCGGACGGCCAGACCGTTGCCGTGGAGATCAAACGGCGGGGCGAGATCGACGGTGTCGAGCAGCTCACGCGCTATCTCGAACTCCTCAACCGCGACCCGCACCTGGCTCCCGTGAAGGGCATCTTCGCGGCCCAGGAAATCAAGCCCCAGGCACGCGTACTGGCCACCGACCGCGGCATCGGCTGCGTCGTCCTGGACTACGACGGCCTGCGCGGCATCGAGGACGACAAGCTGCGGCTGTTCTAGCGCGCCGCCGCTCCACGGAGAGCCCGGGACCCGGCCTACCGGGGCCCGGGCTTTCTCTCGTCAGGCGGTGGATGCGCTCTCGGTGTTCGACGGGCTGCCGCTCTGCGGGCTTGCCGGCGTACCGGAGCCGGAGGCGGACGGCCCCGCGGCGGACGCGGACGCCGAGTCGGGGCTCGTCCCCGACGGGCTGGTGCCCGAGCCGGTGGTCCCGGAGGGGCTCTGCGTCGTCGGCTTGTCCGTGGGGTCCTGGGTCGGCGTCGGCTCCGTCGGCTCGTCGGTGGGGTCCTGGGTCGGCGTCGGGGTCGGCTTGTTGGTGGGCTTGTGGGTCGGCGCGGTCGGCCTGCCCGTGGGCGTGGTGGGGCCGCCGGTGGGCCGGGTCGGTCCGGTGGTGGGGTCGTCCGACGGATGGGTGCTGGGGTCGGAGGGTGCCTGGCTGGTGGCGGGGTCGCTCGCCGACGCGGACGGGCTGCCCGGGTGGCCGGCGTTGGCGGGCGTGGACGTACCGGGGCCGGAGGACGGCAGGTCCGAGCCCGTGCCGGGGTCCGCGGTCGGCAGCTCCGGGTTCTCGCCGTCCGGGGTGGTCTGCTCCGAGGTGACGTGGTCGCCGCCCTTGGAATCCTCGTCGGAGGTCATCCCGAGCGTGACGACGGTGCCGAGCACGGCCACCAGCAGGGCGCCGGCTCCCGCGGCGACGAGGTTGCGCCGGGTCGTCCGCTTGCCGGCGCCGCCGGCGGCAGACAGGGCGGTGGTGGCCTCGGTGCTCGCCGCGCCCCGGGCGACGACCGTGGCGGCGGTCCCCTCGGCGCGCGGGAGGCGCAGCTTGGCCGTCGATACGGCATCGGGCGACGGCGCGGCCGGCTCCTCGGCGCGTACGCCGGAGGCCTTCGCGGCCGCGCCGGGCCTCGTTCCGGCGGCCTTGGTTCCTGCGGTCCCGACGGGCTTGAGGACGGTCGTGTCGGCGGCCGCCGAATCGGCCCGCGAGCGGTCGCTGACCAGCGCCAGCGCACGTCGCCCGGCGACCGCGCCCCGGCGGTCGGAGAGCACCCCGCGCAGCCCGATGGACGCCTCCAGCTCGGCCCGCGCCCGGTCCAGGCTGCCGGTGCACAGCGCCAGCACGCCCAGCTCATGGTGGAAGTAGGCCTCCTCGGCGACCTCACCGGCCCGCCGCGCGGCCTCCTGGCCGTGCCGCAGGCTGCGCTCCCAGGCGCTCCAGTGCAGCGACGCGGCGAACGCGGGCGCGGCCGTCCGGGCGAGCAGCACGGCCGAGCTGGCGTGGCCGCTCTCCCGGCTGGCGGTCAGCACGCCCATCGCGGCCAGCACCGCATCCGCCTCCGCGGCGACCCGCTCGGGGGAGACCGAGGGGTGGCCGGCCCACCAGGAGTAGTGCTGGGCGGCGGTGTGTGCGCGGGCGGCGGCGTCCTCGGCGTAGCCGACGGCCGCCAGCTGGTCCTGGACGGTCGCGGCCAGCCGGTAGTGCGACCCGGCCGGGGAGATCAGTCCGCTGCCCAGCAGATCGCCGAGGACGGCGTCCGCGTGGGTGTCCTCGGTGAGCGCGGGCAGATGCGCCTGGTGCGGCAGCTCGCCGCCGAGCGCGACAGCGAAGCGCAGCGTCTCCTGGGCGGCGGCGCCGAGCCTGGCGGCCAGCAGCGGGACCGGCGAGGCGGCCTCGCCGAGCGTGGGCAGCGGGCCGTCGGGGTGCCCGTCGGAGTCGGCGGTTTCGTCAAGGGTGGCGTCGGCGGCGTCCGGGCCGTCGGTTTCGGCGCCGGTGGGCGCCGCCTCGGAAAGGACCCGGTCGCGCCGCCGCAGCAGCGCCGCGGCCTGGACGAACCGCAGCGGCAGCCCCTCGGACTCGAACCACAGGTCCGCGGCCCAGGCCTCCTCGTCGGGGGTGAGCGTCCTGTCGACGGCGCGCTCCAGCATCCGCACGCAGGCGCTGCGGCCGACCCCGCCGAGGAAGACCTCTTCGAGGGGGGAGCCGGCGCTGGGGGCCGGGACGCCGGGGGTGGCGCTGATCAGGAAGGCGCACTCGGGGGTGGCGTCGAGCAGCTCGTCGAGCGCGGTGCCGCCGAACTCCAGGTCGTCCAGGACGACGATCGCGCCGATGGCACCGAGCCGGCGCAGCAGTTCCGGGCGGTCGGGGCGGTGCTGCGGGGCGCGGTAGACGGCGCCGAACAGCGCGTACAGCACGTCGGTGGGGGTGCGGCGGTAGCCGGAGAGCCGGATGACGCCGTCGGGGGCGAGGTCTTTGCAGGCGGCGGCGACGGCGTCCAGCAGCCGGGTGCGGCCCGATCCGGAGGGGCCGGTGACGCGTACGGAGCGGCCGCGGGAGAGCAGCCGTACCAGGCGCTCGGTCTCTTCGGACCGCTCTTCGAGGACGGCCTCGTGCCCGGCGAACGCGGGCGGGCCGGAGGGCAGCGGGGGCGCGGCGGCGCGGGCGGCCTCGGCGCGTTCCTCGGGCCGGAGCTTGCCGGGGACGGCCGGGCGCTCTCCGGGCGGGCAGGGCTCTATCTCGCTGCCGTCAATGGGGTTGACGGTGACGAGGTAGCCGCCTGAGACGAGCCGTACGACGCGGGCCTGGCCACCGGAGCCGTCCTGCGGGGTGCCGAACGGGGGTGTCGGCGCCTCGGCAGGGTGGCCCTGTTCGGCGTACTCCTCAGGTCCCCGGTTCGTGTTCGGGTCCATGCTGCAAGCTCCCAGATCTGGCGTGCCCGACTGCTCTTCCGGCCGTTCGCACCCCCCGGCTGCGGCCGGGATCTCCTGGCCGTGGCGTCTGGTCTGGTCCGGTGCCCACCGCCATGTAGGCATACGACGGGCAACCGCACCTTAGCCCCGGGGCGCGGAGCGGCGTATCGCTGGGGCCGGAGACTGCACGGAAAGCGCCGAACGTTCCGTTGCTGCCGGGCCCTCCGCCTTCACGGCTTTTGCCCCGTCGCGGCGCCTGCCCCGCGGCCTCTCCCGCGCGGCCTCGCACCCGGCGCCTTCACGCGCGGCGGCCGCACCGCGGTACCTCACACGCGGTACCTCACGATCCGTACCTCACACGCGAGGAAGCGATTCCGCTTCGATGCCGCCCTCGATGGCGAGGATGCGGTGCAGGCGGGTGGCGACCAGAAGGCGCTGCATCTGGGGCGGCACGCCGCGCAGCACCAGCCGGCGGTTGACCCGGCCCGCGCGACGGTGCGCACCCATGATCACGCCGAGGCCGGTGGCGTCCCAGGAATCCAGCTCGGTCAGATCCAGTACGAGATCGCCATGACCGGAGTCGACGGCGGTGTGCAGGGCCGTACGGGCGTCCGCCGCGCTGCGGACGTCGAGGCGGCCCCCGACGACCAGCTCGACGTGATCGCCCCTGATGTGCATATGCGCTCCCCGATGGATGGGCCCGTTGGTCAATGGGCCTGCTTCCCTTGACGTCTACAGAACTGACTGCCTCTCATGCGGCGAAGTTGCCGCTTGTAAGCGAACCGATACCGAATTCACCCCGCAGGGTGATCGCATCAGGGCCCAGGGCCCTGATGCGGGCTCAGCGGTATCAGTGCTCGTAGAAGCCCTGCCCACTCTTGCGGCCGATATCGCCCGCATCCACCATGCGCCGCATGATCTCCGGCGGCGCGAACTTCTCGTCCTGGGACTCGGTGTAGATGTTGTCGGTGGCGTGCATCAGGATGTCGACGCCCGTCAGGTCGGCGGTGGCCAGCGGTCCCATGGCGTGGCCGAAGCCCAGCTTGCAGGCGATGTCGATGTCCTCGGCGGTGGCCACGCCGGACTCGTACAGCTTGGCCGCCTCGACGACCAGCGCGGAGATCAGCCGGGTGGTGACGAAGCCGGCGACGTCGCGGTTGACGACGATGCAGGTCTTGCCGACCGACTCGGCGAATTCCCGTGCGGTGGCGAGCGTTTCGTCGCTGGTCTTGTAGCCGCGCACCAGCTCGCACAGCTGCATCATCGGCACCGGGGAGAAGAAGTGCGTCCCCACGACCCGCTCGGGGCGGGAGGTGGCCGCGGCGATCTTGGTGATCGGGATGGCGGAGGTGTTGGAGGCGAGCACCGCCTCGTCCTTGGCGAGCTTGTCCAGGGACTGGAAGATCTCCCGCTTGACCTCGATCTTCTCGAAGACCGCCTCGACAACGATATCGGCGTCGGCGACGGCTTCCAGGTCGGTCGTGGTGGTGATCCGGGCCAGCGCCTGCTCGGCGGCCGCCGCCTCCAGCTTGCCCTTGGTGACGAACTTCTCGTACGAGGCCTCGATGCCGCCCTTGCCGCGGGCCAGCGCCTCGTCCGTCACATCGCGGAGGACGACGTCCCACCCCGCCTGGGCGGAGACCTGCGCGATACCGGACCCCATGAGTCCGGCCCCGATGACGGCGAGCTTCCTTGCCACTGCTGTCCCCTAACACCCTGTGCACTTGACGGCTCTACGACACTCTCAAGGCGACGTTAGCGGTCGTGAGCGATCCTTTGGTGCGTTAGAGATGCGCGTCACGCCCGCCCGTCACCCGACCACCGCCCCTCAACGAGGCACTCCGCGCCGCAGCGCACGTTTTCCATGACGGACGTCACACCGGCGGGAGCCCGCAACGGCGCGCAAGACGTCAGTCGGCCACCCGTACGGCGTAGTTGAGGACCTTTTCGCTCAGCATGTCCTCCACCTCGTCGAGCAGGGCGAGGGCCTCGCGGGAGACGGCCGCGGGCTTGCGGCCGGCGATCATCTCGCGGGTGATGGCGGTCATCAAGGTCTGGTGGACCCAGTTGATCTGGCCGGCCATCAGACCGGGCATCGGGTCATCGGCCGGGGCGCCGGTCTCCTGGCGGAGGGTGGCCTCGAGGTTGTCGTGCTGCTCCCGCTGGAGGTCCCACATGCGGGCCTGAAGGTTCGCGGAGCCGTGAACGACCTTCATGAAGCGGTCGTACCCCTCGATGAGCCCCACCTTGGGCGAGACGCTCACCACTTCTTCGCGCAGTTCGCGCAGTACGGCGGCGGCGGCCGACTCGCCCTCGTTGCGGGCCCGGACGAACCGTGACAGCCGGTCGATCAGCCCCGTGCTCCGGTCGAGGAACAGGTCTTCCTTGGCGGGGAAGTAGTTGTAAACGGTGTTGACGGAGACGTTCGCCGCGTCGGCGATCTCCGCGATGGTCACCGCGTCGAAGCCGCGTTCCAGGAAGAGGCCGGTGGCCACGTCCGAGATGTACTGACGCGTCTGCCGCTTCTTGCGCTCCCTGAGCCCCTCTGCCATGCCCTCACCCTACCTTTCACTGGGCTCGGTGAAATTTTGGAGGCATTGCAATTTTGGGGAGACTCTGTTTCTCTGTCCGTCATGCCAGTCATCAGCACGTCCGGACTCGCCCGGACCTTCACCACCAAACGCGGCCCCGTAGAGGCCGTACGCGGCATCGACCTCACCGTCGGCCGCGGCGAGATCCTCGGTTTCCTCGGCCCCAACGGAGCGGGCAAGACCACCACCCTGCGCATGCTCACCACGCTGCTGGCGCCCACCGGCGGCAGCGCGACCGTCGCGGGCTGCGACCTGGCCCGCGATCCCGCAGGCGTGCGCCGCGCCTGCGGGTACGTCGCCCAGTCCGGCGGCGTCGACCCTCAGGTCTCGGTGCGCGAGGAGCTGGTCACCCAGGCCCGCCTCTACCGCCTGACCAAGCCCGAGGCGCACGCCCGCAGCGAGGAACTGGCCGCCGACCTGGGCCTGACCGAGCTGATGGACCGCAAGACCGCCACGCTCTCCGGCGGCCAGCGCCGGCGGCTGGACCTCGCGATGGGCCTCACGCACCGCCCCCTGGTGCTCTTCCTCGACGAACCGACCACCGGTCTCGACCCCGGCAGCCGCGCCGACCTGTGGGACCTGGTCCGCCGTATCCGCGCCGAGCACGGCACCACCGTCTTTCTGACCACCCACTACCTCGACGAGGCCGATGCGCTGGCCGACCGGCTGGTGATCGTCGACAAGGGGGCGGTCGTCGCCGAGGGCACCCCGGACGCCCTCAAACGCGCCCACGCCGGCTCGCCCGACGCCTCCCTCCAGGACGCCTTCCTCGCCATCACCGGGCGCGGCCCCAAGGCCGCCGAACAGCCCGCCCCGCTGTCCGTCTGACACCAACCCCTCGCACCTCAGGAGCACCTCGTGTCCGCTCTTCTCTCCGACACCGCGCTGGTCTTCGGGCGCTACGCCCGCCAGACCCTGCGCTCCCGGCTCCAGATGCTCTTCGGCATCGTCATGCCGCTGCTGTACCTGCTCTTCTTCGGCCCGCTGCTGACCGGTCTGCCGCTGTCACCGTCCGGAGTTCATGGCAGCTCGTGGCAGGTGCTGGTGCCCGGACTGCTGCTCCAGCTCTCGCTGTTCGGGGCCGCGTTCTGCGGCTTCGGCATCATCGTGGAGAAACAGCTCGGGGTCGTGGAGCGGATGCGGGTGACTCCGGTGAGCCGGTCGGCGCTGCTGCTGGGACGGGTGCTGCGCGATGCCGCCCTGTTCGTCTTCCAGGCCGTGCTGCTGGTGCTGGCGGCGCTGGTCATGGGCCTGCGCGCGCCGCTGGGCGGCATCCTCATCGGCTTCGGCTTCGTCGCCGTACTGACCGTGGCGCTGGCGTCGCTGTCGTACGCGCTGGCGCTGAAGGTGAACGCCCCGCAGGAATTCGGCCCGGTCATCAATGCCGTCACGCTGCCCTCGATGCTGCTGTCCGGGCTGATGCTGCCGATGACGCTGGGGCCCAAGTGGCTCGATGTCGCCTCGCACTTCATGCCGTTCCGCTACCTCGTCGATGCGGTCCGGGCGGCGTTCACCGGCGCGTACGCCTCCCCCGCCATGCTCTACGGCGTCCTCGTCGCCCTCGCCTTCGTGGCGCTGGCGACGGCCGTGGGCAGCCGGGCGTTCCGCAGGGCCGCGGCGTAGGCTCGCCCACATGGTGAATCTGACGCGCATCTACACCCGCACCGGCGACAAGGGCACCACCGCCCTCGGCGACATGAGCCGGACCGCCAAGACCGATTCGCGGATCTCGGCCTACGCGGACGCCAACGAGGCCAACGCCGCCATCGGGGTGGCGCTCGCCCTCGGGGGCCTCCCGGGCGAGGTCGCCACGGTGCTGCTGCGCGTACAGAACGACCTCTTCGATGTCGGTGCCGACCTGTCGACGCCGGTGGTGGAGAACCCGGAGTTTCCGCCGCTGCGCGTCGAACAGGCCTATGTCGACAAGCTGGAGGCCGACTGCGACCGCTTCCTGGCCGACCTGGAGAAGCTGCGCAGCTTCATCCTCCCCGGCGGCACGGCCGGCGCCGCGCTGCTCCACCAGGCCTGCACGGTGGTACGCCGCGCCGAGCGCTCCACCTGGGCGGCGTTCGAGGAGCACGGCGAGACGATGAATCCGCTGACGGCCACCTATCTCAACCGGCTCTCCGACCTCCTGTTCATTCTGGCGCGCACGGCCAACAAGGAGGTCGGGGACGTGCTGTGGGTGCCCGGCGGCGAGCGCTAGGGAGCCGGCGTCCTCTCCCGTGACCCGTCCGGGGCCGCGGTCGCCGTGGCCCCGGACGGGTCCTTCTTCTGCCAGATGAGGTACGTGGCGGCGATGACGCCGTGGATGGCGAGGATCCGCAGCGCGGTGAACTGCCAGTCGCGCAGGGAGGCGCTGTCGCCGTCGTCGCCGACGTACCAGATGGCTGTCTGGAGCAGGGCCGCCGCGACGGCCACCATCAGCACCGTACGCAGCCACAGCTTTCCCTCGTGCCGGGCGCGGGCGATGCCGTAGCGCGGGGGCTTGACCGGGGGCGGGCCGCCGGCGAAGCGGTGCGAGAAGTGGCCGTCGATCCAGTTGATCGTGTAGTGGCCGTAGGCGACGGTGTAGCCGATGTAGACGGCGGCGAGGCCGTGCTTCCAGTCCGCCGGGGCGCCGTTCTTCAGGTCGATCGCGGTGACGGTCAGCAGAGCCAGCTCCAGCAGCGGCTCCATCAGGAGCACCGCCGCTCCGGCGCGGGGCATCCGCGCCAGATAGCGCAGCGCCAGGCCGGCGACCAGCAGGACCCAGAATCCGACCTCGCAGACGATGATCAGCGTGACGACCACGGTGGTGCCCTCTCTGCGTTCCGGTTCCTCGTTCCCTTCCAGGCTCGCAGCGGCCGGCGGCCGGTGCGTCGTCGCGGGCGATGATCCGGCACTGCAACTTTCGATGTAGCGGGGTGGCTGCAGGGATGAGGCGGCGCCGGCCCCGCGGCGTGTTGGATGGAGGAGTGCCAGCCCACACCGACCGCACCCCCGCCGCGACCCGCCGGCCGCACCGCATCGATGCGCTCATCGCGGGCGGTGGGCTGCTGTGCGGGCTGCTGCTGTGGACGCTGCATCTGCACGGCGGTCCCCCGCTGTTCGGGCTGCCCCCCTCGCTCACCCTCGTCGCGCTCGCCGCGATGTCGGCGGCCGAGCTGATGCGCCGTACGGCTCCGATGGCCGCGCTGGCCGTCGCCGGCCTGGCACTGACCCTGGACATCTGCAGCGGGACCCTGGTCGCCACGGTCCTGATGTTCACCGATGTGGTCTACGCGGCGGTGCTCTACGGCGGCCCGGCCGCGGCCCGCCGCATCCCCCTCTACAGCGTCCTGCTGACGTTCTTGGCCACCATCACGCTGGCCGCGCTCTGGCACGACCCGCAGGTCGTCATCGTCAGCATCGTCATCGCCCTGGGCACCATCGCCCCGGCCTGGACCGGCGTCATCATCCGTGACCACCGCGACGCCGCCCAGGCCGCCCGGCTGCGCGCCGAGCAGACCGCGCTGCTGGCCGAGATGGACCGGGTGCAGGCGGTGGCCCGGGAGCGGGCGAGGATGGCGCGCGAGCTGCATGACGTGGTCGCCAACCATCTGTCCGCGATCGCCATCCACTCGACCGCCGCGCAGACCATCGACGACCCGGCGGCGACCCGCGAAGCCCTGGGGGTGATCCGCGAGAACAGCGTGCAGGGCCTGGCCGAAATGCGCCGCCTGATCGGCCTGTTGCGGGACGCGAAGGCGGCCGACGGCGGCGACGGTCCGGCCGCGACGCCCACGCTGGAGGGCCTGGAGGCGCTGATCACCCAGGCCCGTACGAACGGCGCACGCAGCGGGCTGTCCTTCGTCCTGGACACCCCGCGGGCCACGCCCCGCCTGGTGGCTCCGGTCGAGCTCGCCGCGTACCGCATCGTCCAGGAGTCGCTGACCAACGCGCTCAAGCACGCCGAGCCGGGCGAGGTCCTGGTCCGGCTCGCCCAGAACGGCGACGGGCCGCTCACCGTGACCGTCCGCAGCCCCTACGCCGACCGGCCGGGCCCCCGCGCGCCCGGTTCCGGTGCCGGGCTGGTCGGGATGCGCGAGCGGATCGCCCTGCTGGGCGGGGAATTCGAGGCCGGCCCCCGTAGCGGGCCGGCCGGCAAGGTCTGGCTGGTGCGGGCCGCGCTGCCCGCCTCCAAGGAGGAACAACGACGATGACGGGCGCCGCCGCACAGCCGATCCGGGTCCTGGTCGCCGAGGACCAGTCCGCCGTACGGGCCGGACTGGTGCTCATCCTGCGCTCCGCCCCCGACATCGAGGTGGTCGGGGAAGCGGTGGACGGCGAGGAGGCGATACGGCTCGCCCGCGAGCTGCGTCCCGCCCTCGTCCTCATGGACATCCAGATGCCCCGGCTCGACGGGGTCTCCGCCACCCGGCGGATCGTCGCCGAGCGGCTGGCGGATGTGCTGGTGCTGACCACCTTCGACCTGGACGAATACGTCTTCGGGGCGCTACGGGCGGGGGCCGCGGGCTTTCTGCTCAAGGACAGCGAAGCGCCCGCACTGCTGGCGGCGGTGCGTACGGTGGCGTCCGGCGAGGGGCTGATCGCGCCGGCCGTGACCCGGCGGCTGATCGCGGAGTTCGCCCGCCCCCATACGGCGGCGCGGCCGGCCCGGGACGGCGCGGGCCCGGATCCCGCCGTCCTGGACGCGCTGACGCCGCGCGAGCGGGAGGTGCTGGGGTGTCTCGGGCGAGGGCTGTCGAACGCCGATATCGCGCTGCGGCTGGCGATGGCGGAGGCGACCGTCAAAACGCATGTCAGCCGGCTGCTGGGAAAGCTGGGCCTGCGCAGCCGGGTTCAGGCGGCCGTACTGGCACAGGAGTTGGGGGTCGACGGGCCTTAGGGGGCGGCCGAACGCATCCCCTAGGGGGTACGAGCGCCCCCTGCGGGGCCACAACGTGGCGGGCTCAGGGGGTATTCCCGTGGCGGGGGAAGCGGACCGGCGTGGGTGGGACTCCCGTGGCCCACAAGGGGACCGGCGTGGGGGGACTCCCCTGGCCCACAAGGTGACCGGCGTGGGTGACGTTCCATGGCCCATAAACTGACCGGCGTGGGTGGGACTCCCGCGACCGACGCACAAGAGGACAGCCGAGGCGCCGCCCGCCTAGGCGACGTTCACCCTCTGCCCGGGAGGTGCCGCTTCCAGCCAGGCCAGGAAGCCGGTGAGGGCGTCCTCGCTCATCGCCAGCTCCAGGCGGGTGCCACGGTGGCCGCAGGCCAGGACGATGGAGTCGGAGAGCAGGGCGAGTTCCTCCTCGCCCTGGGGGGTGCGGCGCTCGAGGACCTCGATGGAGGCGCGCTCGAGGATCCGGCGGGGCCGGGGGGCGTACGAGAAGACCCGGAACCACTCGATGCGGTCACCGTTGTAGCGGGCGACGCCGTAGATCCAGCCCTTGCCGCTGGGGTCGCCGGATTTCTCGGGGTGCTCCGGTACGTTCCAGCGCAGGCTGCAGTCGAAAGTGCCGCCGGACCGCTGGATGAGCCGTCGCCGTAGCCCGAAGACGAACAGCCCCAGCAGCACCAGTACCACGACGATGCCGCTCACAAGCAGAGCGAGGAACATCTCGACCGACCTCCTCGCCTCGGTGGGGGTCCCCCCGGACGGAGACCGGGGGTAGGGAAACGCACCTGCATTGCCTCAGCCGCGGGCCGCTCCGGAGGATTCCGGGCGGCCCGCGGCTGAGGTTCGATCTCGTCGGTGACGGGGCTCAGTGAACGCCCGTCCCCGCACGCAGCCGGACATCGGCACGGCGCTCGGCGGCCGCGTCGGCCTCCGACTTCGCACGCTCCAGCGCCCGCTCCGCGCGCTCGACATCGATCTCGTCCGACAGCTCGGCAATCTCCGCGAGCAAAGACAGCTTGTTGTCGGCGAACGAGATGAAGCCGCCGTGCACCGCGGCGACGACGGTGCCGTCCCCGCTCTCGCCGGTCGTACGAATCGTCACCGGGCCCGACTGCAGCACGCCGAGCAGCGGCTGATGTCCGGGCATGACGCCGATGTCGCCCGACGAGGTGCGCGCGACGACCAGGCTGGCCTCGCCCGACCAGACCTGACGGTCCGCGGCGACCAACTCGACGTGCAGCTCAGCCACGATGGCTCCTCGGGTCTCCACCTGCCTGGCATGGCAGGTGTTGGGTCAAATACTAGTGGTCGTACGGGCCGGGGGCGGCCAGGGCCGCCCCCGGGACCGGTGCCGGGGTCAGGAGACGCCCAGCTCCTTGGCGTTCTTCTCCAGGTCCTCGATGCCGCCGCACATGAAGAAGGCCTGCTCGGGGAAGTGGTCGTAGTCGCCGTCCGCGATCGCGTTGAACGCGGTGATCGACTCGTCCAGCGAGACGTCCGAGCCGTCGACACCGGTGAACTGCTTCGCCACGTGGGTGTTCTGCGACAGGAACCGCTCGATACGACGGGCGCGGTAGACCGTGAGACGGTCCTCCTCGCCGAGCTCGTCCATACCCAGGATGGAGATGATGTCCTGGAGGTCCTTGTACTTCTGCAGGATGGTGATCACGCGCATCGCGCAGTCGTAGTGCTCCTGCGCGATGTAGCGCGGGTCCAGGATCCGGGACGTCGAGTCCAGCGGGTCGACCGCCGGGTAGATGCCCTTCTCCGAGATCGGACGCGACAGAACGGTGGTCGCGTCCAGGTGGGCGAAGGTGGTCGCCGGCGCCGGGTCGGTCAGGTCGTCCGCGGGGACGTAGATCGCCTGCATCGAGGTGATCGAGTGTCCACGGGTCGAGGTGATGCGCTCCTGGAGGAGGCCCATCTCGTCGGCCAGGTTCGGCTGGTAACCCACCGCGGAGGGCATGCGGCCGAGCAGGGTCGACACCTCGGAACCGGCCTGGGTGTACCGGAAGATGTTGTCGATGAAGAACAGCACGTCCTGCTTCTGCACATCGCGGAAGTACTCCGCCATGGTCAGACCGGCCAGGGCGACGCGCAGACGGGTGCCCGGCGGCTCGTCCATCTGACCGAAGACCAGCGCGGTCTTGTCGATGACGCCGGAGTCCGTCATTTCCTCGATGAGGTCGTTGCCCTCACGGGTGCGCTCGCCGACACCGGCGAACACCGACACACCGTCGTGGTTGTTGGCCACGCGGTAGATCATTTCCTGGATCAGAACGGTCTTGCCGACACCGGCACCACCGAACAGACCGATCTTGCCGCCCTTGACGTACGGGGTCAGCAGGTCGATGACCTTGATGCCGGTCTCGAACATCTCGGTCTTGGACTCGAGCTGGTCGAAGGACGGGGCCTTGCGGTGGATCGCCCAGCGCTCGGTGACCTCGGAGGCCGCCTCGGGCTTGTTCAGGATCTCACCGAGGGTGTTGAACACCTTGCCCTTGGTGACGTCGCCGACGGGGACGGTGATCCCGGTGCCGGTGTCGGTCACCGTGGCCTGGCGGACCAGACCGTCGGTGGGCTGCATGGAAATCGCACGGACCAGGCCCTCGCCCAGGTGCTGGGCGACCTCGAGGGTCAGGGTCTTCTTCTTGCCGGCGTCGGCCGGGTCGGAGACCTCGACGGTCAGCGCGTTGTAGATGTCCGGCATCGCGTCGACGGGGAACTCCACGTCGACGACCGGGCCGATGACCCGCGCGACGCGGCCCGTAGCCGTGGCCGTTTCAACAGTGGTGGTCATAGTGGTCAGTCACTCCCCGCGGTCGCGTCGGCCAGAGCACTGGCGCCACCGACGATCTCGCTGATTTCCTGGGTGATTTCGGCCTGTCGGGCCTCATTGGCAAGCCGCGAGAGCGACTTGATGAGCTCTTCTGCGTTGTCGGTCGCCGACTTCATCGCACGACGCGTGGCGGCGTGCTTGGAGGCGGCGGCCTGCAGAAGCGCGTTGTAGATCCGCGACTCGACGTAGCGCGGCAGCAGGGCGTCCAGGACGTCCTCGGCCGACGGCTCGAAGTCGAAGAGCGGAAGGATCTCGCCGCCCTTGGCCGACTCCTCCGACTCCGCCGCCGCCTTGTCCAGGCTGAGCGGCAGCAGGCGGTCGTCGAGCGCCGTCTGCGTCATCATCGAGACGAACTCGGTGGTGACGATGTGGAGTTCGTCCACGCCGCCGTCCGCGGTGTCCTTCTGGACGGCCTCGATCAGCGGTGCGGCGATCATCTTGGCGTCGGCGTACGCCGGGCTGTCGGTGAAGCCGGTCCACGATTCCACGATCTTGCGCTCGCGGAAGCTGTAGTACGACACGCCCTTGCGCCCGACGATGTAGACGTCGACCTCTTTACCCTCGGCCTTGAGCCGCTCGGTGAGCTGCTCCGAGGCCTTGATGACGTTGGCGGAGTAGCCGCCGGCCAGGCCGCGGTCGCTCGTGATGAGCAGCAGCGCGGCCCGGGTCGGGTTCTCCACCTCGGTCGTCAGCGGGTGCTGGGTGTTCGAGCCCGTGGCAACCGCGGTCACCGCGCGGGTCAGTTCACTCGCGTACGGCGTCGACGCCGCCACCTTGCGCTGCGCCTTGACGACGCGCGAGGCGGCGATCATCTCCATCGCCCTGGTGATCTTCTTGGTCGCGGTGACGGAGCGGATGCGACGCTTGTAGACCCGGAGCTTGGCTCCCATGGATCAGGTCCCTTCCGTCGTCACTTGCTGGTGCCGGCCGGGGCGTCCTCGCCGAGCAGCTTGCCGTCCGAGGTCTCGAACTGCCGCTTGAAGCCGTCGACGGCCTCGGCGATCGCACCGATGGTGTCGTCGGACATCTTGGCGCCCTCGCGGATGCTGGTCAGCAGGTCCTTCTTCTCCCGGCGAAGGAAGTCAAGGAGCTCCCGCTCGAAGCGGCGGATGTCCTCGACCGGGACGTCGTCCATCTTGCCGTTGGTGCCGGCCCAGATGGAGACGACCTGGTCCTCGGTGGCGTACGGGGCGTACTGACCCTGCTTGAGCAGCTCGGTCATGCGCTTACCGCGCTCCAGCTGAGCCTTGGAGGCCGCGTCCAGGTCGGAACCGAAGGCGGCGAACGCCTCCAGCTCGCGGTACTGGGCGAGGTCCACGCGGAGCCGGCCGGAGACCTGGCGCATGGCCTTGTGCTGGGCGGAGCCACCGACACGGGAGACCGAGATACCGACGTTCAGCGCCGGGCGCTGGCCCGCGTTGAACAGGTCGGACTCCAGGAAGCACTGGCCGTCGGTGATGGAGATGACGTTGGTCGGGATGAACGCCGACACGTCGTTCGCCTTGGTCTCGACGATCGGGAGACCGGTCATCGAGCCGGCGCCCATGTCGTCGGAGAGCTTGGCGCAGCGCTCCAGCAGACGCGAGTGCAGGTAGAAGACGTCGCCCGGGTAGGCCTCGCGGCCCGGCGGACGGCGCAGCAGCAGGGACACGGCGCGGTAGGCGTCGGCCTGCTTCGAAAGGTCATCGAAGATGATCAGGACGTGCTTGCCCTGGTACATCCAGTGCTGGCCGATGGCCGAGCCGGTGTAGGGCGCGAGGTACTTGAAGCCCGCCGGGTCGGACGCCGGGGCGGCGACGATGGTGGTGTACTCCAGGGCGCCGGCCTCCTCCAGCGCACCGCGCACGGACGCGATGGTGGAGCCCTTCTGGCCGATGGCGACGTAGATGCAGCGGACCTGCTTCTTCGGGTCGCCCGAGCGCCAGTTGTCGCGCTGGTTGATGATCGTGTCGACGGCCAGGGCGGTCTTGCCGGTCTGGCGGTCACCAATGATCAGCTGACGCTGGCCGCGGCCGATCGGCACCATGGAGTCGACGGCCTTGTAGCCGGTCTCCATGGGCTCGTGCACCGACTTACGGACCATGACGCCCGGGGCCTGCAGCTCCAGGGCGCGGCGGCCCTCGGACTCGATCTCGCCGAGGCCGTCGATCGGGTTGCCCAGCGGGTCGACGACGCGGCCGAGGTAGCCCTCGCCCACGGCGACCGAGAGCACCTCACCGGTGCGCTGCACCGGCTGGCCCTGCTCGATGCCGCTGAATTCACCGAGGACGACTGCACCGATCTCGCGCTCGTCCAGGTTCAGCGCAAGACCGAGCGTGCCGTCCTCGAACT
Organism: Streptomyces sp. NPDC101227; assembly: GCF_044767545.1. Classification (NCBI taxonomy): domain Bacteria; kingdom Bacillati; phylum Actinomycetota; class Actinomycetes; order Kitasatosporales; family Streptomycetaceae; genus Streptomyces; species Streptomyces sp. NPDC101227. The sequence continues at coordinate 293,291 of NZ_JBIWOD010000007.1, read as the reverse complement.
TCAGCAGTTCGTTCGCCATCGCCGAGGGAAGGCCCTCGACATGCGCGATGCCGTCACCGGCATCGCTGACCGTGCCGACCTCTTCGCGCGAGGCCGCGTCCGGCTTGTACGCCTGGACGAAGTTCTCCAGCGCGTCCCGGATCTCCTCCGGCCGGATCGTGAGCTCCGCCATCTGGGTTCCCTGCTCTCCTTGTTGGGCCCGAAGTTACTTGCGGGTTTCCGAGGGGCTTGTCCCCTCGGGGGGTTTCCGCTTACGGCCCAACTCGGGCCGCCGTCGTGCTTGTGCTGCGTAGCAGCTGTTGAGTTGGTGGCTGGGTCAGCCGGCCATCCGCCGGGCCGCCTCGTCGAGGCGCTCCGCGATGGTCCCGTTGATGACCTCGTCGCCGATCCGGACCTGGACGCCGCCGAGGACCTCGGGGTCCACGTCGAGGTTCAGGTGGATCTGCCGGCCGTACACCGTGGTCAGCGCGGCGCCGAGGCGCTCCCGCTGTCCTTCGCTGAGGGGCACCGCGGAGGTGACCACCGCGACCACGCGGTCCCGGCGGTGCGCGGCGAGCTTGGAGAGGGCATCGAGTCCCGCTTCCAGGCTACGGCCTCGCGGCTGGCCCACGAGACGGACCACCAGCCGCTCGGTGACCGGGTTGGCCCGGCCGCCCAGCAGCGAGTGCAGCAGCTCCGCCTTGGCCGAGGCCGGTGCGGTGTTGTCCGTGAGCGCGCTGCGCAGCTGAGGGGCCGAGGCGACGATCCGGCCGAACCGGAACAGCTCGTCCTCGACCTCGTCGAGCGCGCCGGAGCGCTGGGCCGCGGCCAGGTCGGCGCTGTAGCCGAGCTCCTCGATCGCGTCCACCAGGTCGCGCGAACGCGACCAGCGGGAGCGGACCATGCCGGAAACCAGCTCGAGGGTGTGGCCGCCGAGCTGGCTGCCGAGCAGCCGCCGGACCAGTTCGGCCCGTGCCTCGCCGGTCTGCGCCGGGTCGGTCAGGACCCGACGCAGCGACACCTCGCGATCGAGCAGAGCGGTGACGGCAGCCAGCTCCTCGGCGAGCTTCGCCGCGTCGACGGAAGCATCGTCCGTCAGCGCGTCGAGCTGCTCGCGTGCGGAGGCGAGTGCCTCGCGGCTCGCTCCGTTCATCGGCCGGCCTCAGCCTTCGTCGCGTCCGACGCCGCCTGAGCCTCGAGCTCGTCGAGGAAGCGGTCGATGGTCCGGCTCTGCCGGGCGACGTCCTCGAGGGACTCGCCGACGAGCTTGCCGGCCAGGTCGGTGGCGAGCGTGCCAACGTCCTGACGCAGTGCCTGCGCGGCCGCCTTCCGGTCCGCCTCGATCTGGGCGTGACCGGCAGCGATGATCTCCTCACGCTGCCGCTGGCCCTCGGCCCGCATCTCGGCGATGAGCGTCGCGCCCTGCTCCTGCGCCTCCTGGCGCAGACGCGCGGCCTCGTGGCGGGCGTCAGCGAGCTGAGCCCGGTAGTCCTCAAGGACCTGCTGGGCCTCGGCCTTCATGGCCTCGGCTTCCTCCATCTGGCCTTCGATCTTGAGCCTGCGCTCGTCCAGAACGTTGTTGATGTTCGGGAGGAGCTTCTTGGCCAGGATGCCGAAGACGATGAAGAAGGCGACGAGACCGATGACCAGCTCTGGAATCGGCGGGACCAGGGGGTTCTCGGGAACCTCCACCGCCATGTTGACCAGGGTCACAACAATGCCTTCCGTCTAAATGGGCGTCGTCGAGCGATGCGCTTACTTGTACGCGTAGCCCATGACGATGCCGATGAGGGCGAGCGCCTCACAGAAGGCGAAACCCATGATCTGGTTGGTGCGGATCAGGCCGGCCGCCTCGGGCTGACGGGCGAGGGCCTGGGTGCCGTTACCGAAGATGATGCCGACGCCGACGCCGGGGCCGATGGCCGCGAGGCCGTAACCGACGGAGGCGATGTTGCCGGTGAGGCCGGCGGCGAGGTTGACAGTCTCCAGAGCAGCGGACATGCCGTTACTTCCTTCTCTTTCACGTACCGGTGGGGGTTGGCCACCGGAGGACTGAATGGTTTGCGGGAGCCGGGGTGCTCAGTGGTTCTCGGCGAGCGCGCCCTGGATGTAGTTGCAGGCCAGGAGCACGAAGATGTACGCCTGGACGGCCTGGATGAAGAGCTCGAAGGCGGTCATCACGATGGTCATCAGGAACGACGCGCCCGCGTAGACGATGCCGACGCCGTTCAGCAGGTACCAGCTGGCGACCGTGAACATCAGGATCAGCATGTGGCCCGCGAACATGTTCGCGAAGAGCCGGACCGCGTGGGTGAAGGGCCGGATGATCAGGTGCTGGAGCAGCTCGAGCACCATGATCAGCGGGAGGACCCAGCCGAGCGACTTGTCGTAGCCCGACAGGTTCTTCAGGGCGCCGACGAATCCCTGCCGCTTGAACGTCACCGACATCCAGATGATGTAGACGATCAGCGCGAGCCCGATGGGGAAGGAGATGACCGAGGTGACCGGGAACTGCGCGAGCGGAACGATGGACCAGAGGTTCATGATCCATACGAAGAAGAACAGCGCGACCATGAAGGGGACGTACTTCTCGCCCTCCTTCTTGCCGAGCGCGTCATAGACGAGCCCGCGGCGCACGAAGTCGTATCCCGCTTCGCCGACCATCTGCAGTTTGCCGGGGACCACCTTGGCCCTGCCGAATGCGGCCCAGAAGAACCACACGACCACGACGGTGCCGAGCAGGGCGAGCAGCATCGGCTTGTTGAACTCGAAGCCACCGACAGTGAAGAGCGGCTCGAAGACGAACGAATGAAGGCCCGGGGCCTCGAAGCCACACCCCGGAATAAAGAGGTGGCACTCCGTGTCGAAGGCGAGCATCGTTTCAGCACTCACCGCGGGCTCCTTCAGCGTGGCGCATGGGTACGGCAACCTCGTTGTGTCGGCGCGGCGTTGAGCCACGGAGCGGCACTGGACTGGTCTTACGGATTAGGGGGCGGCCGGCCGGCGCTGGGCCGGGCCGAATCACAGGCATCGGCCGCGAGAACTGCCCATGGGATCCCGGGGAATCTGGGAGCTCAGCCGCCTGCGCCATCTGTGCCGCAGTTGGCACCGGACGATAGCAGGCCCGCATGAGGGCATTTATCCCGGCCCTACGTCTCACGTCGGCGACCCCGCCGTCTCCGCGTTCTTCGTCTCCGCGGAGTCGGGATTCACGTACAGAATCTTCTCCTTCATATGACCGCGGGTTTGTGCCGCGATCCATACGAGGGTGGCGCCGAGCAGCGTGAACGCAAATACCTTTGTGTCAAAGAGCGTTGTGTCCTTGAACGCGATCACGAAGACCGCGACGAGCAGGATCTGCACGGTGTACAGCAGCAGACCCATCATCTGGAACAGCTGCGGAAGCTTCCTGGCGGTCTGCTGCAGGACAACGAGCCCGGCACCCATCACGAGCACCACCAGCGCGGTGCCGAGGACGGCGCCGAGCACTGCCGTCCCGCCCGCGACCACAGCGCTCACGGCAGCGGCGATGGCGCCGATGGCGAGCGTGGGCACAACGGCGTGAAGGAGTAGTCGGGCGTCATTCGACTGCATGGCGGCGCTCCGGCAAAGGGTGGGGGTTGTGTCGTCGAGGACGAGCGTAGACCCGGCCTGAGGCGGAACCTGAGGCCAAAGGGCCGTCGCACTACGGTCCTTCGGCTCTATCGCCGGGTTTCGTGAACGGTATCACAAACTATTTGATGAGGTCTTTACCTGGTTCGTGTGGACCCTGTCACACCTGAGCGTGAACCTGCGCGTTGGTGCACTGACAGCCAGGTAAATGTCTGGTATTGCGTCAAACGATGACGGTTTTCGACCCCCCTGAGGGCGATGCGGTCATCGTCTCAGCGGTTACTTCCCGCTTTACGGCGGTCCACGAAGCGTGACCGGTCCCCGATCGCGGTGGCGCCGTTGATGCCCGCCGGGATCGGCTCGCGCTCCCCTTCCGGGTCGGCCAGGGCCACGCCCTCCGCCACGGCGGCCCCCTCGGCCGGCCCGCGTCGGCTCCGCCGGTACCTCGGCGGAACCATCCACTCCGCCCAGCGCGGCGCCCGCGGCGTGAAGCGCGGGAGCAACAGCAGCACCAGTCCCACCGCGCTCAGCAGCACGATGCCCAGCACGATCCACATGCTGGCGTTGTTCACCGAGTACGCGACCGCGCCGAAGGCGATCAGCGCCGACCAGAAGTACATGATCAGCACCGCGCGGCTGTGCGAGTGGCCGATCTCCAGCAGCCGGTGGTGCAGATGGCCGCGGTCGGCGGCGAACGGCGACTGGCCCTTCCACGTACGCCGCACAATGGCCAGAATCAGGTCGGCCACCGGCACCGCGATGACCGTCAGCGGCAGCAGCAGCGGGATGTAGACGGGCACCATCGCGTGGGTGGCCTCGCGCAGACCGCCGGTCTTCTCGCCCAGCAGATCCGGGTCGACCTGGCCGGTGATCGAGACCGCGCCGGCCGCCATCACCAGGCCGATCAGCATCGAGCCGGAGTCGCCCATGAAGATCCGCGCCGGGTGCATGTTGTGCGGCAGAAAGCCCAGGCACATGCCCATCAGCACGACCGAGAAGAGGGTGGCCGGCGCGGCCGCCTCGATGCCGTAGCCGTACCAGAGCCGGTAGGCGTACATGAAGAACGCCGCGGCGGCGATGCAGACCATGCCGGAGGCCAGGCCGTCGAGTCCGTCGACGAAGTTGACGGCGTTGATGGTGATCACGACCAGCGCGACGGTCAGCAGTGTGCCCTGCATCGGCGTCAGCGAGACCGTGCCGATACCGGGGATCGGGATCCACAGGATCGTCAGGCCCTGAAGGACCATCACTCCCGCGGCGATCATCTGACCGCCGAGCTTGACCAGCGCGTCCACGCCCCACTTGTCGTCCAGTACGCCGAGGATCCAGATCAGCGCGGCGCCGGACAGCAGCGCCCGCGGCTCGTTGGAGCTCTCGAAGACGCTCTTGAGGTTCGTCAGATGCGAGGCGACCAGGAGCCCCGCGCACAGCCCGCCGAACATCGCGATACCACCGAGCCGTGGCGTCGGTTCGCGGTGTACGTCACGCGCGCGGATCTCCGGCATCGCACCGGCCGCGATCGCGAATTTCCGCACCGGGCCGGTCAGCAGGTAGGTCACCGCGGCCGTGACGCACAGAGTCAGCAGGTATTCACGCACGGGCTGCCCCATTGGTATAGCTGGCCATCACAGCCACACACCATATGCGTGTCCGCCCTCTGGCCGTGAATACAGGGGAAGACGCGGGCCACCCCCGGACGGTTCCCGGGGGTCCCTGCCGTCAGCCGCGATCGGGATAAGGCGGAAAGCGGTGGACCAATGCCACGGTCTCCGCGCGCGCCGCGGTGTCCTCGCGCAGCGCCGCCCCGATCAGCTCGGCGATCACCCGCATCTCGGCCTCGCCCATCCCCTGGGTCGTCACCGCTGCCGTGCCCAGCCGGATGCCGTACCGCCGCGCCGCGCGCCGCTCGGCCGCCTCCGTGCACGGCAGCGCGCAGGTGTCCAGCACGATCCCTGCGGCCGCCAGCCGGCCCCGGGCGGTGCGCGCGTCCACCTCCAGGGGCGCGGTGTCCGCGGTGATCAGATGGGTGTCCGTACCGCCGGTGCCGACCGCCAGCCCCTGCTCCGCCAGCGCCCGCGCGAGGGTGCGGGCATTGGCGACGACCTGATGGGCGTACACGCCGAACGCGGGCGTGGCGGCCTCCGCGAAGGCGACGGCCTTGGCCGCGACCGCGTTCATCTGGGCACCCCCCTGAGTGAAGGGGAAGACCGCCCGGTCGATCCGCTCGGCCAGCTTCGCGCCGCACAGCACCATCCCGCCGCGCGGCCCGCGCAGCACCTTGTGGGTGGTGGCGCACACCACATCGGCGTACGGGACCGGGCTGGGCGCCGCGCCCCCGGCGATCAGCCCGAGGGGGTGCGCCACATCCGCGATCAGATAGGCGCCGACCTCGTCGGCGATGTCGCGGAAGGCCGCGTAGTCGATGTGCCGGGGGTACGAGATCGAACCGCACACGATCGCCCTGGGACGGCGGTCGCGGGCCAGCGCGCGCACCGCGTCGTAATCGAGCAGCCCGCTGTCCTCGTCGAGGCCGTACCCGGCGAAGTCGAACCACCGGCCGGAGAAGTTGGCGGGCGATCCGTGGGTGAGGTGGCCGCCGTGCGGGAGGGACATGGCCAGGACGGTGTCTCCCGGGCGCAGCAGGGCGGCGTAGGCGGCCAGCACGGCCGAAGAACCGCTGTGGGGCTGCACGTTGGCGTGTTCGGCGCCGAACAGGGCCTTGGCGCGCTCCACGGCGATCCGCTCGGCGAGGTCGACGATCTCGCAGCCGCCGTGGTGCCGGGCGCCCGGATACCCCTCGGCGTATTTGTTGCCGAGCGGGGAGCCGAGGGCGGCGAGCACGGCGGGTGAGGTGTAGTTCTCCGCGGCGATCAGCTGGAGGCCGTCGGCCTGCCGTGCGCTCTCGCCGAGCAGCACCCCGGCGATCTCCGGGTCCTGGCTCAGCAGCGCGTCGAAGTCGGGGGCGCCGGCCGGGCGGGCGGTGCCGTCGCGGGCGGAGGCCCGCGCCCGTTCCTCGGCGGCCTTGCTCTCACTGCGGGCTGACGCGGTGGTGGCGGACATCGCTGGCTCCGGGCCTCGTACGGGGACGTAGTCCCAATGTAGGCGCGGTGGGGCGATCGGGCGCGGCGTGTGCGGCGCACGGGCGGCGGGCCGCCGCTAGGGCCTGTCCGATGGGTCAGGGTCGGAAAGGCCGCGACGTCTGGTGCACTGCACTCGCTGCGCTCATTCCGTCTCGGCTCTTCATCAGCCCTCGGAGGCCGAGCTGCATCGCAAGGCGCCGGGGCGGCCTGATAGCGGAGCTATTGGGGCGTTTCGGCAACGCCGCGTGGGGTGCCCCCAGCATTAGCTGGGGGAGTGCCGTGCCGGGCGTCGCGGACCCGGCCATGACCCATCGGACAGGCCCTAGGCGCGCGCCGGGACTCCCGTCAGCGCCGTGACGACCGGGTCCAGCGCCTGGTTGATCTCGTCCCCGATGGAGCGGAAGAAGGTGATGGGGGCGCCGTAGGGGTCGTAGACCTCGTCGGACTCCGGGTTGGGCGCCAGCAGCCAGCCGCGCAGCGCGGCGGCGGCGCCGACCAGCGCCCGGGCCCGCTCGACCAGCCCGCCGTCCGGCTGGTCGGGGTCGGGGTCGGGCAGCGTGGCGGGGTCTATGGCCCGCACCAGCCGGTTGAATTCCTTGAGCGTGAAGGTGCGCAGCCCCGCGGAGTGGCCCATCGAGATGACCTGGGCGCGGTGGTCACGGGTGGCGGTGAGCACCAGGTCGGCGCGGATGACGTGCTCGTCGAGCAGCTCGCGGCCGAGGAAGCCGTCCGGGTCCGCGCCGTAGTCGCTGCACACCGTGGCGGCGTGCGCCTCCATGGGGGCGCCTTCATGCCCCCAGGTGCCGGCGCTCTCCACCAGCAGCCCGCCGCTGCGGTCCGCGCCGAGCCGCAGCTCCAGGGCACGCCGGTGCAGCCGCTCGGTGATCGGCGAGCGGCAGACGTTGCCCGTGCTGACGTGCAGGATCCGGAAGGGGCGGGCAGGGGGAAGCAGGAGGTCGTGGTCCGGTCCCGCTATGCCACGCCCCAGGGGCGCCATCAATTGGCCACCTCGAGCTCGGGTACCACCTTGCGCAGCTCCTCCGCGCTGATTGCGCCCTCGCGCAGCAGCACCGGGATCTTGCCCGTGACATCGACGATCGAGGACGGTACGGCGGCGGGGGTGGGGCCGCCGTCGAGGTAGACGGAGACGGAGTCGCCCAGCATCTCCTGGGCGGCGTCGCAGTCCTGCGGCGAGGGGTGGCCGGTGAGGTTGGCGCTGGAGACGGCCATCGGGCCGAATTCGGTGAGCAGCTCGATCGCGACGGGGTGCAGCGGCATCCGTACCGCGACCGTGCCGCGGGTCTCGCCCAGGTCCCAGGTCAGCGACGGCTGGTGCTTGGCGACGAGGGTCAGCGCGCCGGGCCAGAAGGCGTCGACCAGCTCCCAGGCCTGCTCGGAGAAGTCGGTGACCAGCCCGTGAAGGGTGTTGGGCGACCCTACGAGGACCGGGGAGGGCATCCCGCGGCCGCGGCCCTTGGCCTCCAGCAGGTCCCCGACGGCCTCCGCGCTGAAGGCGTCCGCGCCGATGCCGTAGACGGTGTCGGTCGGCAGCACGACCAGTTCGCCGCGGCGGATGGCCGAGGCGGCCTCGCGCAGACCGGTCGCGCGGTCGGTCGCGTCGTTGCAGTCGTAACGCCGTGCCATTGCGTCTCCTTCACGCTGCGTTTCGTCAATACGATAATGCGGAACGTCACCGCACTCTTACGATCTGTCCCGTGCCGCAAGGCAGCGGACAGGGCCTGCCCGTCGTGATTCCGCTCCGGTGGCCGGGCGAGCGGCCCGTCGGGCGGAGTCACTTCAGGGACCTCCTCGTATACGGGGCGTCGCGCTCCTCGGCCCGGTTCACGGCATCGCCCTTCGGGCGGTCGCGAAACGCGGGCGGTTGTTGAGATCGGGGTGGTCGGCAGCGTCCGCCCATCCCTTCTCCTCGGTGAAGATCCATGGCACCTGCCCGCCCTGGGTGTCGGCGTGCTCGATGACGACCACGCCGCCGGGCCGCAGCAGGCGGTGTGCGGTCCGCTCGATGCCCCGGATGGTGTCCAGGCCGTCCTGGCCCGAGAACAGCGCCAGCTCCGGGTCGTGGTCGCGGGCCTCGGGTGCGACGTACTCCCACTCGGTCAGCGGGATGTACGGCGGGTTGGAGACGACCAGGTCGACCTGCCCGTCCAGTTCGGGAAGCGCGGTCAGCGCGTCGCCGTGGTGGAGAACGACGCGGGACCCCTCGACGTTCTTGCGGGCGTACTCCAGGGCCTCTTCGGACAGCTCCACGGCGTGCACCCGCGAGCGCGGCACCTCCTGTGCGAGGGCCAGGGCGATGGCCCCGGAACCCGTGCACAGGTCGACGATCAGCGGCTCGACGACGTCCATGGCCCGTACGGCGTCTATGGCCCAGCCGACCACCGACTCGGTCTCCGGGCGGGGTACGAACACCCCCGGCCCGACGGTAAGTTCGAGGTAGCGGAAGAAGGCGCGGCCGGTGATGTGCTGGAGCGGTTCGCGCGCCTCGCGGCGGGCGATCGCCTCCCAGTAGCGGGCGTCGAAGTCCGCGTCGGGGACCGTGTGCAGCTGGCTCCGCTTGACGCCGTGCACATGCGCGGCGAGCTCCTCGGCGTCGAAACGCGGTGAGGGCACGCCGGCATCGGCCAGTCGCTGGGTGGCCTGGGCCACCTCGGCGAGCAGCAGAGACCGGGGGCCCGGCCCGCGGCGCGGCCGCTGGGGGTCGCTGTGCCCCCCGGGAGATTGCTGCACTGGGGTCCTCCAGCCGGTACGTACAGGGTTTTGCGGACTTGCTTACTGCGCGGCGGCGAGCTTCGCCGCCGAGTCGGCGTCGACGCACGCCTGGATGACCGGATCCAGCTCGCCGTCGAGGACCTGGTCCAAGTTGTACGCCTTGAAGCCGACCCGGTGGTCCGAGATCCGGTTTTCCGGGAAGTTGTACGTACGGATCTTCTCGGAGCGGTCGACGGTGCGCACCTGGCTGCGGCGGGCGTCGGCGGCCTCCTGCTCGGCGGCTTCCTGGGCGGCGGCCAGCAGCCGGGAGCGCAGGATGCGCAGGGCCTGCTCCTTGTTCTGGAGCTGGCTCTTCTCGTTCTGGCAGGAGGCGACCACACCGGTCGGGATGTGCGTGATGCGCACCGCGGAGTCGGTGGTGTTGACGGACTGGCCGCCGGGGCCCGACGAGCGGTACACGTCGATGCGGAGGTCGTTCATATTGACCTCGACGTCGACCTCTTCGGCCTCGGGGGTCACCAGGACGCCGGCCGCGGAGGTGTGGATGCGGCCCTGCGACTCGGTCGCGGGCACCCGCTGGACGCGGTGCACCCCGCCCTCGTACTTCAGACGCGCCCAGACGCCCTGGCCGGGCTCGGTCGCGCCGTTGCCGCCCTTGGTCTTCACGGCGACCTGGACGTCCTTGTAGCCGCCGAGCTCGGACTCGGTGGAGTCGATGATCTCGGTCTTCCAGCCGACCCGCTCGGCGTAGCGCAGGTACATGCGCAGCAGGTCGCCGGCGAACAGGGCCGACTCGTCGCCGCCCGCGCCCGCCTTGATCTCCAGGAGGACGTCCTTGTCGTCGCTCGGGTCCCGCGGCACGAGCAGCAGTCGCAGCTTCTCGGTCAGCTCCTCGCGCCGGGCGTCGAGCTCCTTGACCTCGTCGGCGAAGTCCGGGTCGTCCGCGGCCAGTTCGCGCGCGGTCTCCATGTCGTCGCCGGTCTGCCGCCAGGAGCGGTAGGTGGTGATGATCGGGGTCAGCTCGGAGTAGCGCTTGTTGAGCCGCATGGCCTCGCGCTGGTCGCCATGGACCGCGGGGTCGGCCAGCCGCTTCTCGAGATCGGCGTGCTCGCCGACCAGTTCCTCGACCGCCTCGAACATCGTGTGTTCCTCTGCTGACTGACTGGACTTGCCGCGGCTGCCCTCGACGGGCCCGGGCGCCTCCCGGCCGGACGGCGGGGAGGCCTGACGACAAAGACGCCGGCCCGGTCACCCCTGTCCAGGGGCGACCGGAAACCGGCGCCTTGCGGGTCGCTACTTCTTGGCGGCTGCGGCCTTGCCGAAGCGGGCCTCGAAGCGGGCCACACGGCCGCCGGTGTCCATGATCTTCTGCTTGCCCGTGTAGAACGGGTGGCACTCGGAGCAGATGTCGGAGCGGATGCTGCCACCGGCAACGGTGCTACGGGTGGTGAACGACGCGCCACAGGTGCAGCTGACCTGGGTCTCGACGTACTCCGGGTGGATGTCGCGCTTCAAGGGATTCTCCTAGGTTCGGGAGTGCACCGGGTCGTGTCGCGGATTACGTCACGTGAACCGGGGCCGACGGTCCAGTCTGCCAGGACTAGCCGTATCTCCCAAAACCGGGGTAGGTCCCCAGCTATTCCCCACCCAGCCGACGGGCTGTATCCCGCCCGGTGCCGGGGCGCGCAAGGCCCCGGCACCGCGTACGGCGGGCTACTTCACGTACCGTCCCGTGCCGCCCGTGTCACCGGCCGAGCCCTTGATCGCGGTCTTCGGGATCGCCCGGTCCTGCCGCAGCGCGTCCCAGACCTGCTTGCCCTGCTTGACCAGCGGCACCACCCGGTCCGGGTTGGTCGGGTCGTACGTCACCGGCAGCGTCACCATGTCGATGTTGTCCGAGCCGATGGCGCCCAGGCTCTTGGCCAGCCCGGTCAGCTCGCTCACCGAGTTGAGGTCGGTGTCGGTGGTGACGGCCTTGGTGGCGGTGTCCGCGATGTCGTAGAGCTTGGCGGGGTTGGTCAGCACCCCGACGTTCTTGACCTGGTCCATCAGCGCCTTGATGAACGTCTGCTGGAGCTGGATACGGCCCAGGTCGCTGCCGTCGCCGCCGGGCACGCCGTGCCGGGTCCGCACGAGGCCGAGCGCGTCCTCGCCGTTCAGCGTGTGCTTGCCGGGCCGCAGGTGCAGGTGGCTGTCGTTGTCGTCGATCGGCTTGGTGGTGGTGATGTCCACGCCGCCCAGCGCGTCGATGAGCTTCTTGAAGCCGGTGAAATCCACCTCGAGGAAGTGGTCCATCCGGATCCCGCTGATCGACTCGACGGTCTTGACGGCGCAGGCCGGGCCGCCGACCTCGTAGGCGGTGTTGAACATCGCCCGCCGCGCGCCGGGGACGGCCTGGCCGTCCTTGGTGCAGTCCGGCCTCTTGATCATGGTGTCGCGGGGCACGCTGACGACGCTCGCCTTCTTGTGCCCCTTGTAGACGTGCACGACCATCGCGGTGTCGGAGCGCGCGCCGCCCTCGTCCTTGCCGTACTTGCCGTTCTTGCCGGCCCGGGAGTCCGACCCCATCACCAGGATGTCCATCGAGCCGTTGTCGACGTTCTGGGGGCGGTCGTGTCCGAGGGCCGCGTTGATGTCGACGCCCTTGAGGTTGCCGTTCAGCTTGAAGTAGACGTACCCGAGTCCGGCCCCGCCGAGCAGTACGGCGCTGACCAGCGCGCACAGGGTGATCGTCAGTGCCCGGCGACGCCGGGTCGGGCCCCTGCGCCGGCGGCCCGTGGCACGTATGCCGCGGGCACGGCTTTCGGCCGTCATCGCGGTCCCGTTGCTGTCCGCCATCTGCTCCTCAGTCCTTGGTCTCTCGGCTACCCCTCGCCGCACCGTGCTCCGTACTTCACGGCCTGTGGTGTCTGGTCAGACGGGAGGTAGACGGGAAGGGTTGCACAGCGCGGTATGAGCCCTTTCTTAGAAAGGCGGCGGGCCCGCGCGCGGCGGTCACCGGTTTGCACCCTTCTCACCTGGGCCGACAACGCCTTTTCCGACCCCGCGTGAACAGTTGTACGGCGCACGATCCTGTGCGGAAGGTCTCAGGAGGGCCCGGCCGGGACGCCGCCGGGGGCGGCACGCATCACACCGGAGAGCGCACAGCACGGAGCCCTCCCCACCCGCAGGGGTGAGGAGGGCTCCGTGAGCGTCGTCGTCAGGGCGTCAGTCGTTGCCGTTGCCGCCCATGCCCGGCGTCGTCTTCTGGATCTGGAGCAGGAACTCCGCGTTGGACTTCGTCTGCTTCATCTTGTCCAGCAGCAGCTCGATGGCCTGCTGCTGGTCCAGGGCGTGCAGCACCCGGCGCAGCTTCCAGACGACGGACAGCTCGTCGCTGCCCATGAGGATCTCTTCCTTACGGGTGCTGGACGCGTCGACGTCCACCGCCGGGAAGATCCGCTTGTCCGAGAGCTTGCGGTCGAGCTTGAGCTCGAGGTTGCCGGTGCCCTTGAACTCCTCGAAGATCACCTCGTCCATTCGCGAACCGGTCTCGACCAGCGCGGTGGCCAGGATGGTCAGCGAACCGCCGTCCTCGATGTTGCGCGCGGCACCGAAGAAGCGCTTCGGCGGGTAGAGCGCGGTCGAGTCGACACCACCGGACAGAATGCGGCCGGAGGCGGGGGCGGCGAGGTTGTACGCGCGGCCCAGACGGGTGATGGAGTCCAGCAGGACGACCACGTCGTGACCCAGCTCCACGAGCCGCTTGGCACGCTCGATGGCCAGCTCGGCGACGGTGGTGTGGTCCTCGGCCGGGCGGTCGAAGGTCGAGGAGATGACCTCGCCCTTGACCGACCGCTGCATGTCGGTGACCTCTTCCGGACGCTCGTCGACCAGGACGACCATCAGGTGGCACTCGGGGTTGTTGCGGGTGATCGAGTTGGCGATCGCCTGCATGATCATGGTCTTGCCGGTCTTCGGCGGGGCCACGATCAGACCACGCTGGCCCTTGCCGATCGGCGTGACCAGGTCGATGATCCGGGTCGTCAGGCCGCCCGACTCACCCTCCAGGCGCAGCCGCTCCTGCGGGTAAAGGGGCGTCAGCTTGCCGAACTCCGGCCGCTGGCGGCCCTGTTCGGGCGCCACGCTGTTGACGGTGTCGAGCCGCACCAGCGCGTTGAACTTCTCGCGGCGCTCGCCGTCCTTGGGCTGGCGGACCGCGCCGGTGACGTGGTCACCCTTGCGCAGGCCGTTCTTACGGACCTGGGCGAGCGAGACGTACACGTCGTTCGGGCCGGGCAGGTAGCCGGAGGTCCGGATGAACGCGTAGTTGTCGAGGATGTCGAGGATGCCCGCGACGGGGATCAGGACGTCGTCCTCGGTGACCTGCGGCTCGTTGCCGAAGTCCTCGCGGCCGCCACGACGGCCACGGCGGTCGCGGTAGCGCCCGCGACGGCCCCGGCGGCCGCCCTCGAAGTCGTCCTCGTCGTCGGGACGGCGGTCGCGCTGACGGTCGCCGCGCTGGCCTCCGCCATCGCCCGCGTCGCCCTTGCGGCGGTCCCCACGGTCCTGGCGGTCCCCACGGTCCTGACGGTCCCCACGGTCCTGACGGTCGCCGCGGTCCTGACGGTCGCCGCGCTGGCCGCGCTGGCCGCGGTCACCGCGGTCGCCCTTCTGCTGGCGGTCCTGACGGTCGCCGCGGTCCTGGCGGTCCTTGGCCGGGCGGCCCTCGGCGGTCTCCACCGCGGTCTCGGCCTTGGCCGTCGCCGTCTCGGTCCGCGCCTCGACCTTGGTGTCGGTCTTGACGTCGCCCGAGACGGTCTCCGGGCTGCCCGCGGCGGCGGTGGCGCGGCGCCGGCGGCGCTCACCGGCAGGCTGCTCGTCGCTGACGGGCTGGCCGGGGATCTCGATCTGCTGCTGGGCGGCCGCGGGCTGCTCGGCGGCCTTGGCGCCCTTGGCGGGCTTGTCGGCCGCGTCCTCGCCCGTACGGGCCTTGGAGGTCGTACGGCGCTTCGGCTTGGTCTCGGTGGCGGCGGGCGCGTCGGCCTTGGCCGCGGCACCGGAGCCCCCGGCCTGCTTCTCCTTGATGACCTCGATCAGCTGGCTCTTGCGCATCCGCGCGGTGCCCTTGATGCCGAGGCCGGAGGCAACCTGCTGCAGCTCTGCCAGGACCATGCCGTCAAGGCCGGTGCCAGAACGGCGGCGCCGCGTGGTTGCGGGCGCGGCGGGAGCGTCCGTGGCGGGCGCGGTGGCACTGCCATCGGTGCGCACGCCCATCAGATCGGTGGTGTCGCTCACGAAGGGTCCTTCCCTGGAGCGGGCGTCGGCCTGTCTGGCTCGGCGACCGGGTTGTGCTGTCCGGCTCGATATCCCTGGTCTTGCGGACCGGGCCGGGGCGGTGGTCCCGCCGGAAATGGCGGAAAGATCAATTCATGGTTCCGGCGTGAAGAGATGCAGAGTGACTCATGACGCCACGCCGATTCCGGAGCGTGCTCACTTCTGCTCAGGCCATTGCTCCAAGCAGTTTGGGAGGCTCCCGGAAGAAAAGTGGTCCCGACTGGGGACACCAAGCACCGCACCGCATAGGTGTCGGGTACTGACTTGAGGTTAACACTACCGGATCCAACAAACATTCCCCCTCTCCAAGACCGGCAATCAGTCGATCACATGCGTGATCACCCGGCGAGCGGCAGCACGCAGGTGCCCGCCGCATCGAGGGTCAGCCGATTGGCCGCCCACCCCTCTCCCGCCAGCGCGGCAACCTTGTCGGCCGCCGCGTCCTCAACCAGTGCGAGCACGGTCGGGCCCGCACCGGAGACAACTGCGGGGACGCCGTCCGCGCGCAGTTGGTTCACCAGGGCCACACTCTCCGGCATCGCGGGGGCGCGGTACTCCTGGTGAAGTCGGTCCTCGGTCGCGGCGAGCAGCAGCTCGGGGCGCCTGGTCAGGGCCTCGACGAGCAGTGCGGCACGACCGGCGTTGGCCGCCGCGTCCACATGCGGGACGGTACGCGGCAGCAGTCCACGGGCGGTCTCGGTCAGCACCGGCTTGCCGGGCACGAAGACCACCGGAACGATGGAATCGGCGGGATCCATCCGGATCGCCCGCGCGGTTCCGTTGTCCATCCAGGCGAGCGTGAAGCCACCCATCAGGCATGCGGCGACGTTGTCGGGGTGGCCCTCGATCTCGGTGGCCAGCTCCAGCAGCGCGGTGTCGTCGAGCTTCTGCTCGCCGCCTATCGTCACGGCGCGGGCGGCGACGATGCCGGCGCAGATGGCGGCGGACGAGGAGCCCAGGCCACGGCCGTGCGGGATGCGGTTGGCGCAGACGATTTCCAGGCCTCGCGGCTGTCCGCCGAGCCGGTCGAAGGCGGCGCGCATCGACCGTACGAGCAGGTGGTTCTCGTCTCGCGGGAGGGTGCCGGCGCCCTCACCTGCGATGTCGACGTGCAGACCGGAGTCGGCGACGCGCACCACGACATCGTCATAAAGGCCCAGGGACAGACCGAGGGCGTCGAAGCCGGGACCGAGATTGGCGCTGGAAGCGGGGGTGCGCACCCGGACGGCGGCGGCGCGGAACGCGGGACCGGCCATCGCTCGATGACTCTCCTTGATTGATGCTGCGGTACTGCCCCAGAACACCGGCACCGAAGCGCCCGGGCGGCTCATGGGGTCTGTTCTGACTTGCCCTGCGCACCACTGCGTTATGCCGTGGGGAGGGGAGTTGGGTGCCAGCCTATCGAAGGAAGGTTCAGTGGCGACATAGGGCGCACAGGAGGCGCACGATGCGTGTCGCGCGCCTTCCTGTGCCTCGACGTCTTCTTCCGCGGGCTTTGCACCTTTGCACACCGGTCAGTGTGCGGGTTGCGGGGCGGTGGCCACCCCGCACCCCGGGGCCGTACGCGCAGCTCCTGCGCGTACGGACCGCGGGTCACCGGGCGGTCAGGCGAGGCCCAGCCGCTCGGCGGCGGCATCCGCGTCGATCGGGACCGTCACGGGCTGCGGCGCGCCGGCCACCGCCCAGTCGGGGTCCTTGAGGCCGTTGCCGGTGACCGTGCAGACGATCTTCTGGCCGGGGTCGACCTTGCCCTCTTCGGCGGCCTTGAGCAGACCGGCGACGGACGCGGCCGAGGCGGGCTCGACGAAGACGCCCTCCTGGGAGGCCAACAGGCGGTAGGCCGCGAGGATCTGACGGTCGGTCACGTCGTCGATGAAGCCGCCGGACTCGTCCCGGGCGCGCTCGGCGAACGCCCAGGAGGCGGGGTTGCCGATGCGGATCGCGGTGGCGATGGTGTGCGGGTCCTTGACGACCTCGCCGCGCACGATCGGCGCACTGCCGGAGGCCTGGAAGCCCCACATCCGCGGGGTGCGGGTGGCGATGCCGTCGGCCGCGTACTCCTGGTAGCCCTTCCAGTACGCCGTGATGTTTCCGGCATTGCCGACGGGCAGTACGTGGATGTCGGGCGCGTCGTCGAGCATGTCGACGATTTCGAAGGCGGCGGTCTTCTGGCCCTCGATGCGCACCGGGTTCACGGAGTTCACGAGTGCGACGGGGTAGTTGTCCGACAGGCCTCGGGCCAGGGTCAGGCAGTCGTCGAAATTCCCGTCGATCTGCAGGATCTTCGCGCCGTGGACCAGCGCCTGGCCCATCTTGCCGAGCGCGATCTTGCCCTGCGGGACGAGAACGGCACAGACCATGCCGGCCCGCACCGCGTATGCGGCGGCCGAGGCGGAGGTGTTGCCCGTGGAGGCGCAGATGACGGCCTTGGCGCCCTCCTCCTTGGCGCGGGTGATCGCCATCGTCATCCCGCGGTCCTTGAAGGAGCCGGTGGGGTTGGCGCCCTCGACCTTGAGATGCACCTCACAGCCGGTGCGCTCGGAGAGCACCTGCGCCGGTACGAGGGGAGTGCCGCCCTCCCGGAGGGTGACGACCTCGGTCGTGTCGCTGACCGGCAGCCGGTCACGGTATTCCTCGATGATTCCGCGCCACTGACGGCTTGTGGTGGTCACGGTGGAATTGGCAGACATGGGTTCCTTTACTCCCCTTCGACCCGCATGATGCTGGCGACACCGCGGACGGTGTCCAGCTCGCGCAGTGCCCCGACGGTCGACGACAGGGCCGCGTCCGCCGCTCGGTGGGTGACGACGACGAGGGATGCCTCGCCGTCCTTGCCCGACTGACGGACCGTATCGATCGATACGCCGTGCTCGGCGAAGACCGTCGCGACCTGCGCAAGAACGCCGGGCTTGTCGGCCACGTCGAGGCTGATGTGGTACCGCGTGACAACTTCACCCATGGGGCTGACGGGCAGCCGCGTGTACGCGGACTCGCCCGGCCCGGTGGTGCCGGCGACCTTGTTGCGGCAGACCGCGACGAGGTCGCCGAGGACCGCGGAGGCGGTCGGCGCACCGCCCGCGCCGGGCCCGTAGAACATCAGCTGCCCCGCCGCGTCGGCCTCGACGAAGACCGCGTTGTAGGCCTCGCGTACGGAGGCGAGCGGATGGGTCAGCGGAATCATCGCGGGGTGCACCCGGGCGGTGACGGACGCGCCGTCCGCGGCCCGCTCGCAGATGGCGAGCAGTTTGACCGTGCAGCCCATCCGCTTGGCGGAGGCGATGTCGGCCGCGGTGACCTCGGTCAGCCCCTCGCGGTGCACGTCGTCGATGGTGACGCGGGTGTGGAAGGCGATACCGGCCAGGATCGCGGCCTTGGCGGCGGCGTCGAAGCCCTCGACATCGGCGGTCGGGTCGGCCTCGGCGTATCCGAGCGCGGTCGCCTCGTCGAGCGCCTCGCTGTAGCCGGCGCCCGTCGAGTCCATCTTGTCGAGGATGAAGTTGGTGGTGCCGTTGACGATGCCGAGGACGCGGTTGACCTTGTCGCCGGCCAGCGATTCGCGCAGCGGCCGCACCAGCGGGATGGCCCCGGCGACGGCCGCCTCGTAGTAGAGATCCGCGCCGTTGGCCTCGGCCGCCGCATGCAGCGCGGCGCCGTCAGCGGCCACCAGCGCCTTGTTGGCCGAAACCACGCTGGCGCCGTGCTCGAAGGCCGTGGTGATCAGGCTCCGCGCGGGCTCGATACCGCCGATGACCTCCACCACCACGTCGATGTCGCCGCGTTTGACGAGCGCGGTCGCATCGGTCGTGACGAGCTCGGCCGGGATGCCTTCGCGCACCTTGTCCGGGCGGCGGACGGCGATCCCGGCGAGCTCCACGGGCGCACCGATGCGGGCGGCGAGGTCGTCGGCGTGCGTCGTCATGATGCGCGTCACCTCTGAGCCGACAACACCACAGCCCAGCAGCGCCACCTTCAGCGGACGCGTACGCATCATTCGACCCCTGCTTCTCATCGATCAGCGATTGTTCAGCTTGCTCATGCAGTCAGCGTGCTCATGCACAAGTCTCACGCACCGGACGGCAGATTCCGTCCGTCGTCCAGATGCCGAGACATTTATTTCATTAGGGGCCCGGCCCCGTGGATCCGGCCCTACCCGACATCCAACCGCAGGAGATCTTCCTCCGTCTCCCGCCGGACGATCACCCTGGCCTCACCATTCTTGACCGCCACCACCGGGGGCCGCAGCGCATGGTTGTAGTTGCTCGCCATGGACCGGCAGTACGCACCCGTGGCGGGCACCGCGAGCAGGTCACCCGGCGCCACATCGCTCGGCAGGAACGCGTCCCGTACGACGATGTCGCCGCTCTCGCAGTGCTTGCCGACCACCCGCGAGAGCATCGGCTCGGCGTCCGAGGTCCGGGACACCAGCGCCACGCTGTACTCCGCGTCGTACAGCGCGGTGCGGATGTTGTCCGACATGCCGCCGTCCACGGACACGTACGTCCGCAGGCCTTCCAGCTCCTTGACCGTGCCGACCTCGTACAGCGTGAACGCCGTGGGCCCGACGATCGCCCGCCCCGGCTCCACGGACAGCCGCGGCACCGCCAGCCCGGCCGCCTCGCACTCCTTGGTGACGATCTCGCCCAGCGCCTTGGCGATCTCGTGCGGCTCGCGCGGGTCGTCCTCGGAGGTGTACGCGATCCCGAGGCCGCCGCCGAGGTCGATCTCCGGCAGCTCGACGCCGTGCTCGTCGCGCACCTCGGTCAGCAGCTGCACGACCCGGCGGGCGGACACCTCGAATCCCGCCATGTCGAAGATCTGCGATCCGATGTGGCTGTGGATCCCGATGAGTTCCAGGCCGTCCAGCTTCAGGACCCGCCGTACGGCCTCGGCGGCCTCCCCGCCGGCCAGCGCGATGCCGAACTTCTGGTCCTCGTGCGCGGTCGCGATGAACTCATGCGTATGCGCCTCGACACCGACCGTGACCCGGATCTGCACCCGCTGCCGCTTGCCGAGCCGCTCCGCGATGTGCGCGACCCGCACGATCTCCTGGAACGAATCGAGCACTATCCGTCCGACCCCGGCCTCCACGGCCCGGGTGATCTCCTCGGTGCTCTTGTTGTTGCCGTGCAGGGCGATCCGCTCCGCGGGCATCCCCGCCGCGAGCGCCGTGGCGAGCTCTCCCCCCGAGCAAACGTCGAGATTGAGCCCTTCTTCGTTCAGCCACCGCACGATGGCCCGGGACAGGAACGCCTTCCCGGCATAGAACACATCGGCCCCCGGCCCGAAGGCGTCCTTCCAGGCCCGGCAGCGAGCCCGGAAGTCGTCCTCGTCCAGGAAAAACGCCGGCGTGCCGAATTCCTCGGCGAGCGCACGGACGTCCAGTCCGCCGATGGTCACCGCACCGTCGGCGGCGCGCCGGACGGTACGGGACCACACACGCGGATCAAGGGTGTTGAGGTCGGCGGGCGGCCCGGCGTAGTGCCCCTCGGGCAGCACGTCGGCATGCCGGGGCCCGGCAGGATGCGCGGAACGACTCATGACAGCGGGGATCCCCTCAAGTTCTCAAAGCGTGTCAAAGGTATTCAGGAGCGGAGACGCCGAGCAGACGCAGGCCGTTGGCGAGCACCGTCCCGGTGGCCTCGGCGAGGGCCAGCCTGGCGCGGTGCACGGCCAAGGGTTTGCACTCCCCGACGGGCAGCGGCGGGCACTCCTCGCACCACCGGAAGAACGCGTCGGCCGTCGCCTCCAGATGCCGCACCATCCGGTCCGGCGCCGCGTGCCGGGCGGCGGCCTCGACGGTGGCGGGGTATGTGGCCAGGAGGGTGGCCAGGGCCTGTGTGGCCGACGCCTGCGTGGCCGTATCGGACCGCGGCCCGGCCGAGGCGACCTCGCCGGGCTCGCTCACGAACCCGAGGTCCCGCGCATTACGCATCAGCGCGCGCGTTCTCGCGTACGCATACTGCACCCGGAACCGCGGATTTTCCGCCCGCTGCACCGGCCGCGCGGGCAACCGCACGGCATCCCGCGCCGCGGGCCGCAGCAGCGCCCAGCGCGCCTCGTCGTCACCCAGCCGGGCCACGATGCCGGCGAGCTCCGCGGCGGCGTCCGGCGCCGGCGGGGACTGCTCCGGCCGTCCCGCACCGGCGGCCCTGGTCAGCCGCGCCAGGGCCTCGGCGACGACGATGCCACGCGCATCGCCGGGCACCCGGCCGTCGACGGGCAGTTCCTCCGGCTCCCGCTCGCCGTACCGCGCCCCGTCCGCCAGAACGTGCCGTACGAGCGCGGTCTGCGCACCGTCGCCCAGCGTGAAGTTCAAGAACCCCGGCCCGGCGATCTCCACCCGGGCGATTCCGGCGCTGCCCACCAGCCGCTGTCGCAGGATCTCGGCGATCTCGAGGGCCGGCCGGCCCGCTTCCTTGGCGAGCTGGAGCGCCACGTTCGAGGCGTAGTCCCCGCACCCGGCCCGCTTCGGCGGACGCACCACGATGCGCTCCGGCACCGGCACGGAGAGCTCCTTCTCCGCCACGGCACCACGCACGGAGCGCAGGACGGTACGGGAGAGCTCAGCGGGGGTCACACCACAAGCGTATGGGAGAGGCACCCCTGACATGCGACCGGTTTCGCCCTGTGGACACCTCGCGCTGCCCGCGGGCCGGGCACCCGGCCGGCGAATCCCCGTCGCGGCTCAGCCCCCGGGCCGGGCCGCGGCCTCCGGCCCCCCGCCCGCTTCCACATCGACATCCAGATCCACGTCGCGCAGATCACTCAGATCGTCCGGACCGGCATCCGCCGGCCCTCCGCCACCGCGGACCGCCCCCGCGGACTCCGCCTCGCCGTGCGCTCCCCCGGCACAGGCCCTTCGCGTGCCCTCGCCCTCGGCGCCACGCTCCCGCTGCCGCCCTTCCCGGACGAGCGTCCCCACGGTCCGTACCAGCTCGGCCGGCTCGAACGGCTTCGCCAGGAAGGCGTCCACGCCCATCCACTCGCCGTTGTCCACCTCGCCCTGGGTGCACGCGCTGACGATGGCGATGGGGATGTCCCACGTCCGGGGATCGGACCGCAGGCGCGCCGCGGTGTGCAGACCGTTGAGCCGCGGCATCACCACATCGAGGGTCACGACATCGGGTCTGACGTGGTGCACGACGTCCAGACATTCGGCACCATCAGCCGCGGTCACGACCTCGAAGCCCTCCAGCTCGAGATTGACCCTGATCAACTGCCGGATCACCTTGTTGTCATCGACCACAAGGATCCGACCGGACAAGCCAGGCACACCATGAGACTAGGGGCCCACCTGCGACTGCGTCCCGGTTTTGCCCACTTCCGCCCCCATGCGGGGGACCTTTCCCCGACCACCACCGGCACACCCACCGGATGCGCTAAGCCCCCTGCTGAGCCTCCTCCGGTACCCCCTTCGGCGCCCCCTCCCCCGTCCCATAAAACCCTGTTCCTGAACACCCCATCAGAGCTGGTAGTGTTCTACCCGTCGCCAGGAGAACACAGGCGGCAACGCCCCCGTAGCTCAGGGGATAGAGCAACGGCCTCCGGAGCCGTGTGCGCAGGTTCGAATCCTGCCGGGGGCACTCCAGTCGAGACAGCGTGACCGACCCGCTGACCTGCTGAAGTGCCAGACTTCGAGAGCCGGACCCAGTCCCACTGGGTCCGGCTCTTTGTCATTCTCTGTCACTGATCACGTGTGAGTAGCGTGTGGGACTCTCGCGGCGATCACTGGCCATCCGACTCCCACCCCATGGCCCTTTCGATCTTCTTATTGTTCAGTTCCTCGTGACCGTCGATGCATCCCTCGTACCGGCGGTGGATGACCTCCGGGGAGTTGCCCGCCCGACGGGCGACTTCAGCCACCGGGACTCCAGCGTTCAGCCAGTTCGTGATGCACGTGTGCCGCAGGTCATACGGTCTACGGCCTAGCGGGGAGGCCGCTTTGTCCGGCGGCAACCCGATCGGGCGGGCTTCCTGCCACACCCGCCAGTAGCTGGACGTGCCCAACACGTCGCCACGCTCGTTGGCGAAGATCCTGCCGTCCTTGGCCGTGCCGAACTCCTTGATGTGCGCCCGGAGGAGCGCAACCAGCAAGGGTGGTGCCGGGACTGGCCGGTCCGCGTCCGGCTCCCGCGCCTTCAGCCCCCGCTTGTCGTGGCGCTTTCCTGAGTCAGTCCACTTCTTACCTGACACGGGACGCGTCTCTCGCAGGGTGAGGGTGCCCCACCCCTTCTCGGGGAGGTGGCAATCCGCCTCACGCAAGCCCACCACTTCCGCCGGCCGCATGGCTGCGTACAGCTGGCAGGCGAAGAACCCGACCAGTCGGCGCCCGCGATTCCGGTGAATGGATCCCACGTACGAGACGGCAGTGAGGAGTTGGGCACCTTGCACCTGATTTACCAATACCCGGGGGTCCACTGCATCATCGCCCTTTGCCGCTGTCCGCTTTACCTTGGCAAGCGGATTTTCATCGAGGTATCCCATCTCAATCGCGTACTCCATCGCCGTGTTGAATCCACGGCGGCGCCGCTTGTACGTCTCTCTTGCCGCTGGGGTGTCGTCCAGCTTGAACGAAAGCCGGTACTGAACATCTCGAAGGACCATTGGTTCCGTAAGAGCCGATAGCGTCAGTGAGCGGGCGGACAGCCACGCACACGCGGATTGCAGCTCCGGCGGAGGCTCTTCATCCTTGTGTGCCGGTATGACGGCCCACCGCACCGCGAACCGCACATCTTCCAACGACGGCGCCTTGGCCCCTTCCCCCATCATGGCAAGCGCAACCGTGGCGAGACTATCCGCGAGGCCTTCACGTGTTTTTGCTGCCGTGGTACGCCAGCGAGTAGCCATGTATTCACGGCTGAAGTTCCACCACGATGGGTCCGGCCGGGTGTTCTTCTTCGCGGCGGCAGCACGGATTTCAGACTCCGGGAGGCCCGTTTCAGTGTCGAATGCTTCGCCCCTACGCATTGCCTGCCAAAGTTCCGAACGGCGACTCTCGGCGAGCGCCACCGTAGGGAAGGTAGCGTGGCGGACTTTCCCAGCAACCACCCAACGCAGTTGGTAGGGAGCCTTTTTGCTGGCAATCTTGCTTACCTTCCAGACCCGCACATCGGTGGAAAGTATGAGGTCATCCGGCCCGGCCGGGCGACCACTGCTACGGTCGCCCGGCATCTGCTTTCCTTTCCGATGAGTCATGCGGCCTCTTCCAACGTGGCGATCCAGCGCTGAAACTCCGAGCGACGAATACGAACCGCACCATTCGGCAACTTAATCGCCTTAGGTCCTTTCCCAAGCTGCCGCCAGCGATAGAAGGTCGACAAGGACACGTCGTGCAGCTCCTGGACGACTTCAGGGATGGTGAGCCATTCCTCTCGGGCCATGGTCAGTTCCTTCCTTGCTCACTGGAAGCGGTGGGCAGGTCGGACAGGTGGGACAGCTCCAATTCAGGCTGTCCCACCTGTTCGCGCTGGCCAGGTGGGGTATCGGGACAGTGGGACAGCTGGGACACCCCCGGCGTGCCTTGCGTTCGGGTCTCGGTATCCGGGTAGTACCGGCCGCTGCCGTCCTTCGTCAGCTGGCCGTCGGACGCCATCCGGGCGCAGGTGCGGCGGACGTTGGCGCCGTCGGCCTGCGGCAGCGCCTCGGCGATGTCCTTCGGGCGCGCCCCGGGGTTAGCCCGGACGTGCCGGAGGATTGCGGCGCGGGTGTCGCCGACGGTGTGGTCAGAGGCCGGCCCGTCGAGCAAGTGCCAGGCGCCGGAGGCTTCCTGGAAGGAGAGCGCGTATTCGGCTTCGTTCACGTCGCGGCCGGTGACGTGCAGGATCCCGTCAGCCTGCCCGCGGGCGCGCTTGAGTACGAGCGTGGCGTCAGCGGCACCCGCGATGCCGTTGGTGCCGGAGACCTCGGTGAGGAAGTCCTCGGAGGCCATCTTGCGCACGTGGTGGACCAGGACCACGGCGATGCCGTAGTGGTCCGCGATTCGCTTGGCGTAGCCGACGGCGACGTAGTCCGCGTCGTAGGCCGAGACGCCTTGGGGCGCCTGTCCGCGCATCTTGGCGAAGACGTCGATGACGACCATGCGGGCATCGGGATTGCGGTCCAGCCATCCGGCGATGGCGTCGCTGCCGCCCTGCGGGAAGGGCGGGCATTCGGTGACCAGGGTCAGACCGGCCGGCGCCTTCTGGCCGCCGAGCAACTTGCCCATGCGGGTCTGAAGACGACGTGGCGTGTCCTCCAGCGCGAGGTAGAGGACCGGGCCGC
This sequence comes from Streptomyces sp. NPDC101227, assembly GCF_044767545.1. Taxonomy (NCBI): domain Bacteria; kingdom Bacillati; phylum Actinomycetota; class Actinomycetes; order Kitasatosporales; family Streptomycetaceae; genus Streptomyces; species Streptomyces sp. NPDC101227. Next base: position 268,314 of record NZ_JBIWOD010000007.1, on the reverse strand, counting down.
CTTTGACCGGGACGGAGTCGAATGCCTTGCCGCCGGCCGCGACCGAGAGGCCAAGGCCGAGGGAGAGCCAGGACTTTCCGACCTTGGGCGGTCCGGCGAGCAGGCTGACACCTTCAGCGAGGATGCCGGGCACGGCCCATTTCGGCTCGGGGAATTCCGCTGCCATGAGCTGATCGGCAGTCCACGCGGTCCGCGGACGCTCACGGACCGCCGGTGCCTCGGGCGCGGCCTGCGGCTCACGGGGGACGGAGTACAGGTGCAGCGGGGGAATCGGGTTGGCGCTCACGCGGCCACCGTCCTCGGACGCGCTGCCCCGGCCTTGAGCCCGGAGGCGATGGTACGGAGCGCTTCCCGCTCCCCCTGACCGACGTTGATGGCCGCGGAGAGCAGCCAACCGGTCACTTCGGCCTCCGCCAGTTCCCCGCCCTTGACCAGCTGGCCGAGAGCAACGGAGGCGATGTAGAGCGCGTTGTTGTGCTGGCCGCCACCGGAGCCGGTAACGCGGGCCAGTTCGCCGTCGACTGCCGCCTGGAGCCACCTTCCGCGCCGATCGGCCGCGAGCGCGATCGTGACGGGCTGCTGTTCGGGCAGCGGTGCCGGGCGGAGCCGGGCGGCGAGCCAGCCCGGCAGGGAGGCTACGGGTGCTTGGTGCACGGTCTCGTACGGGCGTCCGCCGAAGACGCTCCCCGCCGCGACGACGAGACCTCCCGCGGCTCGGGTGTCGATCTTCCAGCCGAGTCCTTTACCGCTGTCGCCTGCGGTGTTGCGCAGCGCCTCACCTTCGGGGGCGGCGAAGTAGAGGTGTGTTCCGCTGCGCCATGAACGCACGGTGTGGGTGTCGTCGGGGTAGGGCTGCCCGTGTCGTTCGCACAGCGTGGCCAGTACGCCGGCGCCGTCGGTGATGCCGGGAAGAGCCCATTCCTCCGGCGGGGTTTCGTCGGGGCTTTTGGGCATATCCAGGTCCACCACAACGAGGTTGGAGGGCCCGCACGCGATACCGACGTTGTACGGGCCGTGCGCCCAGCAGCGTTCGATTCGATCTGGGTCGAGCGTCGCGCGCTGTTCCCACTTGAGGTGTCCGTTCGCGCAGTCGCCTGTACGCGGGCAGCACTTCTCACCGTGGAGGGCGGGGCGCTTGTCTCCCGGCCAGAGCGGGAAGACGTGCCATCCGCGTTCGGCAGCTGCCAGCGCGGCGCGCAGTAGATGGGTGTTGCGGTCATGCGTCATGCTGGGGGTTCTCCTGTTTCTGTCGAAGGGACAAGGAGCTGGGGCGGTCGCGCGTCTTGTGGTGAGAGGCGACCGCCCCAGGCGTATCTACTCGGTGCCGGTGTAGTGGGCGATGTAGCCGGGGCAGGGCGCCTCGGGGCAGTCGCAGCCCTGGCACTCGTTGCAGATGTCGCCGGTGCACTCGTCACACACCTGGTGGCCGGGGCATCCGTAGTCGGCGCACTCGTCGCAGTAGTTGTCGCAGTCGTCGGGCATGGGGTTCCTCCTGGTCAGTGGTGGAAGTGGTTGCGCTTGATGACGGCCTTGCGGATGTGGACCGTGGTCGCACCGGCGCGGTGGCCGGTGGCGCTGAACACCTGCACGGCGACCCAGCCGCCGAAGATGACGGCGGCGAGGACGATGAGCTGGTGGATGAGCGCGGCAAGCGCGGCGATGAACGTGGTCAGCAGGACGAGTCCGCCGCAGACGGCGCCGAACCCGATGCCCCCGAGGGCGATGTTCACCGCCGTGCGCGAGACGGCCGGCTTGGCGGCGGCCGGTTCGGGCTTGGCGGCCTCGATGGCGTAGCCGGTCACGATCCGGCCGTCCGGCAGGACCACGCTGGCCACAGTGGGGACGTTGTCCGGCTGAACGGGCACGAGAGGTGCGGAGAGCGGGCGGGCGATCGGGGTCGGGTGATGGGTCTCGACTGCGGACCCTTGGTGCCCGGTCCGGCTGTGGGGTGCGGTGGGCTCGTTCATGCTCGGCTCCCTAGAGCTTGCCGACGGCGTCGAGGACGGCGTGGGTGAGCTGGTTGATGGGGTCGGAGGCGCCGGTGGAGGCGAGGAAGAAGCCGAACATGATGGCGATGAAGGCGGAGCCGTAGCCGAGGGTCTTGGAGCGGAGCAGGAAGAACAGGACGAGGCCGAGCAGGGCGACGAGGGAGAGGGTCACGGCCATGCCGGGGTTCCTTTCGAGGGGGTGGGCGAGGGTGCCGGGGTGTGGCGGGCCGGGCAGGCGGAGACGGCCAGGCCGAGCAGGACGCAGATGAGGGCGGCGCGCAGTGCGAGGCGCATCAGCGGGTGCCGTCGCGGTGGAGGCGGGCGGCGACGTTGAACAGGTGGCGGCCGACGCGGATGCGCTTGCGGTCGCCGTGGCAGCGGCGGCAGGTCTTGCCGGGGCGCAGGCGTCCGCGGCGGTCCTTCTTGAGCGCGTAGCCGAAGCCCTTGCACTTGCGGCAGTTGCCGAACGGGCTGACCGCACACAGAGCTACGTAACAGAGAGTGACTATGAGTGGGAAGGTGATAGCGAGGGAAGTGGGGGTCATGAACGGCCTCCGGGGCGGTTTTCTGGGGTTTCCGCAGGTGGGCCGCTATCCGCTAGCGGCCTGATCAGATGTGGTGCGGGGCGCTAGCGGGGCCGCTAACGTTAGCGAGGGTCACTGCTAGCGATAGCGGCCCCGGGGTCTCATCCGGCGTCGCGCTTTCCGTCACGCTCCGCTACTGCGGCGGTGACGTGGGCGCGTTCGATGCCGCGCCGGTTGACGACCTTGCCGTTGATGCGCCGGCCGATCTGGACGGTCTCGATGCCGTGGGGCTTGAGCGCCGCGGTGAGCTGTTCGGCGGCCCACTCGCCGTAGACCTCGGGCCGCAGCTCGGCCAGACGGGCGACCACGGTTTCGTTCCAGACCTTGGCCTCCTCGGCCGGGACCACGCCGAGCAGGTCCCGCAGCAGGTCGTAGGCGGCTGCGGCGTCCATCTCCGGCTCTTCGCCGAGCGCATGCCCGGAGAGCAGGCCGGCGTCCTCGCGGGCCTTCCGGGCCCGCAGGGAGATGACGTCGGCTCCGACGCCATCGACGTAGACGGAGCCGACGATCCGGGCGTCGGAGCCCTCACCGACGAAGTAGTGAATGCCCTTGTCGGCCCAGGAGAACATCGTGGCGCGGACCCCGCGCTTGTAGGCGGAGGTGCCCAGGACCATGTCGTTCTCCAGCTGGCCCATGACCTTCAGGCACCAGCGGGCCGATGCGTTGGCGGAGATGCCGGTGGGCAGCGCCTTGGCGTCCGGGCGCTGGGTGGCCAGCAGCAGCACGATCCCGGTGGCGGGGCCGCGCTTGACCAGGTCGGTGGCGATCTCCTCGAACTCGTCCTTGTACTTGGGGTGTTCGAACAGGACCTGGCACTCATCCACCCCGATCACGATCGGGTGCAGACCCAGTTCCTTCTTGCTGGCCAGCTCGGAGGTCACCTTCGACTCCGGGCAGATGTCGCGGGGCAGGGAGCGGATCATCTTGGTGCGGCGCCGCAGCTCATTGCGCAGGTCACGGAAGTCGCGGATGACGTACTCGATGGCTTCATCGTCATCGCCCGCGGCGTGGCGGTGGGAGACGCGGTCGCCGACGGGGTCCAGGTCGCCGGTGCCCTTCATGTCGTAGGTGTGCAGCTCGGCCCGCGGGTCCAGGGCGGCGATGAGCAGCAGCAGACGGAGCAGGAAGGTCTTGCCCATGCGGGGGATGGCGCCGATGATGCCCGCGATGTACATCAGCGTGACGTTGACCCAGCGTCCGCGCTGGTCGGTGCCGAACGGCACCGGCTTGAACAGGTCCACCGTCCCGGACTTGGCCAGCGGCCAGGCAGGCTTGCTGGCCTTGGACATGTCCTGGTCACCGACCCACAGCACCAGGCGGCCGGTGTGCGCGTCGGGCACGGCCTCGGGCCACACGCAGCCCAGCGGCCGGCGGAGCCCCGAGGCCAGCTTGTCGCGGCGCTCGATGACGTCGGTGACCGTTACGCCGTAGGGCAGGTCGCCTTCGGCGCGCCAGCCGGGGCCGTCGCGGGTGATGGGGGCGGTGAAGGTGAACCCCTCCCGTCCCTTGGACTGGGCCTGGTTGATTGCCGGGATGCCCAGGGCGCCCAGGGCCCGCAGGACGATGTTCGAGGTGAGTTTCTGGGCCTTGGGGAGTTCCACGGCCCGGTTGATGACGGGGTCGTCGGCCGCGTCCCCTGCCCAGCCGAGGGCCAGGACGATCGTGCTGACGGACAGGGTCATGAGCCAGGCCGGGGCGAGCACGTACAGGGCGAGCGCGGCCCCCAGCCCGATGAAGGAAGCCAGGATCACCACCAGCGTGCGCAGCCGCACGCGGCCGTCGCGCTGCCGGGAGAGCTTGAGGTAGGTGGCCGCGTCCTCCTTGGCCACCATGGCGCGGCGTACCGGGTCGCCTTCCGCGTCGGAGGCCCAGCGCATCGTGCCGCCCAGGAACCTCGCGGCCCCGCGCGGCGCCTGAAGCGCCAGACGCCCGGCGTAGACCGGCGAGCGCAGCGCGTGGTAACCGGCCATGTGGCCGTAGTGGCCGGCCACCCACGCGGCGGCGGCCTTCAGCTCGTTGGTGGACTTCAGCCACTCCGGGACGATCGCCCGGCGCTTGGCACCCATCAGCCTGCCCAGGTAGCCGGGCCCCTTGACGTCGGGACCGTCCACCAGCACTCGGGCGGACGGGTCCGGTTCGGCCGGGCGGTCGGTCGACTCCGTGGCGGGCGATTCGTCGGCTGCCCCGCGGGCCGAGCGAACCTTGCCCAGGTCCACGACCTCTGCGCCCTCCTGGCAGGCGGCGTCGGCGGCCATGTCGGCTTCAAGCCGGTTGAACAGTTCGCGGTCGTCGTCGTGATTCACTGCTGATTCCTTCCGGAAACGGGAGGTGGAAGGGGCCCGGACGGCGCTTTGGCCGGCAGACGTCCGGGCCCCGCTGAGCGAAGTGGGTTTGGGTCAGAGCTGGTTGGGCTCCAGGGAGAAGAAGACGACGTTGGCGCGCGCCATCTCCGGGGCCTCCTGGCCGATGTCGCTCTTGATGGCCATGAAGACGTCATGACGGGTCGCGCCCTCGGGCGGGGTCCAGGTGCCGTAGAGCGTGTTCATCGCCCGGCCGGGAAGCTCCAGGGTCATGACCCAGTGGTGGGAACCTTGCTGGGTGTTCTGGCTGGTCACAGCGGATCTCCTTGTGTGGAACAGATGGGGTTGGTCAGGCAGCGAGCGCCGGTGCATCGGCGCAGGTCACACACATGCCGAGGCAGGTGGGGATGACGTATCCGGCATCCCGGCGGCACTGCGGGCACAGGCGCCGGGCGGCATTCGCCTTGGCCAGCGCCGCCCATTTCGCGGGGGTCATCGGCCTGACCGGTCGGGCCAGGTCGATGCGGTAGAGGTAGGCGACCAGCGGGCCGCGCCGCCGGCGGGGACGCTCCAGCTGGGCGACGACCGGCTGACCGCCAGGCCGCAGTCCGCGCGAGCGCAGCTGCCGGTAGGTGGCCAGCCCGTCCGGGGCCAGTCGCCACCGGTAGACGGGGAGGGCGGCCATTACGCAGCCGCCGTGTCCGTCTTGTCCTCCAGCGCCCGCAGGTGGGGCCGGGTGGTCTCTTCATCGCGGACGGCGAGGATCTGCTTTCGTCCCCATGACTCGCTCATGCCATACGCCTCACCCAGCGCACGGGCACTGAGCGCCCGGCCCGCCTGTGCGGATTCGACGTACGTGCGGCGCGCATCCAGACGCAGGCGCTCGCGCTCCGCCTCTTCGTACTCGGCCTGCTGCTGCGCCTCGTAGGCCGCCTTGGCCGGGTCTGTGCGGGGCGAGTACGGGGTGGGCGGTTCTCCCTCCCGCACACCACCCGCACGGCCGTTGACCAGTGCGTACGGCTCATTCCTCACCCCGTCGGCCGGGGTGGTGGTGGACGCGTCGGCGGGTGGGAGAGCCGGGTGTGCGGGCGTATGCGGGGCGGGAAGGGAAGCTGCCTCATCCGGCCCGCGCAGCTCCCGCACGGGGGCCGCGGCGGCAACGGAGAACATGTCGCCAAGGGCTGCGTCCGCGCCGTCGGTGACGCGCTCGCGCTGGATGTCCAGCAGCCGCACGCCCAGGGACGCATCCCCCCGACCGACCTTCCGCGCCAGCCTCCACGATTTGCGCTCCGACCTCTTCTTCACCCGACCATCGGGGTGGTTGGCAGCCCGCGCCCGGTGATACGCCAGCGCCTGGACCACAGCAGCCGCCCTCACCTCGGCCTCAGCGTCGCGGCCGTCGGTGTGGACCACGATGCGGCGCGCCAGGAACGCCATGCCTTCCGCCGCAGCGCACATGCCCATCGGGGTGACGGCGTAGATGACGGTCCGGCCCGGACCGTCGGCGGCCATAGCCGCCATGACCGAAGCCGCGGCCGGCAGCGCCCACAGCCCCGCCCGGATGACCCAGGGCGAGGACTGGCCCAGCATCGTCAGCCCCAGCAGCACCAAGGCAAGTACGGCGGTGGCGCCCTCACCTGCCGCCACCGCGCCCACGGCCGTACCGGATCCAAAGGCGCGGCTGATGTTGCTGTACGTCCCCACGCCACCGGCGATGCCAGTAGCGAGCATGGGCACAAACGCGGCGCCCAGGACGACCTTCTGGGCAAGCGACAGTTCGCGCGGGGTCATCACGCCGCCTCCTTCGAGGTTCCGCGACGGCCATCCCTGCGGCCGTTGACCGTCTGGTAGGCGGGGGTGGCGTTTTCGGGGGCGGCCCTCCAGCCGCCCCCGGCCTGCTTGGCGGCGTACATGACCTCATCCGCGCACCGCATCAGCCGCGCCAACTCCGCGGCGCGGCTGCCCCGCTGAGCACGGACGATCCCGGCGGAGAAGCCCACCCACAGCACATGGCCCTCGAACTCCACCGGCGCGCGCAGCTCCTGCGCCAGGTCCTCCATGGCCTGGCGCAGGTCCTGCGGGCTGTAGCAGCAGATAGAGGCAGCGAACTCGTCACCGCCCAGACGCCCGGCGACACCGCCGTAGAAGGTGCTCCACCGCGCCAGGCGCCGGCCGGTAACGGCAATCACCGCATCCCCGACCGCATGGCCGTAGGTGTCGTTGATCTGCTTGAAACCGTCCAGGTCCATGACCATCACCGCCCGCGGGCGCAAGCCCAGCGTCTTGCGTGCGCGCTCCTCGAACGGCTCGCGCGTCCACAGCCCCGACAGCGGGTCACGGCGGGCCGCCTCGATCCGGCGGCGCATCATCACGGAGTGCAGGGACCATCCAGCCGCCACCGGCACCACGGCGGCCAGAGCCATCAATGTCTCGCTCATGCCGCCCACTCGCCCTCGGAGTGCTGGTGGCTGTGGGTGTAGGCGACCAGGCAGAGGCGGACGCCGGTGTGATTGGTCTCGGCCTTCAGCACCCTGGTCCGCCCACCGCTCTGCTCCGCATACGACACCGAGTCCGCCTCGATGCCCAGTGCCGAGCGCCACGCCTCGAACGCGCCGAAGTCGTCGTGGCTGATGAGTTCCAGCGTGTTGGGGAAGATCGTGGATACGTCCACGTTCATGGCCGGCAGGCCCGAGAAGTCCACGGCCAGCAGCCGCAGCAGCCCAAGCGGTGCGGCCAGGTCGTTCATGGTCAGGGAGGTCATGCCGCTGCCTCCGTCCCCGCGGAACGGCCGGTGGTGCGGGTGGCGCGAAGGAACGGCACCGTGCGGGTCAACGCGTCCGCGTACAGCGCGTCCCACGCGGCGATCTCGTCCCCGCCCTCGCCCTGGATGGCCAGCTCCTCGATGACCTCGCGGGCCACGTTCAGCCGCGCCGCCTGCTCCTGGGGGGTCTCGACAGCCAGCGGCCCGCAGAACAGGTCACGGTCGATGCCGACGGGGAACTCGTCGAAGCCGAAGGCCAGTTCCTCGAACTCGGCCTGGCTGTAGATCTCCTGATGATCGATGTACGAACGCATGGTGTGACGTCTCCTGAGTCGAAGGGATGGAGCGCCAGGGCGGTCGCGCGTCTTGTGGTGAGAGGCGATCGCCCCGGCCGGGAATGTGGCTCAGCGCACGGAGGGCACTGCGGAGCGGTAGAAGCGGTTCGGATGGCCCCTGCCAAGGGCCGCGGGTCTCGCATGGACGCGGGCCGCGCTCGATCCGGGGAGTCCCCTCCCGGACGTCGTGGCGACGAAAAGGTGCAGTGGTGCCGCGTCGTTCTTTCACGTCGGTCCAGTCCTGCGACTAGCGCTCCCTGCAAGGCAATCCCCGCAGATCGTGGCGCGGCGTCCGATATAGCCACGTGGTGACTACTACTGCCGACGGGTCTCCACTCGCCTCGGCCGGTGCACTCACGGCCGTCCTGATGCGGTGGATCACGCTGTGGAGTTGTCGTTGAACGGAGAGAGCACCGCATCGCTCGAAGCGATGCATGTATTACATGTCTCTCACCTTGCCGGGCGAACGTTCGCCCGTCAAGCCCTTCGGGGTGCCGGTCGGTGACGACTGCTCCGACCGGCACTGGTTAGAGATTGCTCCGCCGGCACCAGACGATCGACTCCGTACCTGTACGAGTCAGGTACGACTCGATACGGTGAAGTCGTCCCAAGTCGTCCCGACCCACAGGAGGTTGGTGTGGCGAATGAGCGGTTGCGCGGCGCGATCGTGGATCTAGGCCTGTCCTTAGACGAGGTGGCCGACCGCCTAGGGGTCGCGTCCAAGACGGTGGAGCGCTGGATCAATGAGCCTGACCGCAAGCCCTATCGACGATTCCAGTACGCAGTCGCCTCGCTCCTCAAAGTTGAGGTCTCGTACCTGTGGCCAGATGAACGCACGTCCGCGCAAGTCACCGCGTCGGGCAGCGCCGAAGTCATCAAGCTCTATCCGCATCGCTCTGTGGTGATGCAGAGTCTTTGGCCCACCCTCTACGCACAGGCAACGCAGCATTTCGATGTGCTGGTGTACTCCGGGTTTTGGTTGACCGAAGATCCAGCATTCCTCAGGGTGGTGAAGGAGAAGTCTGCCGCCGGCGTCCCGATCCGCTTCATGCTTGGCGACCCGGAGAGCGAAGCGGTCGCCGTGCGGGGCAGGGATGAGGGAATCGGCGCTGCAATGGCAGGGAAGATCCGCAATGCACTTATCAACTACAGCGGCCTTTTTGGTCTACCCGGAGTGGAATTCCGACTTCACGGAACTACCCTCTATAACTCCATCTACCGGTCGGACGACGAGATGTTGGCGAACGGCCATCTCTATGGTGTCGGCGCCTACTTGGCCCCTGTACTTCACCTGCAACGAATCCCAGGCGGGGAGCTCTTCGACTCGTACGCCGAGAGCGTCGAAAGGGTCTGGGATTCAGCCCGCCCCATCTCCTCACCTACCGATTGCTGAGGCACCACGAATGAGTCGAATCGACTACTACCGCGATCCCAACGCCCCGATGGCCAACTCCGTCGTCCCGTCCGTGACGGCCGTGGTCTGCGACGACAGCGGGCGCCTACTGCTCATCCACAAGACGGACAACGACCGCTGGGCGCTGCCGGGTGGCGGGCATGATGTCGGCGAGGAGGTCTCACACACCGTCGTGCGTGAAGTCGAAGAGGAAACTGGGATTTCTGTCGTTGTTGAGGACATCGTCGGGCTCTACACCGACCCTCAGCACGTCATGGCGTACGACGACGGCGAAGTACGCCAACAGTTCTCCATTTGCTTTCACGCGCGCCCAGTTGGCGGCGCACTGCGCACCAGTTCTGAGTCCAAAGAGGTCCGCTGGGTTCCCCCAGCGGACCTCGACAAGCTAGACATCCATCCGTCAATGCGGCTTCGGATCACGCACGGCCTTGACCGAACACGAACGGCCCCGTACATCGGATAGGTCGGTTAGGGCGTGTCCGGTGGGTCGCATGACCACCACCGTTGATGCTTGAGAGGCTTGGCTACCGCTTGGGCGCCACAAGCCGGGCGCCGGCCCAATCCTTGGCCACGGACACGGACTTGGTCTGAGAGAGGCCAGCGGTCTGGGCAGCTTCGCTGATATCGCTGGGCTCAATGTAGCCATCGCGCCCGGTCTTCGGAGTCAGCATCCAGATGATGCCGCCGTCTTCGAGCAGTCCGATCGCGTCGACCAAGGCGTCGGTCAAGTTCCCGTCATCGTCTCGGAACCAGAGAAGGACGGCGTCAGCGACATCGTCGTAGTCCTCACCCACCAGGTCCTGACCGGAAATTTCCTCGATTGCCTCTCGCAGCTCTTGGTCGGCGTCGTCGTCGTAGCCGATTTCCTGGACCACCTGACCGGGCTGGAAGCCGAGCCGGGCCGCAGGATTGGTCCTCTCGTCGTCTGTCGTTGTCACCACAGATCTCCTTCGCTTCAGATACCGGTTCCCCCCTTACTTTAAGTAGTCAACCAGATACATAGGGCGTGTGTGGTGATCTTCAAGGATTCAAGCCCACGACGTTGCCCTGGTGCGGGCGCCGTATCCACAGGCCAAAGGCCGCACCCTTCTGGTCAGTCGCCGTGATCGGCACGGCGCCTGACCTGTTGAGGAGACCTGTATGCCGTACCTGGTGCCGCCCCGCACGCCGCTGACCCCCGAGGAGGTGGAACGTGCCTTCGACTACGTCCAGGCGTTGCAGCTGGGCGGCGGGGCCGCCATCGCCGGGCGCGCGGGGATTGGGCGCGGGACTCCCCCACCACGGCGGCGCCGGGCATCGCCCGCAGCATCATCCGGTTCACCGTGAACGTCATCCCGGATCCCGATGATGAGGACACCGCCGACACTCTGGAAACGATGCGGGACGAGCACCTGGAGCGGGTCCGCGCCGCGCACGCCGGGGCCGGTGCGCACCACTAGCCCACCGCTGTGAGGCGGCTCTCGACACGCTGCACAGATGCGTGAATCTCGGGGGCAGCACGCTGAATGAAACGGCCCACGATCGTATCCGGGCCATATCGGTTGACGATCTCGGAGACACGAGCGCTCGACGTCGTGTGAGCCCCGTCCGGAGTTGTCGTCATGTCACAGAAGATCAGCGCATCGACCAGCTCTGGCCGCTCCAACTCGAATTCATCAGCCAGCTCTGCTCGGAGCCCACGTTCTTCGGCTTCCAGCAGAGCACATGAGTGGTGTGCAACGAGGCGGACAACCCGCTCGTCGACACCTTCCTGGTCACGAAGGAATCGGGCGCCATCGAGAGGGTGAAAGCCGGTTGACGCGATCTGTGGTGAGTATCCGATGTCGTGCAGGACAGCCGCCGCTTCCATCAGATGGGCGTCGCCCCCCAAGATCGACTGGAGTGAGCGAGCGCGTTCCGCGACTCCGAGAGAGTGCGACCAGCGCCGGGGCAAGGGGGCCGACAGCAACGATTCAGCAAGGCCATATGCCCGCTCGATGAGATCCATGGCGACCAAGGCTACGAGCCAGACGCCGTGATTGGGAGGGCGCGCACTTCGCGCCGGCGGCTTGTGCCCATCGCGATGAGGCCTCGTCCCTCCATTTGAGCGATTGCTGAGCGCACCGCGGTACGTGAGACTGCGAACCGCTCGCACAATTCCTTCTCGGAAGGGAAGGCGTCTCCGACCTGGACCCCATCAACGCGGAGAAGGTCCGTCACTCGCTCCACCAATGGACGACGGTCGCCAGTCCCGGTCACGTACCAGCCAGCCCCTTGCACGGACTCGATGACCCCGTCCGTCTTGAGCGCCTTGAGTGCTCGCCCGATGGTGCTGCGGCCAACGCCGTACGTGCTCATCAGCTCCGCTTCGGAGGGCAGACCTTCACTGATCTCGCCCGCCGCGATCTTCCGACGTAGAGACTCCGAGATCTGCAAGTACGTACCTCGCGGACTGGCCTGCGGCACGCTCCATCCTTCCATCCGCCCCATAGGTGACCACCGGCGGCAGCTCACCGTATCCAGCTTCGCATGTACCGGCCCCATCTTGGCCCAGTGTCCCAACTGTCCCACTGTCTCGACACCCCGTCTGACCTGCACAAAGAGGTGGGACGACTCCAATCGGGCCTGTCCCACCTGTCCTGCCGCGTACAAGACGGCTGTAACACCCCGGGGTGTTACAGCCCGTCGGCGCAGCCGACCCCCTGAAGGTCGTAGGCGCCTGTGGCGCCTTCCCTCTTACTCCCCACCACAGCGCGGCTCGCAAGCGCTCCGGCATCGCCACAACGGCGACATTCGTGTGAGGGACGTGTGGGCGACCGGCGGGCGTGATCTTGTAGCCACATACACGCAGGTCAGGGTCATAGTCACCCCCTTGCTGATCATGCCCTCCGGAGCCGTGTGCGCAGGTTCGAATCCTGCCGGGGGCACTTCGCAGAGAACAGCGTGATCACACCGCCGATCTGCACAAGTGCCAAAGGTGAAGGCCCGGACTCAGCCCAGCTGAGTCCGGGCCTTTGCGGTTCCTGCCACGCCTCAACCCACCCCTTCGCCGCCCCTCCTGCGCGTGCCAGTACCGGTGGTGGGCGTGCGCGGGGGCACGGTCAGATCCTCGGCGTGCGCCGCTTGTTCCAGGGTCGTACCGACGACGCGGCGGCGCCGCCGGCAGCGGCACGTGTTCGCCGCGGCCGTGGGTCCACGAGCTTGCGGGCGTGAGCGGATGGGTCAACTCTCGGGCCGGTTCCGGCTCTTCGAGTTCCCCGCGCTGCGCTCCGGGGCGAATGGCCTTGTTCGCCGGGGACGGCGGAGGCCGGCGTTGCCCCAGCGGCGGCCCCCGGTCCTGCGCGAAGGGGCCGGGGCCGACGCTGGACAGCCCGGTGGGCGCAGTGCCGTCCTTGGGTCGGCCGGCTTGCCCCGCCGGGTCGGCCTTTTCGATCTTTTCGGTGCTTTACAGGCGGATGATGTTGTCGCATCCCAGGGACAGGCCCATCCTGGTGGACTGCACGCCAGGCCTGTGCTTGTGCCCGTACCCGTGGCCCAGCAGGCCGTTCCCGATCGCGACCTCGCCGAATACATCGACGTTCTTGTCGTACGCCCGGCATGAGGTGTTCTGCCGGATGATGGTCTTGTGGCCGTGCGACCTGCCGTGGTGGTGGTGGCCGCCGCTCGACTGCTGCCGGTAGGTGCTTTCGTAGTTCGGCTGGACGCGGCTGTAGCTTCTGACGTCCGTCCCGCCGCCGGCGTAGGCGGTGCCGGCACCGGCACCGAGGAGGCCGACGCTGCCGAGAACGGCTACCACGACGGCGGCCTCGCGAATCTTGCGCATGTCATCTCCATAGATCGGATGGATGCGATCAGTAATTGATCGGCTTCATACAGTTAATGGAGGTTAATACGAAATGCCAGTACCCACTCTGTGGCGCGCCGGATCGCACGCCCGCCTCGAACTGGCGTCACAACGCTTATCAGTTGACCCGTAATTCGGATGACCGCCGGGCGTCAGCCGGTCACCGGGCCGTGTCCGATGGGGCGTGGCGGAGCATCGAGTGGCCTGTGAAAGAACAGGTCAGTGATGATGCGCGGGTGTTCTACGAAGATCTCACCGCATACGAGTACCTGGCCGAGGACGCATTCACGGACAGGGAGTCGGGTTTCCATGCGCTCTGGTATCGCCCCGCGTATACCCGCCTGAACGTCGGGTGGCTGGAGGCCGGCAGGCCTTATCGGACGGGCCCGGTGCCTCCGGCGTTCACCGAGAAACTGAGCGCCGTCCAGAGAATCCAGTGGATGAACCAATGCCTGGGGTTCCATGTGTGCGACCTGTGTGCCCCGGCGGCGGCCCCGGAAGGGAATGGCGAAGTCAGGATTCCGGGCCCACCCGGGATCGCTTACGCCGCCCCCTTCCTCATCACCCACTACATCACCGAGCACGGATATCAGCCGCCCAGGGTTTTCCTCGACTCCGTCCTCTCCGTCGATCTGGCCGCTTGGGGCGCTGCTCGCTGGCCCGAGGTCCCCTTCCCCTGGGTCCCCGGTGATGCGGAACGTATGGAGGAATAGAGGAACAGAGGAATGGACGTAGGCCCTAGTTGACGGGCTCGGTCTCTTTCTGGGCCGGCCGTGGTGTGGGCACCACCGCCCGCGTCCGCGTCACCGCGCGCACCAGGCGGTCGCCCACCCACCGCAGGACGGACGTCGGGAGGAAGAGCGCATCCGCCGCGATCATCGCCATCGAGAAGAAGGGCAGGCCGAGCAGAATGCCGATGCCCGCGTGCAGGCTCATCATGATCGCGACCATCACGGTCCTCAAGCGCCTGTTGAAAAGCGTGAAGGGGAAGGCGACTTCGACCATCACCGTGCCGTAGGTCAGCAGCAGGATGATCAGGCTGCTGCTCGCGATGGCGTGGGACAGAGCGGGCCACGGGGTGTAGACGCCCACGTGCAACGGATAGTAGAGCGCCGTGCCGTCCTGCCAGAGGGAACCCTGGATCTTGTACCAGCCGGAGGCCGAGTAGATCAGGCACACCTGGACCGCGATCACGAGCAATGCGCCCGCGTGCACCACGTTGCCGACCATCTCCATCACGGTGCGGGGCTCGCCGGGCGCATAGCGGCGCACCAGCCACCACACCGCATGCGCGACGGCGAAGCCCCAGAGCAGCAAGGCCCAGCCCGTGTCCACCTTGCCCAGCGCGGAGACCAGGGCGAGTACGGCGGTGCAGAACACCCACATGACGATCCCGACGACGTCCCGGCCGCCGCCCCCGGCGTCGCGGCCGTTCGCGGCACGCCGCGCGTCCAGCGACCAGACCCGGCCGCAGCGTGTGAACACGAGGTAGATCGCAAGAACATGGATGACGTCGTTGCCGGCGTTCCCCACGTAGGGGTTGCGGTTCAGTAGCGCCAGCACACCGATCATGAAAAGCAAGGAGGTGGTACGGGTTCGCCACCCGAGGAGCAGCATCACGGACGCGGCCATCGCCGCCGCGTAGACGATCTCGAACCACAGCCGGCTGTCGGACCACATGAGGACGGTGAAGGCATGGTTCGTGGAGATCAGTTCATGGGCCATGCTCCAGCTCCATGGGCTGCCCACTCCGTAGAGCTCGTTGCGGTGCACCCACTCCCGGAGCAGAAAGGCGAGCCAGGTGAGCGAGAGCCCGATCCGGATGGCGGCCGACTGGTACGGCGCGATGGCGCCGCTGGTAATGCGGTCGACGCCCCGTCTGATCGCGGCACCTGTGCCGCGCCGAAGTCCTGCGAAAGGAGACGGCACGGATTCGCGGCCGGAGGTGGCCGGAGAGTATGCGGTCACTTGAAGTCCTCGGTTTTGACGGGCCACCACGGCAGAAGCTGATAGCTGGTACTGGCGTCGATTTTCTTGTGGACCCACGGCGGCGTCTGCACCGGTGTGACAGCGGAGCGCAGCTGAATACGGACCACGGTGCCGCCGTTGAGATGCGGTCCAAATCGCTGGGCGACGATGCGCAACAGATACTGCTGCGTCAGATTTCCCAGCGCGCCGAGCGGGCGGCCCTGGCCATCTTGCGAATTGGCGAAGTTGCTCCAGGCGGTGAAAAGCTCGCTCTGCTGCGTTTGGCTGGGAAAGGCGTTGTGCACGATCCGCGCCTCGTCCATCGCACCCAAGTCCACCCAACTGGTGGTGGTGAGGCTTCCGTCGGGCATCAGGACCTGCGCGCGTGCCTGCACATGAGAATTCTCGTCCTGTGGGTTGGGGGCGAAGAGCTTCCAACCCTGCGCAAAGTCGGGCGTTACGTAGTTGGTGATGCCTGTGACGTGCTGCTGGGAGAAGGAGTTCGTGGGAGCGGCGTGGAGGAAGACCATCGCCAGGTGCACGACGGCCGCGACCACGACGCCCACCACCGCGAGCACGACGATGGTCACCGATGCGGGCGAGAGGCCGGATATCCGCCTCGGCCCGCCGGCGGGATCCGGCGGGAATCCGCGGCGGCCCGCGCCGCCCGGAGCTTTTCCGGTCGGCGCGGGCCCGTCCGAAAGCGCCTCGTCCGCCGCCCCTATATGAGGCGGCTTCTTGGCATTCTCGGTCCCCATGGCTGACTAGCGGTTGTTCTGGGCGTTGCCAATGGCGTTGCCGAGGCCACCGGCACCGGCTCCACCAGCATTGTTCTGAGCATTGCCGATCGCGTTGCCGAGACCACCGGCACCGGCTCCACCAGCATTGTTCTGAGCATTGCCGATCGCGTTGCCGAGACCACCGGCACCGGCTCCACCAGCATTGTTCTGAGCATTG
>NZ_JBIWOD010000007.1:34375-251941 GCF_044767545.1 Streptomyces sp. NPDC101227 | reverse complement strand
CGCGTTGCCGAGACCACCGGCACCGGCTCCACCAGCATTGTTCTGAGCATTGCCAATGGCGTTGCCGAGACCACCGGCACCGGCTCCACCAGCATTGTTCTGAGCATTGCCAATGGCGTTGCCGAGACCACCGGCACCGGCTCCACCAGCATTACCCGTAGCGTTGCCGATCGCGTTGCCGAGGCCACCAGCACCGCCGCCACCGGCATTACCCGTAGCGTTACCAATTGCGTTGCCGAGACCACCGGCACCGCCGCCACCAGCGTTGCCCGTAGCGTTGCCGATCGCGTTACCAAGGCCACCAGCACCGCCACGAGCATTGCCCGTAGCGTTACCAATTGCGTTACCGAGGCCGCCGCCACCGGCTCCGGCGGCGTTGTTCGTGGCATTGCCGATGGCGTTGCCGAGTCCACCGCCCACCACATTAGGCCTGTTGAAGCACCTCAGGCGCCCCTGCCGCCGGACGCAGACCACGCGATCCGGAGCCTTTACTTTCGTGTGGTTTTTTACAGTGTGGACATTTCCCTGTGCTGCTGCGGCTACTGAGCCTGCCTGAGGTGCACTACTGGCTTCGGCGGCTGTGACGCCATACCCGCCTGCTGCCATGCAAACGGCTGCCGCGACACCGAGCATCTTTTTCATGGTTCAGCCCCGTGAAAAAATGAGTAAACTCAATAAAGGAAGTCAGGTAAATTTCGTGAACTTCACCCGAGAATTCGAGGGTGTGAATACGAAATCCCGTGGCTTCACGCGAGCGCCGTCGTGCGCGCCGCACTACGGCGACATACGAATGGCGCTGCTTCATTAGCGTTCTCAATACATCACGGTTGTCTAATTCACCCGGAAGGTCAAGGGGCAGAATTGCCGGTTGGTATGTGGGCAGGACCGTCGACTCCCGCCGGGGTAGAACTACCCAATCCGGTTCGAAGGTCAATCACCTGTCAGGCCGTAGCGCAGCGCCAGCCGGGTCAGATCCGCCCTTCGGTGCGAGCCGCTCTTGCTGCGCAGCCGGTCCAGGTGCGAATGCACCGTATTCTCGGTGATGTTCAGCTTGGCGGCGATCTCCCGGTCCGTGGCGCCGTTGGCAACGAGCTGCAGGATCTGCCTCTCGCGGTCGGTGATGTGGAGAGGCGGCGCGGGCAGGACCCTGCCATTGACGTGCGTGGAGAAGTAGCTGTGTCCCGTAGCTACGGCACGGATGGCCGTGAGCAATTCCGCTTCGCTGATTCTCTGGCCCAGGTATCCACGCGCGCCTGCCTTAATGCACAAGACTACGTCGGATTGTGTTTCGGAGACCGACAGAACGATGACCGCATGCCCTTGCAGATGCAATTGGGAGACGACGCTGGAGGTCTCCCAGGTGGGCATCTGGAGATTCAGCAGGACGACCTCTCCGCCATTCCTGTCACTGTAATGATCGCCAACCCGGCTGACCGCGGTCACAATCTGCAGATCCGGCTCGGGGTTGATCACATGCGCGAGGCCGTGGAGAAATAGCGGGCAGTCGCAGATGACAGTAATGGGCGTCAGCGGTGTGGTCATCTAAGTTCCAGGGGAGATGGGGCCACCCGCCACACGACAGACTCCGCAGCCGACGGCCGGCGGCCCTACCGTCTGCACACAGAATGGACCCATTGACGACCGTCGGCATGCCCAGTAGGCCAGGCGGCTCATCCGGCCCGCCGCCTCGGTCCCAGGGGACCCGCGGTCGGCCGTCGGTCAGGTGGCGGGCGTCCGGGCGCGGTCGGCGGTCGCGCCGTCGGGGTGGCGCCGGCGGCTTGTGCGTGTCACCGGGCGCGGCCCTTGCGTGGCCGCCGCCGGATTTCTCGGGTAGGCAGTACGCACGGGAGGGCGCCCCGGCCGGAGCCGGATGAGCGCAAGGGCGTTTCCTCCGGACCGTCCGGCGGTGCGGCGAGCGGCGCGGCGGCCTCGCGGCACGGCCCGCTCGGTGGCCCGGCCACTCCAACGGGCGTGCTCCGGCCCGTGATGGAGTAGCCCGGCGCGCGCCCGTGTGCGCCCGCGCCGATCGTGGAGTTACGCATTCCCAACGAACAGGAGCACAGCATGCGTATCCCCACCATCCTCGCGGCAGTAGCACTGGCCGGAGCTGCCGTACTGGGTGGCGCGAGCCTGGCCACAGCGGACGACCATGGAGGCTCGCACGGCAAGAGCCTCCTGTCCTCAAAATCGGACGGCGAGCAGGACAAGGGTTTCCTGCCCGACATCCTCCGCGACCTCGGACTCGTCGGCGAGTAATCCGTCTGACTACCTCAGCCCCGCCGCGCGCCATGGGAGACCTTGGGCGCGCGGCGGGGCTTCTTCATCGCAGGCGGATCCGCTTGGTGCGCCAGGTGGCTGCTGAGGCTCACGACGAGGGCGCCCGTGAGGTCAGGGCCCCACAGAAATTCGGGCGGAAGCGGCAGGAACCCGGACGGAACGGGAAGTCGCCGCGGGCCTCGGCGCGACGCGTGGTCGAGCGCCGGCCGGAGTCGATGCCACAGGTGTGGAAAGCGGCGGCCGAGGGGTGAGCCCCGCGGCGTGCGACGACCGGGCACTCGGCGATCGGGCCGGGTGCCCGGTCGCATAGGGGCGCCGGGAAAGCGCTGGGTCAGCCGTCGAGGTGGACCGGGAGCGACTCGATTCCGTAAACGATGGACAGCTTGCGGAATTCGAGGTCCTCGGGCTTGGCGGCCAGGCGCATGTTCGGGAAGCGGCGGACCAGGGCGGGATAGGCGGCGCGGAGTTCCATCCGGGCGAGTTCGGCGCCAACGCAGCGGTGTATTCCGTACCCGAAGGCGAGGTGGGAGGGAACGTTGCGGGACGGATCGAACTGCTCCATTTCCGGGCCGAGTTTGCCGTCGCGGTCGGCGCCGCTGAGGGAGCACAGGACGACGTCACCGGAGGTGATCCCTACGCCGCCGATTTCGATGTCCTCGCGGGCGAAGCGGGGGAATGCGACCTGTACGACGGTGAGATAGCGCAGCAGTTCCTCGACATAGCGCTCCACCGCTTCGTCGCCGTCCTTGACGGCCGCGAAGTGCTCCGGGTCCTGGAGGAGGACCAGGGCGCCGAGGGCGAGCATGCTGGCGGTGGTCTCGAAGCCGCCGGTGAGGACGCCGTCGGCCAGGCCGGCCAGTTCTTCGTCGCTGACCGTGTCGCCGTGTTCCTTGACGATCATGCCGAGCAGACCGTCACCCGGATTCTCGCGCTGCTTCTTGACGATGTCCCGGAAATAGGAGAGGGATTCGGATATGGCGCCGAAGGAGGCGTTTGCCCCGCTGAAGAGATCGAATCGGGCGGCGCTGAGCCGTTCGAAGTCCTCGCGGTCCTCGTAAGGGACGCCGAGGAGTTCGCAGATGACCAGGGAGGGGATGGGCAGGGCGAAGGAATGGACGATGTCGACCGGGTCGCCGTTTTTGCCCGCCGCTTCCATGGCGTCGAGGCGTTCTTCGACGATCTCGTGGATACGCGGGGTGAGCCGGCCGAGGCGGCGCATGGTGAATTCGGGGGTCAGCAGGCGGCGCAGCCGGGTGTGTACGGGCGGGTCGGCGAAGCCCAGGCCGCCGGGGTTCTGTTCGGCGCCCGCGCCGGCCTTGCCGACGAGGTTGGTGAAGTCCGAGCTGAAGGCATCGGCCTTTCCGAGCACCTGCTTGACTTCGTCGTAGCCGGTGACCAGCCAGACGTTGGCGGCTATCGGCACCGGAAGTCTGGTGACCGGTTCCTTCTCCCGGACGGCCCCCAATTCGCCCACCGGGTTGAGCCCCTCGCGCCGCAGGGGCATCAGGACGGACTCGGGCAAGAAAGACATCCGAGACAGGTCGAACCCCTTCTTGCGTGTTCTCGCCAGATACATACGGCCGGCCCAGGCGATGATCCGGGAACGGAGAGTCGTCATGACGCTAATACTGCCTTTCGTCGAGGGGGTCGGTCACCGCGCTTCGCGGCCCATGGGGCCGAGAGGGCACGGGACCTCCACTCGGCGTGCACGGATGAGACGTACGCCACAGCCCCTCGCCCGCGGTGGTCATGGCGCGGGTCCATGCCGTCGACCGATGTCATCGGTCGGCCGCATCGGCGTGACGAGCTCGGCCTAGTGCTTTTCGGTCTGTTCGGACTTTTCGGTCGGGTTGCGGGGCTTCTTCAGGTCGTTCAGGTCGGTCTGGACGAGTTTACAAAGTGTCATTGGAAGCGTTCACGGAACGAGGGGGATATCGGCGGCACCCCGTGGGCTCCGGGACTCCGGCGGGGCGCGGGGGGATGGCCGGCGGCGGGCGGCGAAGTTGCTTGGCGTGCGCGCCATCGGGGAGCTGGTGCGCGGCGGTGCGATCGGTGACCCGCAGCCGACCGAGTCGGATGATGTGCAGGCCGCGGGGTGGCGCCGTCCCGGTGACCGCGCAGGAGCGGCCGGGGGCGGTGGTGCTGACGGTGCGGTTGATGGTGCGGTTGTCGGACGGCGGGCCGCCCCTCACCCGGCAGACGTCTTACAGGGCGAGCCGGACAGTCACCGGCACTGGTCTGGTTCTCGGTACGCGGCTCGCGGGGTCCGGCCGAGTCGGTACGAGCGGCCGGCGAGCGGTCCCGGCGCGTTCCGGGCGCGGCGGGACGCCTGGACGACATCGTGGAGGGTGTCCCGAAATGGGTGCGCATGAGGACGAGTTGACGCCTCCGGCGCTGCCAGGTGCGACAGGCCGTCGCGGCTTCGCCGGTGGGGACGGCGGGGGTGTCGCTTCGGGAGCGCGGGCGGGCGGTGGCCGTGCCGGACGCACGCGCCTGGAAGTGCGGGCGTCCGGCCGCACGGTCCGGGCCCGGGCCCCTCCCCGAACACCGTGTGCGACATAACGGATATATGGCCCGGCACTTGCTACGTTGCCTGCCATGACGGCAACGGCACCGGCGGCTCCCGCGCGTCCCGCGGACACTCCCCCACCCGTGCCGCTGCCACCCCGGCGGCGGGGCATCGAACTGGGCCTCCTGGCG
Source organism: Streptomyces sp. NPDC101227 (assembly GCF_044767545.1). Classification (NCBI taxonomy): domain Bacteria; kingdom Bacillati; phylum Actinomycetota; class Actinomycetes; order Kitasatosporales; family Streptomycetaceae; genus Streptomyces; species Streptomyces sp. NPDC101227. The sequence continues at coordinate 246,964 of NZ_JBIWOD010000007.1, read as the reverse complement.
GGCGCGGTGTTCATCAGCGTCTGCGGCTATGTGACCGTGGGGATCGCCACGGGGCATGCCATTCCGGTCGGCGCGGCGAAATACGGTGCCGGCCTCGGCGCGCTGGCACTGCTCGCCCATCTCGCCGTGCGCCTGCGCGCCCCGTACGCCGATCCGCTGCTGCTGCCCATCGCCGTCCTGCTCAACGGTCTGGGCCTGGTCCTCATCTTCCGGCTCGACCTGGAGACGCCCGGCAGCCATGCCGCTCCCGCCCAGCTGGTGTGGTCCACGGTCGGCGTCGGCCTCTTCATCGGCGTGGTGGGGCTGCTGCGCGACCACCGGACGCTCCAGCGGCTCGCCGCCCCCTGCGCCGCCCTCGCGCTGCTGCTGATGATCGCGCCGATCGCGTTCCCGGCCGTCAACGGCGCCAAGATCTGGATCCGGGTGGCGGGACTCTCGCTCCAGCCCGGCGAATTCGCCAAGGTGCTGATCACGGTCTTCTTCTCGGCGTATCTCGCGGCGCACCGCGGTGCGCTGGATGTCACCGGAGGCACGCGGTGGAGCCTGCGGCTGCCCACCGGCCGGGTGCTCGGGCCGGTGGTGGCGATCTGGCTGGTGAGCGTGGGCGTACTGGTCCTGGAGCGGGATCTGGGGACCTCGCTGCTGTTCTTCGGGATCTTCGTGGTCCTGCTGTATGTGGCCACCGGACGGATCGGGTGGCTGGCGGTGGGGCTGCTGCTGGCGGCGGCCGGCGCGGTGACGGTCGCGACGCTGGAGCCGCATGTGCACGGGCGGGTGGAGGACTGGCTGCATCCGTTCGCGGGCATCGCGGCGGGCAAGGGGCCGGGCCAGCTCGCCCAGTCGCTGTTCGCCTTCGCGGCGGGCGGGCTGCTGGGGACGGGGCTGGGGCAGGGCGATTCACAGCTGATCGGGTTCGCCATGAAGTCCGACTTCGTGCTGGCGACCTACGGCGAGGAGCTGGGGCTGGCCGGGCTCTGCGCGCTGTTCGTGCTGTACGCGCTGCTGGTGGCGTGCGGATTCCGGGCCGCGCTCGGCATCCGCGAACCGTTCGGCGCCCTGCTGGCCGTGGGCCTGGCCGCGCTGCCCGCCGTCCAGGTGTTCGTCATCGCGGGCGGGGTGATGGGGCTGATCCCGCTGACGGGGATGGCGTTGCCGTTCCTGGCACAGGGCGGGTCCTCGGTGGTGACGAACTGGATCATCGTGGCGCTGCTGGCGCGGATCAGTGACCGGGCGCGGGGGCCCGAGCGGCCGCCGCGGCAGCGGAGGGCCGAGGACCCGGCCGTAGGGCACGCCCACCGCGCGCCGGAGCCCCGCCCCGAGCCGGGGGTCCGGCCGTGACGCGCTGCATCCGGCAGATCGCCGCGATCTGCGCCCTTCTGCTGCTCGCACTGCTGGTCAACGCCGCCCGGGTGCAGGTGTGGGAGGCCGGCGCCTATAGCGCCAATCCGGCCAACCGCCGTGCCGCACTGGCCCGTTACGCCCAGCCGCGCGGCGCCGTGCTGGTCGCGGGCAGGCCCGTCACCGGCTCCCGGGACAGCGGCGGCCGGCTGCGCTACGAACGGACGTACACCGACGGCCCGCTGTACGCGCCGGTCACCGGCTACTCCTCGCAGCTCTACGGCACCTCGCTGCTGGAGCGCGCCGAGGACGGCATCCTGGCCGGCACCGACGACCGGCTCGCCACCTTCCCCTGGGGCGACCGGCCGGCCCACGGCCACCGGCCCGGCGGCAGCGTCGCCACCAGCATCGACCCCGCGATGCAGCGCGCCGCGTTCCGGGGGCTGGCCGGCAAGAAGGGCGCGGTGGCCGCGATCGAGCCGCGCACCGGGCGGATCCTGGCACTGGCGAGCACTCCCTCGTACGATCCCAACTCCCTTTCGGGAAACGGGACTTCGGTCAGCGACGCATGGCGGCGGCTGAGCGGCGCGGTGCGCCGGCCGATGCTCAACCGGGCGATCCGCAAGGCCTATCCGCCCGGCTCCGTCTTCAAGGTCGTCACCGCGGCGGCGGCGCTGGAGAACCGCCGGGTCACCGATATCGACGCGCCTACGGACACCCCCGACCCCTACACCCTGCCCGGCACCGTCACCCGCCTGGGCAACTCGGCGAAGGGCTGCCACAACGCCAGCCTCAAGGACGCCTTCCGCCTCTCCTGCAACACCGTTTTCGCGCGGCTGGGCGCCCGGGTCGGGCTGTACGGGATGGCCGAGGCCGCGGAGCGGTTCGGGTTCAACGACCGCCGGCTGCGCATCCCCTCCCCCGTGGCACCGAGCACCTTCGGCACGCAGATGGATGCGTCGCAGGTCGCGCTGTCGGCGATCGGGCAGTTCGACACCACCGCCACCCCGCTCCAGATGGCGATGGTCGCGGCGGCGGTCGCCAACGGCGGGATCCTGACGCCGCCGTATCTGGTCGACGAGGTGGCCAACGCCCGGGGAACCACCCTGGACGCCGGGCCGCAGCGCCCCGCCCGCCAGGCGATGGGGCCGTCCGTCGCCGCGCAGCTCCAGGAAATGATGGTCGACGTCGTCGAGCACGGGAGCGGGAAACAGGCCGCCATCAAGGGCGCCACGGTGGGCGGGAAGACCGGTACGGCGCAACACGGGCCGCGCAACGAAGGGGTGCCCTACGCCTGGTTCATCTCCTGGGCGAGGGCCAAGGACAGCAGCGAGCCGGCGGTGGCGGTGGCCGTGGTGGTCGAGGACGCCGCGGCGGACCGGTCGGACATCAGCGGCGGCAGCGTCGCGGCGCCGATCGCCCACGAGGTGATGGCGGCCGCATTGCGGCACGACGCCCGCGCCCGTGCCGGCGCCGGGTCACAATGACCGCATGGCCGATACGACACCGCCCCCGCCGCTCTCGCTCACCGAGGTCGAGGAGCTGGCCCGGCGGGCCCATGCCGGACAGACCGACAAGGCGGGCCGTCCCTACACCGAGCATCTGGCCGCGGTCGCGGCGGGGGTGGCGGCGCGGGGCGGCAGCGACGAGCAGATCGCGGCGGCCTGGCTGCACGACGCCGTCGAGGACGCCGCGCTGAGCCGGGAGTGGCTGGCGGGCGCGGCGCTGAGCGAGGCGACCAAGGCGATGGTCCTGGCCGTCACCAAGCGGGCGGGCGAGCCGGTCGAGGAGTACACCGCCCGCATCCTGGCCACGCCCGGCGCGCTGCTGGTCAAGGAGTCCGACCTCGCGCACAACGCCGACCCGGCCCGGCTGGCCGTGCTGGACGGGCCGACGCGGGAGCGGCTGACGGCCAAGTACGCCGCGGTGCGCGGCCTGTTGGGGCTGACGCGGGAACCGCCGGAGGTCCAGACATCGGACACCTGAGCAGAAAGGTGCCTCCCACAGCTACCCTGCCGCGATGACTCTCCCGCAGCCTTCGGACCCGCGCGCCGTCCGCGTGATCGCCGCGCTGGACGGCGTCGGTGTCCGCCGCTACGTCACCGACCAGGTCATCCTCGACGCCGTCGACTGGACCCTACGTTCCGGTGAGCACTGGGCGCTGCTCGGCGCGAACGGCGCGGGCAAGACGACCGTCCTGCGGCTGATCGGGGCGCTGATGTTCCCCACCGTCGGGACCGTCGAGGTGCTCGGGCACCGGCTCGGCACGGTGGACGTGCGCGAGCTGCGTGCCGTCATCGGACTGGTCTCCGGCGCGCAGAAGGTTCCGCAGGACGCCACCGGGCACACCGTCGTGCTGACCGGCGCGACGGGTACCGTGCAGCCGCTGTGGCGCAAGTACGACACGGCCACCCGCGAGCGCGCCCATGAGCTGCTCGCCGAGCTGGACTGCAAGGAGCTCACCGACCGTCCGTACGGGGTGTGTTCGGGCGGCCAGCGGGCCCGGATCCTGATCGCCCGCGCGCTGATGTCCGATCCCGCGCTGCTGCTGCTCGACGAGCCGTTCAACGCGCTCGACCTGCCCTCGCGCGAGGATCTGATCGATGCGCTGCACCGGCTCGCCCTGGGGCGGCCGGAGTTGGCGACCGTGACGGTGACGCATCACCTGGAGGAGCTCTCCCCGGCCATCGGCCACGCCCTGCTGCTGCGCGACGGGCGGGTGCAGGCGCGCGGCCCGGTGGCCGAGGTGCTGACCGGTGAGCGGATGACGGCGTGCTTCGGCCGGCCGATCGAGGTGTCCCGGCACGAGGGACGCTGGCTGGCCCGGTCGGGCAGGCGCTAACCGACCGGGGGCGGCAGCGGTTCCCGGCGCCGCTTCCACTCCTCGGGCAGCGCGCCCGTTCCCGTACGGGCCGCCACCACCCCGCCACGATGGCGCAGGCGGTGTCCACATCACCGAGGCCGGCGGCGGTGGTCCAGAGGGCGGACTCCAGGTCGTCGGGGTGCCGGGCGGCGCACCACAGGGCAAAGGGGACGGTGTCGTCGATGGGGGTCCCCCCTGCTCTTCAAGAGCTTGGGGGAGGGCGGCGACCGCGGCGGCGCCGGTGTCTCGCCGCGGGCCGAGAGGGCGGCCGCCCGGGCCACCGCCACCGCGCCCGCGATGCCTTCGGGGTGGGCGTGGGTGACGCGGGCGGACGCGGCGGCCTGTTCGGCGGCACGGTCGAGGTCGTCGTGGAACCAGGCGCCGAGCGGGGCAACCCTCCCCCAAGCTCTTAACGAGCAGGGCGGACCCCCACGGCCGCGCCGTTGCCCAGGCTGCCCTCGCCGCCGAAGAGGGCGGTCGCCAGCGTCTCCCACTCGCCGGGCCGGGTGGCGACGCGGGGCAGCAGGGCGTGCATGCCGGGGCCGTAGCCGCGGCCGGGGTCGGTCTCGTAGTCGGCGGCGAACCGCTCGGCCAGCGGCTGCGCCGGCACCTCGCCGTGCGCCTCCAGGACGGCGAACAGGCCGAGCGCCATGGCGGTGTCGTCCGTCCAGTGCCAGTGCGGATCGGGCGGCGCGGTGCGCTCGCCGATCAGCCGGCGGGCCTCGTCCGCCGGGCGGAACAGCCCGAAGAAGCGCTCCCCGAAGGCGTCACCGAACGCCAGTCCGTCGAGGCTCGCGCGGGCGGCGGCCCGTCGTCGGTCATGCATGGCACGGATCCTGCCATGCGGGCACCGGTCGGTGCCCGGCGCCGGCGCGGAAATTCCACCAGAGCTGAGCGGCGTATGCGTATGACCCTCCCGAGCGGCACATTTATCAAACTTTACGGCTTCTTCACTTCTCAACATTCCTAATTTACGCGGCAATTCCCGCGGGCGCTGGCCGCATACCATCTCTTTGCTGTACCGTTACCAAGAATTGCATGTGCCTAGGGGGAGTTATGCCCGACGAACCGCAGAAACAGGTTGACGAGTCGGAATTCATGGACATCGCCAAAGATCCGGCAGAGGCGCGGGTCCTACGTAGATCCCTGGAGTTGATTGCCCGCGGCGGGGCGGGAGACACCCTGAAGGAAATGGCCCAGGAGGTCCTCAGCGGCCGGATCGGTCTGCGTCAGGCCACGCAGACCAGCGGCTACGGCGATGCCCTGCTGGAGAAGGGGCAGTGGGCGGAATGGAACGAGATGTCCGACGCCGAACGCCACGCCCGTGCCGTCGAAGGCGAAAAGGCGCTCGACGCCGAGCGCCGCGAAATGGCGGAAGAGCGTGCGGCGCAGGGCCGGAGCTCATCCACTGAGGGCCGGCACAGCGGTAAAGGATGGTCGGCGTTCTAGGACGCGGCGGCCCACGCAACGTCACCATTCATCCGTAGGTCCGAGGGGGACAAAGCATCGTGAGTTTCACCGTAGAGCCAGCCGATCTGGACGGCTATGCCAAGCTGCTTTTCCGTGCAAGCGAGGACGCCGGTGCGGGCATCGACTACATTCAGAAGAACTGCAAACTCGAGGATGCGGTCGGGGATCTCTGGCAGTCCGTTTTCACGCCACACAGTGAGCATATGCACGATGCGAAGAAGTGCCTCGAAGGGTTCCAGCGCATCCTTGACGCTTCTTCGGACGAGCTGAAGAAATCGGCCAAATACTATCTGTCGACCGATGAGGAGCAGGCCCGCAAGGTCGATGCCACGTACCCGCAGAGCAAACCCCATCGAAGCGGGGACGCCAAGGCGACGAAGGGGCCTTCGTCCAGCTTCGCGGACAAGGCAGACGCCAACTCACGGCTGAAGGCCCCCGGCGGCGAGGACAGCTATGTGGCTGACTGGCTGGCAGAGTTCGGTCAGCACCCCGGAGAGAAAGTCGCCGGGACGCTGCTCGACCTTGCCAGCCCCTCCGCCATGGTGCTGGAATTCATCAAGATCATGACCGGGTGGGATCCACTCGGGGACTTCGTCAGCTGGATCGCGGGGGACTGGGAATCATATCTCGAATGCGCCGAAGTCTGGGGTTGCGTGGCCGATCTATGTGGCGCAATCTCGCAGAACGTCAAGGCGGGCAATACCGAGCTGGACGCGACCTGGCAGGGTAATTCCGCAGATGCCGCGTACGTCTACTTCGACGAGACCGGCGGCAAGCTCCTGGAGCTCCAGGAAACCTTTACCTCACTCAAAGACAACTACTCCAGGATCTCCGGCGCCGTATACGCCTTCGCGGAATTCTTCAAGGGCTTGATGGTGGATGTTCTTGATCTGGGGCTCAATGCGCTGCTCAAGAAAATTGCCGGCGATGCGGCACTGGCCGCGGGCCCCCTCGGCGCCACGGTGGCCGCACCCCTCTACGCGATGGTCGCCGCCGACATCCTGCGGATAACGAAAAAATGGGGGGATGCAATGGAAATGCTCGACAAGGTCATGAAGGTGGTCAGCGCCGGGGCGGGCGCAATTGAGGGCACGCTTGCCGGTACGGTCAAATCGGTCAACGATTTTCCGGTACCGGGCAAGGGCTACGACAACCGGGCCGCATAGCAGCAGGCCACTCCTGGCCACAGCAGAAGAAACCTGCCACACCGAGAGGGAGGGCCTGACGTGCCCCAACCAGAGCTCCCCGATACGAGAGACACCAGGGCGCTAGGGCTTCCGGCCTGGAAATTCCGATTCTACGAACGCGCGTTGCCCGTCGTGGGCGCGCTGGTTCCATGGATATTCATCCGTGTGGCATGGCGGGACAGTCCGGGGCTGCTCTGGATTCCGGTGCTGAATCTGATCGTTACGTACGCGGGGATCTATCTGATGATCCGGCGCTGGCGGGGCCGTACTCGTCGCCTGTATCCGGCCATTGCGGGTGTGGCGGCAAGCTGGGTCATCTGCATCGAGCTGCTCCGGGTCCTGAAATGAGCCCGGGCGCCGGGGAGCACCTGCCGCCCGTCAGTCCCCGGCGCCGTTGCGTTCCGTCCGCTCAGTCCTCCGCCGCGCCCTGCGCGATCGCGTCGGCCACCTCGGCCGTACGGGCGTCCTCCTCCGCGGCGAAGCGTTCCGCGTCCAGCTTCTCGGCCAGTTCCTCGTCCTGGGCCATCAGCAGGTCGAGGTTGGAGTCGCCCATCTCGAAGACGCCCATGTCCAGGTAGGCGCGCTGGAGGCGTTCGCCCCACAGGCCGATGTCCTTCACACAGGGCACGATGCGGCTGAAGAGCAGTTTGCGGAAGAGGTGCAGGAATTCGGAGCGCTCGGTGAACTCGGCGGCCTCCTGCGGGGGTATGCCGAAGTTCTCCAGCACCTCCAGGCCGCGCAGCCGGTCGCGCATCAGGTAGCAGCCCTCGATGACGAAGTCCTCGCGCTCGCGCAGTTCGGCGTCGGTCAGCTGCTTGTAGTAGTCGCGCAGCGCCATCCGGCCGAAGGCGACATGGCGCGCCTCGTCCTGCATGACGTAGGCGAGGATCTGCTTGGGCAGCGGCTTGGTGGTGGTGTCGCGGATCATGCCGAAGGCGGCCAGCGCCAGGCCCTCGATCAGCACCTGCATGCCCAGATAGGGCATGTCCCAGCGGGAGTCCTCGAGGGTGTCGGAGAGCAGCGACTGGAGGTTGTCGTTGACCGGGTAGAGCATCCCGATCTTTTCCTTCAGGAAGCGGGCGTAGATCTCCGCGTGCCGGGCCTCGTCCATGGTCTGGGTGGCGGAGTAGAACTTCGCGTCGAGGTCCGGGACGGACTCGACGATCCGGGCGGCGCACACCATCGCGCCCTGCTCGCCGTGCAGGAACTGGCTGAACTGCCAGGAGGTGTAATGCTGGCGGAGGTCGCCGCGGTCCTTTTCCGTCATCTTGTCCCAGTACTTGGTGCCGTAGAGGGACATGGATTCATCGGGGGTGCCGAGCGGGTCCTTGGGGTCGACCTCCAGGTCCCAGTCGATGCGCAGATTGGCGTCCCACTGCTTGTCCTTGCCCTTCTGGTAGAGGGCCAGCAGCCGGTCGCGGCCGTCGTCGTACTCCCAGCTGAAGCGGGCCGCGCCGGTGGCGGGCACCTTCCACAGGGGGTCGCCCGGGTCCTGTACGTAAAGATCGCGGCTCGACACCGACGCCTCCTCAGTTCACCGAATTCACCGCACACGCACCACAGCACTCGTCACGGAAATCGTCACCGCACTCACCGCGGCGCCGGCGGAAACGCTCACCGAAGCGCTCGCCACACGCCTGTCAAACGCCTCACGGCGGGCAGCCGTTGGCAGGCTCACACGTTTCTTACCGGTGGGTCAATAAGTCGCGCGCGGGGGATTGACGAGCTTGCTGACGCGCAGTCTCATAAGAGGCGATCCCACGTGACCACCGGTAACCCCGTGAATGAGGTAGCCACGCATGACGAGCGCGCCAACCGCAATGACCGTGACGGATACCGAAGTCCTGCGGGACGCCCTCGGGCTGCTCAAGGACCGGGAACAGGTCGCCGAGCGCCTGCTCGACTCCTCCGCCAGGCACTCCTTCGACCCCGACACCGAACTCGACTGGGACGCGCCCCTCGAGGACGGCAAATGGTTCTGGCCGCCTGAGCTGGTCTCGCTCTACGACACCCCGATGTGGCGGAAGATGTCGCTGGAGCAGCAGCAGGACCTCTCCCGGCACGAGGCCGCCTCGCTCGCCTCGCTGGGCATCTGGTTCGAGATCATCCTGATGCAGCTGCTCGTACGGCACATCTACGACAAGCCGGTGACCAGCGCGCACGTCCGCTACGCGCTCACCGAGATCGCCGATGAGTGCCGACACTCCAAGATGTTCGCGCGGATGATCGAGCGGGGCGGGGCGCCCGCGTACCCGGTCTCCCGCCTCAACCACAACCTCGCCCGGATCCTCAAGACGGTCTCCACCACCCCCGGCTCCTTCGCCTGCACCCTGCTCGGCGAGGAGATCCTGGACTGGATGCAGCGGCTGACCTTCCCGGACGAGCGGGTGCAGACCATCGTGCGCGGGGTGACCCGCATCCATGTCGTCGAGGAGGCCCGGCACGTCCGCTACGCCCGCGAGGAGCTGCGCCGCCAGATGGTCACCGCGCCGCGCTGGGAACGGGAGTTGACCCGGATCAGCTGCGGCGAGGCGGCCCGGGTCTTCTCCCTCGCCTTCGTCAACCCCGAGGTCTACACCAACGTCGGCCTGGACCGGCGCGCGGCCGTCGCCCAGGTCAAGGCGAGCGGCCACCGTCGCGAGGTGATGCAGTCCGGCGCCCAGCGGCTGACCGATTTCCTCGACGAGATCGGCGTCATGCGGGGCCTGGGGCGCCGGTTGTGGCGCAGTTCGGGACTGCTGGCCTGAAGCCGCCCGCGTGGGACACATCCCGTACGAGCATGTGTACGACACGGAATCCGGGGCGGTTACGCTGCTGTTCATGAACGGCAGCGGCACCGCCCCAGCAGTACCCCGACCCGCCTACCGCAGGCTGAGCGTCGAGCAGCGCCGCAGTCAACTGCTCGCCGCCGCCCTGGGCCTGTTCGCACAGCGCGCGCCCGAGGACGTCTCGCTGGACGACGTGGCGACCGCCGCCGAGGTCTCGCGGCCGCTCGTCTACCGCTACTTCCCGGGCGGCAAACAGCAGTTGTACGAGGCCGCGCTGCGCAGCGCCGCCGACATCCTGGAGCGCTGCTTCGCCGAACCGGAGACCGGCCCGCTCACCCAGCGGCTGTCGCGCGCGCTGGACCGGTATCTGGCGTTCGTCGACGAGCACGACGCCGGGTTCAGCGCGCTGCTCCAGGGCGGCAGCGTCGTGGAGACCTCCCGGACGACCGCGATCGTGGACGAGGTGCGGCGCGCCGCCGCCGACCAGATCCTGCGGCATCTGGGCGAGCCGGAGCCGGGACTGCGGCTGCGGATGACGGTCCGGATGTGGATCACCGCCGTCGAGGCCGCCTCGCTGATCTGGCTGGACGAGGACAAGCAGCCGGGCCTGGACGAGCTGCGCGACTGGCTCGTCGACCACTTCGTCGCGCTGCTGACCGCGACCGCGGCCCGGGACGAGCAGACCGCGCGGGTGACCCGGGCGGCGCTGGCTCTGGAGACCGCCGACGGGCCGGTCGGCGATCTGGCCCGCCGCGTCCTGCCCGTCGCCGGCGACGCCGCGCACCTGCTGTGACCTGCCACGATGCGGCGGGATGCCGGGCCGTTGCGGAGGCGTGGGCGCACCCGCGGCGGCGTACCCGGGGGCGCGTGCCGTTCCGGCGAGGCGCAGTGATCAAGGGCGCGCGCCCGCTCACTTACATTTGAACGGTGAGAAGCGAGAACACCCCCTTCGTCGGCGGTCCGCTGGACGGCCGGGTCCTGCCGGTGCTGGTCGGCGCGACCGGCCAGCCGCCGAAGAGCTATGAGATCCCGGTGCCGAACGACGACGGGCGGCCGCCGACGGTCCATGTCTACCGGCGGACCCCGGGGCGGGTGGGACGGCTGGGGCTGCCGAGCGGGTGGAAGTACGTGTACGACCCGGAGGGGGCGGCGCACAGCGGCAGTACGCTGCGACGCTTCTTCCGGCGCGGCCGCGCCCGCGACTGATCGGGTGGTCCGGGCGCCCCACCGACGCCCGTTCATCCGAAATGTACGACTGTCGTGACAGCATCCGAGTCGCCCGCACATGCGGGTGAAGCGGAGCTTCCGGCGGAGGTGAATCGGTGTCCCGACGTGTTCTGCCCTGGGTCTGCACCCTGGGGCTCATCGGGGTGGTGGCGCTGACGCTGCCCTCGTCAGTCCTGGCCGATCCCGGGACGGACGCGGTGCCCGCGGAGCTGACGCCCGGCGGGTCGAGGTCCGCGGGGTGGGAGGACACCAAACCCCCGGACCGGACGCCCCGGCCCACCCACTCCCCGGACACCAGGCACCGGGACAGCAAGCCCCCTTACGACAGGCCGACCCCCGGGACCACGGACAGCGGGACGACGGACACCGGGACGGCCGACACCTGGATCCCGGACACCGGCGAGGGCGAGCTGGGACGGGTCACCGAGGGAGTCGACGGGGGCGATCCGGACGGCCCGGACGGGATGCCGGACGGTACGGGCGGCGGCGCCGATGAGCCGTCGGACACCGGCCCCGCCGGCAGCCCCTCCCCCGCCCCCGCCGAACGCAGCCCGGTCGCCCTCCTCCAGAAACTCCAGACCCTCTACCACCAGTCGGAGGACTCCGCCAAGGCCTACCGGCAGACGGAGAACGACCTCCGGGCGGTGCGGCAGCAGTCCGACACCCTCACCGCCCAACTGGCGCGGGCCCGTGCCCAGCTGGAGGGCGGGCGGGCGGACGCGGGGCGGCTGGCGCGGCTCCAGTACCAGGCATCGGGGTCGCCGGTCTCGTCGTATCTGCGGGTACTGCTGGCCAGGAATCCCCAGCAGGCCATGGACACCCGGCATCTGATCAGGGAGGCGGCGCGGGACCAGCGCGCCGCGGTGGCGCGGTTCACCAGCGGCGAGCGCAAGGCCGACGCGCTGGCGGCCAAGGCCCACGCGGCGCTGGACAAGCAGCAGGCGCTCACCGACCGGGCCCGCTATCAGCGGGAGACGGCGGCGGGGAAGCTCAAGGAGGTCGAGGCGCTGCTCGCCACGCTCTCCCCGGAACAGCTCGCGGAACTGGGGCGGCTGGAGGCTCAGGCGACCGACGGCATGCGGCGTGACGACCGGCCGGCGGAAGCCTGATGGCAAGGAGCCCGGCCGGCGGACCGTCTGGAGGAGTCCGCCGGCCGGGAGTGGCAGGGGCCGGGGGGCCGGCGCGGCCGGTGGCCCGGCTCAGCCGGCCCGTTCAGCCGCCGAGCCCGTTCAGCCGCTGAACGAGGCGAGGTAGGCGTTCGCCTTGTCCGGGTCGTAGAAGAAGTTCTCGAAGTCGGACGGGTCATCGAAGCCGTTGGCGAAGCGGTCGGCGACGGGCTGGATCTGGCCGCCCGCACCGAGGATGTTCAGGACGTGCTCCGGCGGCGGGGCCAGCATCGCGTTGGTCCACTTGGTGACGTGCCGGGCGGTGTTCCAGTAACGGTCGAAGGTCGCCTGCATCCAGTCGCCGTCGAAGGGCTCCTCGCCGCGCTCGACGATGGAGGAGAGGTAGGAAGCGGCGCACTTGGCGGCCGAGTTGGAGCCCTGGCCGGTGATCGGGTCGTTGGCGACGACCACGTCCGCGACGCCGAGGACCAGGCCGCCGGACGGCAGCTTGCCGATCGGGTTGCGTACGGTCGGGGCGTAGCGGCCGGCCAGCGTGCCGTTGGCGTCGGTCAGCTCCACCTCGGTGCAGCGCGCGTACTCCCAGGGCAGGAACGTCTTCATCAGTTCCAGCGTGGTGGCCAGGTGCTCCTCCGGGTCCTTGACGGACTGGAAGGCGTCCAGCGGGCCGCCGGGGATGCCCTCCCAGAAGAGGATGTCGGCGCGGCCGGAGGTGGTCAGGGTCGGCATGACGAAGAGCTCGCCGACACCGGGCACGACGTTGCAGCGGACCGCGTCGAACTCGGGGTGCTCGGGGCGCGGGCCCATGCCCTGGACGTACGCGACGGCCAGCGCGCGCTGCGGGGCGTCGTAGGGGGAACGGGAGGCGTCCCGGCCGAACATGGACACCAGCTCGCCCTTGCCGGCGGAGACCAGCGTCAGGTCGTAGCGGCTCGCGAAGAAGTCCAGGTCGGAGACGGCGGCGCCGTGGATGACGAGCTGGCCGCCGCGCTGCGCGAAGGTCTCCATCCAGCCGGCCATCTTGACCCGCTGGTCGACGGACTGGGCGTAGCCGTCGAGCATGCCCACCCAGTCGATGGCGCGCTGCGAGCCCTCGGGTCCCTCGTGGCTGCCGGGGGCGGCGACCGAGACGCCGAGGCCCTCGATGCGCGGGGCCTGGTTCTCCCAGAAGTTGATCTGGAGGTCGCGCTCGTGCTGGAGGGCGGTGTCGAACATGCACTGCGTCGACATGACCCGGCCGGAGCGGATCTCGTCGGCGGTGCGGTTGGACATGAGGGTGACCTCGTAGCCCTTGTCCTGGAGGCCAAGGGCGAGCTGGAGACCGGACTGGCCGGCTCCGACGATGAGTATCTTCCGCATGGCGGTGCTCTTCTCTGCTACTGCTGTTGAGGGAGGTGTGTCGGGGCGGGGCGCGGCGGCCTACTGGGGGGCGGACTCCAGCGCGTGGCCGACCAGCGCCAGCAGCGACGTCACCACGGTGGTCCGGTCCCGCGCGTCCATGATCACGACGGGTATGTGCTCGGGCACGGTCAGCGCCTCGCGGACGTCGTCCACGGCGTAGGACCGGGTGCCTTCGAAGTGGTTGACGGCCACCACGTACGGCAGGCCGCAGCTCTCGAAGTAGTCCAGCGCCGGGAAGCAGTCCTCCAGCCGCCGGGTGTCGGCCATCACGATCGCGCCGATCGCGCCGCGCACCAGGTCGTCCCACATGAACCAGAAGCGCTGCTGTCCGGGCGTGCCGAACAGGTAGAGCACCAGGTCCTGGTCGAGGGTGATCCGCCCGAAGTCCATCGCGACCGTGGTCGTGGTCTTCTCCGGGGTGGCGGTCAGATCGTCGGTGTCCTCGCTGGCCTGCGTCATCACCGCCTCGGTCTGCAACGGGGTGATCTCCGAGACCGAGCCCACGAAGGTGGTCTTGCCGACGCCGAAGCCGCCCGCCACCACGATCTTGGTGGCGATCGGTGCCCGCGAACGGTCCGTCTGCCAGCTCTGCAGCCCCGCGTCGGCGGTCTGTCCCCCGACCCCGCCGGTCCCTCCCACCACGCCGCCGCTCGCCGTCGGCCCGGCCGCTGTCGTGTCAGAGCTTGTGAAGTCCACCGAGCACCCTTTCGAGCAGCGCGCGGTTCGGACGGCCGGTGCCGTGCCCGGTGCCGTAGACGCGGATCTTTCCCTGGTCGGCGAGATCGCTGAGCAGCACGCGGACCACTCCCAGCGGCATCTTGAGCAGCGCGGAGATCTCCGCGACGGAGCGCATCCGGCGGCACAGCTCGACGATCGCCCGCATCTCGGGCATCACCCGCTCGCCCCAGTTGCCGGCGGTGAGCTCGCGACGCTCCTCGGGGGCCTCCAGCGCGGCCACGAACGTCTCGACGAGCAGCACATGGCCGAAGCGCGTCCGGCCGCCGGTGAGCGAGTACGGCCGCACGCGCGCGGGTTTTCTGTCCGCGCCGCGTATCGGGAGTTTGGGGTTGCCGCTCATGCCGGAACCTCGCTTCGCCCGGCCTCGCACCGGCTCGGTATGCGCCGCTCAACGGCTCGCTCGCTACGTTCGTTCACTGGGCGTTCTCCATCGACTGACGCAGTTCGGTGCGGAGTTCGGGGGTCAGGACATGTCCGGCCCGGCCCACGAAGAGCGCCATGTGGTAGGCGATGACGCTCATGTCGCAGTCGGGGGTGGCGTGCACGCCGAGCAGCGAGCCGTCGCTGACGGACATGACGAACAGGCTGCCGTCGTCCATCGCGACCATCGTCTGCTTGACCTCGCCGCCGTCCATCAGCTTCGCCGCACCGCCGGTGAGGCTGCCGAGCCCGGACACGATCGTGGCCAGGTCGGCGCTGGATCCCTTGGGACCGTCGGTTCCCGGCTGTGCCTCGTCGGCGAGTCCCGGGTCGGAGGCCAGCAGCAGAAGTCCGTCGGAGGAGACCACCGCCACCGAGCGGATGCCCGGGACCTCATCGACCAGATTGGTCAGCAGCCAGTGCAGGTTTCTCGCCTGACTGCTCAGTCCGCGTCCGTAACCGGCGGGCGCTTTCGCGTTCAATCGCGTGCCTCCTCGACAACGTGGCTCTCTCCCGGGGCCCCCGCTCCGTCGGTGTCCGTCTGTGGGATGGTCTGCTCCGCTGTACGTTCCGCGATCTCGGCCTCGATGTCGCGGCGGCCGTCTCGCGCCCCTTGCTGGAACCCGCCGAGCCGGCGCCGCAGCGCATCGGCCGTGGACGCGCCGCTCTTGCGCGGTGCGGCGGGTGCCTGCTGCTGCGCCACGACCTTGGGCGTGCGCTTGGGCAGGCCGGTGGCGGTGCGCCGCTTCTGCGGGGATGCGGCGGCGGGGTCTTCGGCGTCCGGTGCGGGCGCTTCGTCGCCGCCTTCCTCGGCGGGCGCCGGTTCGGTGAGCGCCTCATCGGTGGCGGTCGGCTCGTCGGCCTCGGGTGCATCGGCCTCGGGCGCGGCGGCCGGGGCGCCGTCAAGGCGCGCGTGGGCGTCCGGGCCGATGGCGTACGGGTCGGCGCCGGCGGCGGGCCCGGCCGTCGCCTCCGTGCGTCCGTCCGGCGTCTCGTCGGCGGGCCGGGTGTGCTCGCCGTCGGGTTCCGCGTCGGCGCCGGCCGCGTCGATGGCCCGCTCCGCGGCGGCCACCAGCGCATCGGTTCCGGTCTCGCCGCTCTCCGTGTCCGCTGCGGGCGCGGCGGCGGGTTCGGTGCGCGCCACCCGCGTCGGCAGGGCGTTGGAGTTCGCCTCGGCGACCGAGCCGGGCAGGCTCGGGGTGTGCGCCAGGTCCTGCGGCACGGTCGACGGCGCGGCACCGGCCGGCGAGGGGCGGGTGGGCAGGATCGACTTGGGCAGCACGACGACGGCGGTGACGCCGCCCTGCTTCTGGTCGCGCAGCTGGACCCGTACGCCGTGCCGGGCGGCCAGCCGCACCACGACGTAGAGGCCGAGGCCCAGCGCCTCGTCGATGGTCTCGGAGGACGAGGCCGCGTCGACGTCGGAGAGCCGCTCGTTGAGCTCGGCCAGCCGGTCGGCGGTCATCCCTATGCCCTGGTCCTGGACGGAGAGCATGACCTCGCCGCTCTCCAGCAGCCAGCCGGACAGTTCGACATGGGCGTTGGGCGGCGAGAACGCCGTGGCGTTCTCCAGGAGTTCGGCGACCAGGTGGCTGAGGTCGTCCGCGGCGAAGCCGGCGACCTGGGAGTGCGGGGGCAGCGACTCGATGCGCACCCGCTCGTACCGCTCGATCTCGCTGATGGCGGCGCGCAGCACATCCAGCAGCGGTACCGGGCCCGGGTGGCTGTTGCCGTGCTGTTCGGCGCCCGCCAGGACCAGGAGGTTCTCGCTGTTGCGGCGCATCCGCGCGGCGAAGTGGTCCAGCTTGAAGAGGGTGTCCAGGCGCTCCGGGTCCTGCTCGCTCTCCTCCAGCGACTCGATGACGCCGAGCTGGCGCTCCACCAGGCCGAGGGTGCGCAGCGAGAGGCTGACGAACCGCCCGTGCACGCCGGAGCGCAGCGCCGCCAGCCGCTCGGTGAGATCGGCGATCTCCTGCTTGAGCTCGCCGGCCTGGTCCTGGAGCACCTCGCGCTCGGCGACCAGCCGCTGCCGGCCGCCGATCAGCCGCTTGCGCTCGCCGGCCAGCTCCTCGTTCTTCTTCGCCAGCTCGCTGACCTGGGCGTGCAGGGCGTTGACGGACCGTACGGCGGCGGCGAATTCGTCGTCGCGGCCCTTGTAGGCGAGGGGCTCCTCGTGGGCGGGGTCCTCGGCGAGCCGCCTGGCGCCGATCCGCAGCGCGGCCAGTGGCTGGGTCATGGTGCGGGCGGCCCAGATGCCGGCGCCGACGGCCAGCAGCAGGCAGAGGCCTTCGAGTCCGATACGGATCTCCAGCGCCGTCACATCGTCGTCGCGCAGGGTGCCCAGGCGCTCGATGTCGGCGGTGGCCATCCCGGACTCGACGCCGCGCATCAGCCCGATCCGGGCGGTGAGCGAGGACTGCACCCGCCGACGGTTGAGCCGCAGATCGGTGGCGTCCAGCCGGGGCTGGTCGGTGAGGCGGGTCAGATAGCGCTCGGCGGTGGTGACATCGCCGCCGTTCACGGTGCGGTCGTAGCGCTCCCGGGCACCGTCGCTCGCGGCCTGCGCGAAGTCGCCCAGGGCGCCCTGTTCGCGCAGATGGGCCACCTGGGCGGCGGCGGTGAGCCGGGGCTGCGGGCCGCCCGCGCCCAGTGCGGCGAGCAGCAGTCCGCGGGTGCCGGCGGCCTGGTCGGCGGCGCGGCCGAGGGCGGGCAGCGCGCGGGTGTCGGCGTCCGCCGCGTCCGCGCGGGCGGGCAGTCCGCGGGCGATGTCGTCGCTGATCGCGCCGAGCGCCTGGACGACCTCGGTGTATGCGGCGTGGATCTCCTCGGGCGTGCCGGGCCCGGTCAGCGCCTGGTGACGGGTCCCCGGGAGCCCGGCCAGGAGCTTGTCGGCGGCGGCGAAGACCTTGGTGTCCCCGGAGGCGTCGTTGGCCTCCTGGCGCAGTTCCTTGATCTGCCGGTCCACCCGGTCGCGCTGGGAGGCGGATTCCGGGCTCTCGGCGCCGGCGGGGGAGCCGGAGGCGCGGGGGGCGCCGGTGGCGCCCGGCGTGGCCTGGGGGGTGTGGGTGCCGCGCCCGGCCGCCACATACGCGGTCATCGCGTCGCGCTCGTCGGCCAGGGAGTGCGCGAGCGCGATGGCGCGCGCGTTCAACTGGGCCAGGTCGACCAGCTGCTGGGAGGTCTGGGCGTTGTCGGCCGCGGTGCCAACGGCGGGTGCGCCGGCCCCGAGGACGGCCGCGGCCACCACCGCCACGGCCCCGACGAGCCGGTTGCGCACCCGCGCGGGACGCCGTCCCGTGGCGCCCGCACCGTCGCCCGTCGCGCCCGGGCCCGTGCCCGGTCCCGAACCGGCCGGTGAACCCGGCTTCCCTGCGCCGCCCCGAAGCCGCTTCATCCGCACCGCTGCTCGCATTCTTGTCTCGCCTGCGCACGCCGTGTGGCGGCGCCGACCCGGCTCACTCTCCGCCCGCGGAGGAGGCCCCTGCGAAACCGCAGCAGCGCACACTTCCGCGAAGGGAAAAACAGCCCGGCTCTACGCGTCGCGACGAACGTAATGGCCCCGCCCCTGATCCGGGCATCGACCATTCCACCGGCACCGCGCAGTGGCTCGGCAACACCTGCCCGGCCACCTGAAGGAGTGAACATCAATCGGAGTTTGACCATCAACCCGCCTGCCTCGGCGGTTGCGGCTGCAACCTGGGCCAATCCCGAGACAGGTTTGGAGATGCGCCGCGGTCCTGGAAAGATGCGCGCCCGCATCCGCCCGGGCCCCCGGCGCTTACCGTCGGTACGGCGCCGACCTGCCCGTACGCCGTCTCCCCCGGAACCGCCCGGCAAACGCGCCGGATCCGCCTCCTCCGGCAGACTTTTCCGTATGCGCATCGAACTCGCCACCGAGCCCGGCGATCCCCAACGCCCAAACGAGGACTACGCATCGGTTGCCCTGCCCGCCGGTGGGCAGGGCGGAGTCCTGGTTCTGCTGGACGGGGTGACCCCGCCGGAGGGGGACTACGGCTGCCGCCATTCGGTTCCGTGGTTCACCGCGCGGCTCGGGGGCGCAATGCTCGAACTGTCGGGTTCACACCGGGATATGACGCTCACTGAGGCGCTCGCCGAGGCCATCTCCCGGACGGCCGACACCCATCGGACCTCGTGTGACCTTTCTCACGTCCGCACTCCACAGGCAACTGTCGTCGCCGCGCGGTGGTCCGACCGCACCGTGGAGCATCTGGTGCTGTCCGATTCCGTACTGCTTCTGGAGCACCCGGACGGATCGGTACATCCGGCGCTGGACCCCCGGCTGGACGAACTGCCCCCGGCCGTCCGCGCCCGGCGCGACGCCGTACGGGCGCTGCCCCGCGGCTCCGCCGAACGCGCCGCCGCGGGCCGGGAGTACGGCCGGGCGGTCGAGGCGCTGCGCAACGCCGAGGGCGGCTTCTTCACCGCGGCCGCGGATCCGGCGGTGGCCGGGCGCGCGGTCACGGGCAGCACCCCGCGCTCCGAGGTCCGCTCGCTGACGGCGCTGAGTGACGGCGCGGGCCGCTGGGTCGAGGTCTTCCGCGAGGGCTCCTGGGACCGGTGCGCGGCGCTGGTCGCCCGGGAGGGGCCGCAGGCGCTGATCGACCGGGTGCGGGCGGCGGAGGCGGCGGATCCGGAGGCCAGGTCGTATCCGCGGGGGAAGGCGCGGGACGACGCCTCGGTGATTTTTGTGGCGCCGTGACAAAGATTTCCGTGCCGCCGGGACCACACGGGCCCCGGCGGCGCCCGGTCAGCCCTCTTCCCCTTCCTGTTCCGCGTTGAGGCGGTGCAGGAGGCGGGCCAGTTCGGCGACCTCGGCGGGGTCCCAGGCGGCGAGGCGGCGGGCGTAGCGGGCGCGGCGGGCGGTGCGGACGCGGGTGAAGCGCTCGCGGCCCTCGTCGGTGATGCGTACCAGGACCGCCCGGCCGTCGGCGGGGTCCGGTTCGCGGGCGACGAGTCCGAGCTTTTCCAGGGCGTGCAGCTGGCGGCTCATGGTGGCCTTGCCGACGCCGAAGAAGGCGGCGAGTTCGGTGGCGCGCTGGGCTCCGGCATCGGCCAGCCGGACGAGCAGGCCATAGGCGGCCGGCTCAAGGTCGGGGTGGACCTCGCGCGCCAGCTCTCCGGACGAGGCACGGGCCCGGCGGAGGAATACCGCCAATTCGCGCTCCAGGGACAGGAATACGTGGTCCACACCAGTTTGTTCGCCGTCCGCCGTCATTCCGTCGGCTCCGGTGTTGTGCACGTCAGCGCCCTTTCCCGCTTTCCCTGCCTGAAAGTTTCTTTCGCCGGCGGCCGAAGCCGCAGCTCGGCCAGTATTTCGCAGGATTAGACCAACGGCAGCCCCCGCCCCCTCTTTTGTCACGCTGGTCTACGCGCGTACCGTCCTTTGTGGCATGGCCACACCAAGTGGGTAGCAAGTGGGTAGCAAGTAGGTACGCAGGTAAGCACGCAGGTACGTACCAGTGTCATGCCGGTCGATCCCCCCTCTTCGGACCACCCCCCTCAGGTCACTCGACCTTCCCCCCTCAGGTCACTCACCTAGATCCTCGAGATCTATGGAGGCACGTATGCCCGTGCTCAGATCCGGAGCCCCGCACCACCCCTACTCCCCCCGCCCCCACCGCCCGGCCCGTTCCCTGGCGACCGCCGCCGGGGCCCTGATGGCGGCCCTCTCCCTCCTGCTCGGCGCGTCCGGCACCGCGGGTGCCGCGGCCCCCGGGCGCGCGACCGAACCCAGCCACCCCGAACAGGACTGGGCCGGCTCCCAGATCGCCAAGCACGAGGGGCACGCGGCCGGTATCGCCGCGTCGCCGTCCTCGCTGGCGGCGTCCGTCGAGGGCGTGGACGTCAGCAGCCACAACGGCAATGTCGCCTGGTCGACGCTCTGGAACAGCGGGTCACGGTTCGCGTACGTCAAGGCGACCGAGTCCACCAGCTACACCAACCCGTACTTCGCGCAGCAGTACAACGGCTCCTACAACGCGGGGATGATCCGTGGCGCGTACCACTTCGCCACCCCCAACACCTCCAGCGGCGCCGCCCAGGCCAACTACTTCGTCGACCACGGCGGCGGCTGGTCCAAGGACGGCAAGACACTGCCCGGGGCGCTCGACATGGAGTACAACCCCTACGGCTCGACCTGCTACGGGCTGAGCGCGGCCGGGCTGGTGAACTGGATGAAGGACTGGTTCGCCACCTACAAGGCGCGCACCGGCCGGGACGCCGTCATCTACACCTCCACCAGCTGGTGGAAGCAGTGCACCGGCAACTCCACGGCCTTCGGCAGCATCAATCCGCTGTGGGTCCCGCGCTATGGCTCCTCGGTCGGCGAACTCCCGGCCGGCTGGGGCTTCCACACCATCTGGCAGTACACCTCCAGCGGTGCGACGGTCGGTGACCACAACCGCTTCAACGGCGCCCTGGACCGCCTCCAGGCCTTGGCCAACGGCTGACGCCTGACGCCTGACGGCGCCCCCTGGCGGCCGGCCCGTCCCTGGTGGGAGGGACGGGCCGGTTGGTGGCCGACCGGCCACCGCCGCCTCACGCCGCGACCGGCACCTCCGGCGCGGCACCGTTGGACGCCGGTACCAGCGCCAGCTCCAGGACCTGGCGGACGTCCGAGACCGGGTGCACCTCGAGGTCCTCGAGGATCTCGGCCGGCACGTCGTCCAGGTCCGGCTCGTTGCGCTTGGGAATGACCACCGTGGTGATCCCCGCGCGGTGCGCGGCGAGCAGCTTCTGCTTGACGCCGCCGATCGGCAGGACCCGGCCGGTCAGCGAGACCTCACCCGTCATCGCCACATCCGGTCGGACCTGGCGGCCCGACAGCAGCGAGGCCAGTGCGGTCGTCATCGTCACGCCCGCGCTCGGCCCGTCCTTGGGCACGGCACCGGCCGGTACGTGCAGATGCACCCCGCGCTCCTTCAGATCGCCGACCGGAAGCTCCAGTTCCGCGCCGTGCGAGCGGAGGAAGGAGAGCGCGATGTGCGCGGACTCCTTCATGACGTCGCCGAGCTGGCCGGTCAGCTGGAGGCCGGACGCACCGGTCTCGGGATCGGCGAGCGACGCCTCGACATAGAGCACATCGCCGCCCGCGCCGGTGACCGCGAGGCCGGTGACCACGCCGGGCACGGCCGTACGCCGCTCGGCCGGGTCCTGGGCGGCCTCCGGGGTGTGGTGCGGCCGTCCGATCAGCGGGCGCAGCTGGTCCACGCCGACGGTGAACGGCAGCTCCCGTTCGCCCAGTTCGTGCTGGGCCGCGACCTTGCGCAGCAGCCTGGAGACCGCCCGTTCGAGATTGCGTACGCCGGCCTCCCGGGTGTACTCGCCCGCCAGCTTGCGCAGCGCATCGTCCTCGAGGGTCACCTCGCCGGACTCCAGGCCCGCCCGCTCCAGCTGACGCGGCAGCAGGTGGTCCCGGGCGATGACGACCTTCTCGTCCTCGGTGTAGCCGTCCAGCCGGACCAGCTCCATCCGGTCGAGCAGCGGCTCGGGGATGGCTTCCAGGACATTGGCCGTGGCCAGGAAGACGACGTCGCTGAGGTCGAGTTCGACCTCCAGGTAGTGGTCGCGGAAGGTGTGGTTCTGCGCCGGGTCCAGGACCTCCAGGAGGGCGGCGGCCGGGTCGCCCCGGAAGTCCGAGCCCACCTTGTCGATCTCGTCGAGGAGGACGACCGGGTTCATGGAACCGGCCTCCTTGATGGCGCGGACGATCCGGCCGGGCAGCGCGCCGACGTAGGTACGGCGGTGCCCGCGGATCTCCGCTTCGTCCCGTACGCCGCCGAGCGCCACGCGGACGAACTTGCGGCCCATGGCACGGGCGACGGACTCCCCGAGCGAGGTCTTGCCGACCCCGGGCGGCCCCACGAGCGCCAGTACGGCTCCGCCGCGGCGGCCCCCCACCAGGCCGAGCCCGCGCTCGGACCGCCGCTTGCGGACCGCCAGATACTCGGTGATCCGCTCCTTGACGTCCTCCAGACCGGCGTGGTCGGCGTCCAGTACGTCCTTGGCGCCGGCGATGTCGTAGGCGTCCTCGGTCCGCTCGTTCCAGGGCAGTTCGAGGACGGTGTCCAGCCAGGTGCGGATCCAGGAGCCCTCGGGGCTCTGGTCGCTGGCCCGCTCCAGCTTGTCGACCTCCTTGAGGGCGGCCTTGCGGACGTCCTCGGGCAGATCGGCGGCCTCGACCCGGGCGCGGTAGTCGTCGCCCTCGTCCTCGGGATCGCCGTTCAACTCGGCCAGTTCCTTGCGCACCGCCTCCAGCTGGCGCCGCAGCAGGAACTCCCGCTGCTGCTTGTCGACGCCCTCCTGGACGTCCTTGGCGATGGACTCGGCGACGTCCTGCTCGGCGAGATGCCCGCGCAGGATGTCGGTGGCGGCCTTCAGCCGGGCGACCGGGTCGACGGTCTCCAGCAGCCGGACCTTCTGATCGGTGGTCAGGAACGGCAGGTAGCCGGCGTTGTCGGCGAGCGTGGAGACATCGTCGATGCCCTGCACACGGTCCACGACCTGCCAGGCACTGCGCTTCTTCAGCCAGCTGGTGGCCAGCGCCTTGTATTCGGTGACGAGTTCGCCGACCGCGCCGGGCAGCGGGGAGGGCACCTCCTCCGCGACGGTGGTCCCCTCCACCCACAGCGCGGCACCGGGCCCGGTCGTGCCGGAACCGATCCGCACCCGGCCGAGCCCCCGGATCAGCGCGCCGGGGTCGCCGTCGGACAGCCGCCCGACCTGCTCGATCCGGCCCAGCGTGCCGATCCCCGCGTAGTTCCCGTCGATCCGGGGCACAAGCAGCACCTTCGGCTTGTTACCCGAAGAGCCCGAGTCGGCGGCGGCCTGCGCGGCCTCCACCGCCGCCCGTACCTCCGCGTCGGAAAGGTCCAGAGGCACCACCATGCCCGGCAGTACGACCTCGTCATCGAGGGGCAGCACGGGCAGAGTGAGCGGTGTGGACGTCGATGCCATGATCTCCCCTTCGGCAAACAAGTTGAGCTTTACTCACTCAATGCCAGGGGTCCCGGAGATGTTCCCCGCCGTCCGTTCGCTGTCAGCGATCAGCCGCCGCGGCCGCGCCCTGCTACCAGTGCGCGGGACGGCTCAGGGCGGCCGGCAGCCTGGTGGCGGCGTCGCCCTTGGCCGCGTTGAGCTGGGACTGCGTCAGGAAGATGCTGCCGGTGAGGTCCGCGCCGCGCAGGTCGGCGTCCCGCAGGTCGGCACCGATCAGGTCGGCGGACCGCAGATCGGCGCCCTGGAGGTCGGCGGCGATCAGACACGCCCCGCGGAGGTTGGCGCCCCGCAGAGCGGCACCCTTCAGCCGGGCCCCGATGAGATCCGCCCCGCGCCGGTCCTTCTTCTTCCCCGGCACCTTGGCCCGTACGAGCTCGCTCGTGCGCAGCAGCAGCGCATTGACCTCGCCCCGGTGCGCGGGCATGTCCAGCGCGGCCAGCTCCTGGGCGGTGCCGCGGGTGAGGCGCTCGGTGGCGTCGAGCGCGCCGCGCAGGTCTGCGTGGAGCGCGGCAGGCAGCGCGGCGCCGGCCGCTCCGGTGGAGCCGGTGCTTGCACCGGTGGGCAGGGCCAGCGCCTCGGCGAGGTACCACAGCAGCTCGTGCAGCTGCCGCATGACGGGGAACGCCTCGAACATCTCGCGCGCCGTACCCGGCGCCCGTCGCCAGTCCTGGCCGCCGAAGGTGACCTGCGAGACCTTCTGGCCGGCCCCGAAACAGTCGAAGACGGTGCACCCGGAGAAGCCGCGCTGCCGCAGATCGGCGTGGATCCCGCAACGGAAGTCCGTCTGCAGGTTCCGGCAGGGCCGGCCGGCCTCCTTGTCGACCGCGAAGTCCGCCGAGGCCGCGAACGGCAGCGCAACGCAGCACAGCCCGAAGCAGCTGCCGCAGTCGGATTTCAGGCCAAGCGCGACGGGGTCGGGAGCGGGGTGTTCCTGGGCGCGGGACAAGGTGGGTGAACTCCTGTTGCGGGGTGGGTAAAGGGGTCGCACCGTGCGGGGACGGGAGGGCCATTCTCCCAGGCGCAGGCGGCTTCCTGGCCGGAATTAATCCCCTCCCGCGCGGTCCGGCGCGTCGGGCGCCCGGCGATGTCAGTGCCCGGTCCTAGCATCCGGAACATGAGCATGATCGGAGAGTACGCACGGGTCACGGCCGCCGAACTCGACCGGGCGACCGGCGATCCCGAGTGGGCGTTGAAGCTGGTCAGCGGGTGGTGGGAGACCGCCGGAGAAGAGGCGCAGGAGCCGGACGAGGCGCGCTGCCTCGACATCGACAAGGCCTGGGACGCGCTGGGCTTCCTGCTGCGCCGCGCGGGCTTCCCGGTGGATGTCGTCCACGGGGAGGAGGCCATAGCGGACGCCGAGGACTGGGGGTACGGACCGCCCCGCTACCTCGCCCCCGCCCGGGTGCGGGTGGCCGCCGACGCCATGGCCGAGCTGTCCGGCGCGAGCCTGGTGTCAGGCGTCGCCCCGGCCGAGCTCGCCGAGGCGGAGGTCTACCCGGTCATCGTCTGGCAGCGCGGCGAGTCCCTGGACTATGTGAGCGAGCACTACGAGCGGCTGCGGCTGTTCTTCCGTGCGGCGGCGGACGACGGGGAGGGGATGCTGATCTGGCTCGGCTGAGCCGTCGGCCGGGGCGACGCGGGGCGAGGGGCCAGGCGCCACAACTGCCGCCGGGGTGAGCCTGGTCGGGCCCGAGGCCCGCTTCCCCGCGTGCCTCCCCTCAGGCGTGTTGCGGCCGCAGCCGGGCGGGCCGGTCCCGCCACCGGCGCAGCAGGGGCCAGCTCGCGGCGCCCAGGGTGAGCGAGAGCAGATGGCCCCAGTCGGTCATCGGGTCGGCGTAGGCGAGCAGTCCGGTGATCACCAGATAGCCGGCGCCCGCCAGCAGCGGCCAGCGGCACCAGGCCGGGAGCAGTCCGGCGAGAGCGCCGATGCAGGTCATCACGCCGAAGCTGATGCCGTAGTCGAGGCGGGAGAGGGAGCTGTCGGGCAGCTGGCCGGCGGCGACCGAGAAGCCGACCGGGAGTTCGGTGGCGAGGGTGGCCAGCGCATGGCCGCCGAAGAAGACGGCGGCGGCGCGCAGGCCGCCGATCCGCCGCTCCAGGGCGGTGAGGGCGAAGAGGAGGGCGAGGGCGTAGCCGGAGGTCAGACCGCCCGCGACCCACAGGGCGGAGGCGACGAGCACCAGGAGCGGGGCCTGCGCCAGGTGGACGATGTCGGTGCTGGAGCCGCGGAGCAGCTCGGAGACCAGGGTGGGGTCGGCGTGTGCGGCGAAGAGCGAGGTGGCGGTGAGGACGGCGGCGTAGCCGAAGGTGAAGGGGGTGCCGGTGGGGGTGGGCAGCAGCCGCCAGGGCCGCGGGCGCGGGCGGCGGCCGGACGGTCCGGTTCCGTGGCGGGACGCCGACGGAGCCCCGCCGCGCTGCCGCGGAATCCCCGCGAGGACGCCCGGCCGCGCGGCAGCGGTGTCGGCCGGCGTGCTGTCGACGGTGTCCACCCAGCTCATACGGCGAGCCTCCTTCCGTCCCGGAGTACGTTGGCGACCACCCTGCACGCTCAACCCATGAGTGAGCTGTGGAGGTGAGATCCGTCACTCCGCTCAACCTTCATGAGATGTCTCACGTCCGGGGCGAAAGGGCCGGACGGCGCCTGGCGCAATCGGTTGGACCGTCGCCGCCGCCGTCGCCCAAGATGGCCCGCATGGCTCCCGTTCCTCCGCACCAGACGGCCGGCGCCCCGTTCGATCAGCAGGCACCGCGCACCCTCGACCGCCGCGAAGGCCCTTACGGCGAGGTGGTGTTGCGGCAGCGGGGCGGCGGACCCGGGCCCTGCGGAATCGCCGGGGAGCCCGCGGTCTACGAGATCATCGCCAACGGCTGCTTCCTGATGGACACCTCCGACGGCCGCTCCGAGCGGCTGCTGATGGATGCCGCGCTGGACGCCCTCCCCGCCGGCCGGCCGCGGCCCGCGGTTTTGATCGGCGGCCTGGGCGTCGGGTTCTCGCTGGCCCGGGCGGCGGCCGAGCCGCGCTGGGGCCGGATCGCCGTCGTCGAGCGGGAGGAAGCAGTGATCGACTGGCACCGTACGGGCCCCTTGTCGGCGGTCTCGGCGGACTCGCTGAGCGACCCCCGTACCGAGATCCTGAACACCGACCTCGTCGCGTATCTCCACGCCGGCGGGGCCCCGTTCGACGCTTTGTGCCTGGACATCGACAACGGCCCCGACTGGACCGTCACCGACGACAACACCGGCCTCTACTCCCCCTCCGGTCTCGCCGCCTGTCACGAGCGGCTGACGCCGGGCGGGGTGCTCGCCGTATGGTCCGCCCAGCCGTCGTCCGCCTTCGAGCAGGCGCTACGGAATGCCGGATTCGTTGGGGTACGCACGGAAGAGATCGCCGTTGCCCGAGGTGTCCCCGACGCGGTGCATCTTGCGCGCAAGGGCGCGTAGCCGACAGTGACGGCATGGCTTTACGCTGCTGCCCAGTAAGACGCGACCACGCAGGGGCAATGCAGGGGCGGGCGATGGACCAGACTCAGACAAGCCAGGGCGGCGCCGCCGCGGCCACGCCGGGCGCCCAGCGCCGGGTGCTGGTCGTGGAGGACGACCCGACGATCGTCGACGCCATCGCGGCCCGGCTGCGCGCCGAGGGCTTCCAGGTGCAGACGGCCACGGACGGCCCGGCCGCGGTGGACACCGCCGAGGCCTGGCAGCCCGATCTGCTGGTTCTCGATGTGATGCTGCCGGGCTTCGACGGCCTGGAGGTGTGCCGCCGGGTCCAGGCCCAGCGGCCGGTGCCGGTGATGATGCTCACGGCGCGGGACGACGAGACCGACATGCTGGTCGGCCTCGGTGTCGGCGCCGACGACTACATGACCAAGCCGTTCTCCATGCGGGAGCTGGCGGCGCGGGTGCATGTCCTGCTGCGCCGGGTGGAGCGGGCCGCGCTGGCCGCGCATACGCCGCGCAGCGGGATCCTGCGCCTGGGCGAGCTGGAGATCGACCATGCGCAGCGCCGGGTGCGGGTGCGCGGCGCGGACGTCCATCTGACGCCGACCGAGTTCGATCTGCTGGTCTGCCTGGCGAACACCCCGCGCGCGGTGCTCTCCCGTGAGCAGCTGCTGGCCGAGGTGTGGGACTGGGCGGACGCCTCCGGCACCCGTACGGTCGACAGCCACATCAAGGCGCTGCGCCGCAAGATCGGTGCCGAGCGCATCCGTACGGTCCACGGCGTCGGCTACGCCCTGGAGACCCCGGCCGCATGATGCGGCGCCGGCAGTGGCGGGTCCCCACGCGGGGCCTGTGGGAGCGGATCTGGGAGGGGCTGCGGCCGCTGGATCCCTACCGCTCCGTCAAGGCGGCGCTCGGTGCGCTGGTCATCGTCTCGGTGATCATCACCACGCTGCTCGTGTTCGTGGCGATCGCCTCCGCGACCGAGCTGCGGGTGATCACGGTCTTCTCGATCATCGCGTCGTTGCTGATCACCCAGTTCGTGGCGAACAACCTGACGGCGCCGCTCGGCGAGATGACGGACGTCACCCGGTCGATGGCACACGGTGACTACTCGCGGCGGGTGCGCTCCGACCGGCGGGACGAGTTCGGGGACCTGGCGGAGGCCTTCAACCGCATGGCGGCCGACCTGGAGGCGGTGGACACCCACCGCAAGGAGCTGGTCGCCAATGTCTCGCACGAGCTGCGCACGCCCATCGCCGCGCTGCGGGCGGTGCTGGAGAACGTCGTCGACGGGGTCTGCGAGCCGGATCCGGAGACGATGCGCACGGCGCTGAAGCAGACCGAGCGGCTGGGCCGCCTGGTCGAGCACCTCCTGGACCTGTCCCGGCTGGACAACGGCGTGGTGCCGCTGCACGCCCGGCGCTTCGAGGTCTGGCCGTACCTGTCGGGGGTGCTCAAGGAGGCCAATATGAGCCGGGGCGCCTCGACCCTGGCCGGGGTCGCCGGAACGGGCACCCACACCCGTACGGACGTCCATCTGCACCTCGATGTCTCGCCGCCGGAGCTGACCGCGCACGCGGACGCCGAGCGGCTGCACCAGGTCGTGGCGAATCTCATCGACAACGCGATCAAGCACAGCCCCCGGCACGGCCGGGTCACGGTGCATGCGCGGCGCGGCGAGGGGCCGGAGAGCCTGGAGCTGGAGGTGCAGGACGAGGGCCCCGGGATTCCCGCGTCCGAGCGCTACCGGGTCTTCGAGCGGTTCAACCGCGGCGGACCGGCGGCGTCCGGCCCGGGCAGCGACGGCGGCACGGGCCTGGGCCTGGCCATTGCCCGCTGGGCGGTGGATCTGCACGGCGGACGGATCGGGGTGGCCGAATCTCCTCGTGGCTGCCGGATCCGGGTCACCCTTCCGGGGCTGGAGTCGGCTCGGAGCTGACGGCTCGCGGCGGCCGCTGACGTAGGGTCGAAGGCGGACGTACCCATTCCGGGCTCATTCCGGGCTCATCTCGGGCTCCCGCAAGGGGTGCGACCGCTGTGAGCCATACCCGCACGCGGGCAAACTTCGTGTGTTTCCCGCCAAGTCGTGCGCTGAAACCCGTCGAGGAATGTGACGTGTACGACGAGTAGCCCTCCCGGACTGCACCAATGGTCACAAGAGGCGTAGCCTTTATTCCCGCTGTCCACCACCTTTAGGAAGCGGAAGAGGGCGGTTGCCGCCGTGTCGCTACAGTCCCCCAACAGTGCGAGTGTCTCGAGTGACCAAGAGGGGCAGGGCAAGAACCCTGCTGCCGCTTTCGGTCCGAATGAGTGGCTCGTCGACGAGATCTACCAGCAGTACCTCCAGGACCCGAACTCGGTAGACCGAGCCTGGTGGGACTTCTTTGCCGATTACAAGCCGGGCGGCGCCACCGCGCCGAGCCAGCCGGCGGAGGGCTCGGCCCCCGCTCCGGCCGCCCCGGCGCCGTCCGCTCCGGCCGCGCCGCCTGCGGCCCCGGCCGCGAAGCCGGTGACCCCGGCCGCTCCGGCCGCCGCGAAGCCGGCAGCCAAGGCCCCCGCCGCACCGGCCAAGCCGGCGGAGAAGCCCGCCGCGAAGCCCGCGGCCGCGAAGCCGGCCACCGAGGAGGTCCTGGCCCCCGGCGGTCCCGAGTTCGTCACCCTGCGCGGCCCGTCCGCCGCCGTTGCGAAGAACATGAACGCCTCCCTGGAGCTGCCGACGGCCACGTCCGTCCGCGCCGTCCCGGTGAAGCTGCTGTTCGACAACCGCATCGTCATCAACAACCACCTCAAGCGCGCCCGCGGCGGGAAGGTCTCCTTCACGCACCTGATCGGGTACGCGATGGTGCAGGCCCTCAAGGCCATGCCGTCGATGAACAACTCCTTCGCGGTGAAGGACGGCAAGCCGACGCTGGTCAAGCCGCCGCACATCAACCTCGGCCTGGCCATCGACCTGGTGAAGCCGGGCGGCGAGCGCCAGCTGGTCGTCGCGGCGATCAAGAAAGCCGAGACGCTCTCCTTCTTCGAGTTCTGGCAGGCCTACGAGGACATCGTCCGCCGGGCCCGCGACAACAAGCTGACGATGGACGACTTCACCGGAGTCACCGCGTCGCTGACGAACCCGGGCGGCATCGGCACCGTGCACTCCGTGCCCCGCCTGATGCCCGGCCAGTCCATGATCATGGGCGTCGGCGCGATGGACTACCCCGCCGAGTTCCAGGGCACCTCGCAGGACGCCCTGAACAAGATGGGCATCTCCAAGGTCATGACGCTGACCAGCACCTATGACCACCGGGTGATCCAGGGCGCCGCCTCCGGCGAGTTCCTGCGCGTCATGAGCCAGCTGCTGCTCGGCGGGAACGAATTCTTCGACGAGATCTTCAAGTCGCTGCGGATTCCCTACGAGCCGGTCCGCTGGCTGCGCGACATCGACGTCTCGCACGACGACGACGTCACCAAGGCCGCGCGGGTCTTCGACCTGATCCACTCCTACCGGGTCCGCGGCCACGTCATGGCCGACACCGACCCGCTGGAGTACCACCAGCGCAAGCACCCCGACCTCGACATCATCGAGCACGGCCTCACCCTGTGGGACCTGGAGCGCGAGTTCGCGGTCGGTGGCTTCGCCGGCAAGTCCATGATGAAGCTGCGCGACATCCTGGGCGTGCTGCGGGACTCGTACTGCCGCACCACCGGCATCGAGTTCATGCACATCCAGGACCCCAAGCAGCGCAAGTGGATCCAGGACCGCGTCGAGCGCACCCACAAGTCGCCCGAGCGCGACGAGCAGCTGCGCATCCTGCGCCGGCTGAACTCCGCCGAGGCGTTCGAGACGTTCCTGCAGACCAAGTACGTCGGCCAGAAGCGCTTCTCGCTGGAGGGCGGCGAGTCCGTCATCCCGCTGCTGGACGCGGTCATCGACTCCGCCGCCGAATCGCGGCTGGACGAGTGCGTCATCGGCATGGCCCACCGCGGCCGCCTCAACGTCCTGGCGAACATCGTCGGCAAGTCCTACGCGCAGATCTTCCGCGAGTTCGAGGGCAACCTCGACCCGAAGTCGATGCACGGCTCCGGCGACGTGAAGTACCACCTGGGCGCCGAGGGCACGTTCACCGGCCTGGACGGCGAGCAGATCAAGGTCTCGCTCACCGCCAACCCCTCCCACCTGGAGGCCGTGGACCCGGTCGTCGAGGGTGTCGCGCGCGCCAAGCAGGACATCATCGGCAAGGGCGGCACGGACTTCACGGTCCTGCCGATCCAGCTGCACGGTGACGCGGCGTTCGCCGGCCAGGGCGTGGTCGCCGAGACGCTGAACATGTCGCAGCTGCGCGGCTACCGCACCGGCGGCACGGTGCACGTCGTCATCAACAACCAGGTCGGCTTCACCGCCGCCCCGGAGTCGTCGCGCTCGTCCATGTACGCCACCGACGTGGCCCGCATGATCGAGGCGCCGATCTTCCACGTCAACGGCGACGACCCCGAGGCCGTCGTCCGCGTTGCCCGTCTGGCCTTCGAGTTCCGCCAGGCGTTCAACAAGGACGTCGTCATCGACCTGATCTGCTACCGCCGCCGCGGTCACAACGAGTCGGACAACCCGGCGTTCACCCAGCCGCTGATGTACGACCTGATCGACAAGAAGCGCTCGGTGCGCAAGCTCTACACCGAGTCCCTCATCGGTCGCGGCGACATCACCCTCGAAGAGGCGGAGCAGGCGCTCCAGGACTTCCAGGGCCAGCTGGAGAAGGTCTTCACCGAGGTCCGCGACGCCACCACGGCCCCGGCCGTGCCCGAGGTGCCGCAGCCCAAGGCCGAGTTCCCGGTCTCCGTGGACACCGCGATCTCCCAGGAGGTCGTCAAGCGGATCGCCGAGTCGCAGGTCAACATCCCCGAGCACATCACCGTGCACCCGCGCCTGCTGCCGCAGCTGCAGCGCCGTGCGGGCCAGGTCGAGGACGACACGATCGACTGGGGCATGGGCGAGACCCTCGCCGTCGGTTCGCTGCTGATGGAGGGCACCCCGGTCCGGCTCGCCGGCCAGGACTCCCGCCGCGGCACGTTCGGCCAGCGCCACGCGGTCCTCATCGACCGCGAGACCGGCGAGGACTACACGCCGCTGCTCTACCTCTCCGAGGACCAGGCCCGCTACAACATCTACGACTCGCTGCTCAGCGAGTACGCGGCGATGGGCTTCGAGTACGGCTACTCGCTGGCCCGCCCCGAGGCGCTGGTCATGTGGGAGGCGCAGTTCGGTGACTTCGTCAACGGCGCGCAGACCATCGTCGACGAGTTCATCTCCTCGGCGGAGCAGAAGTGGGGCCAGACCTCCGGCGTCACCCTGCTGCTGCCGCACGGCTACGAGGGCCAGGGCCCGGACCACTCCTCGGCCCGGATCGAGCGCTTCCTCCAGCTGTGCGCGCAGAACAACATGACGGTCGCCATGCCGACGCTCCCGTCGAACTACTTCCACCTGCTGCGCTGGCAGGTCCACAACCCGCACCACAAGCCGCTGGTCGTCTTCACCCCGAAGTCGATGCTGCGTCTGAAGGCGGCGGCGTCGAAGACGGAAGAGTTCACCACGGGCGGCTTCCGTCCCGTCATCGGCGACTCGTCGGTCAAGCCCGAGGACGTCCGCAAGATCGTCTTCTGCTCCGGCAAGCTCTACTACGACCTGGAGGCGGAGCGGGAGAAGCGCGGCGCGCACGACACCGCGATCGTGCGTCTCGAGCGGCTCTACCCGCTGCCCGGCAAGGAGCTCCAGGCGGAGATCGCCAAGTTCCCGAACGCCGAGAAGTACCTGTGGGCCCAGGAGGAGCCGGCGAACCAGGGTGCCTGGCCGTTCCTCGGCCTCAACCTGATCGACGCCCTGGACCTGGCCGTCGGCGCGGATGTCCCGCACGGTGAGCGCCTGCGCCGCATCTCGCGGCCGCACGGCTCCTCGCCCGCGGTCGGCTCCGCCAAGCGGCACCAGGCCGAGCAGGCACAGCTGGTGGCGGAGGTCTTCGACGCGTAACCGTCGAGTCCGCCCGTAGCGCACGAAGGGCCCGTTCCCACGGAAGTGGGGGCGGGCCCTTCGGGCTGTCCGGGGCGCGACCCGCGCACGGGGTGCGCCGACGGGCGGGCCGCGTCTACACGGGCTGCGGTTCGAAGTCCCAGTAGGGGCGGCGGCGGCGCCGGGCGGAGAGGGTGTGCGGATGCTCGGCGCCCAGCGTCTCGCTCAGCTGCCCGATGGCCTCCTGCTCCAGCTTCGCCGCCTCCTGGCTGCGGCGCAGGGTGCGCAGGTCCTCGGCGAGGGCGGTCTTGGCGGAGAAGGTCATCGGGTGCGACTCCCCGAGCGTCACCTTGGTCCGCTCCAGGGTGTCGCGGCTCAGCTCCAGCGCGCCCTCCGCATCGTCGACCCGGCTGCGGGCCGCGCCGGCGTTGAGCGCGCAGCCCAGCGTCCAGGGGTGGTCGGGGCCCATCGCCGCGGTCATGCCGTGCAGCGCCCGCTCGGCGATGGCCAGCGCCTCCGCGTGCTCGCCGAACTCGGCGCGGACCAGGCCGGTGTTGCCGAGGGTGCCGACGGCGTACGGATGGGTCTCGCCGACCAGGGAGCGGTAGCGTTCGGCCACCTCGTCGGCGAGCTCCGCGGCCTCGGTGAGGTCGCCGTGCTCGCGCAGGAACGTGGCGTGGTCCGCCTGCACCATGAGGGTCTCGGGGTGCCGTGGTCCCGCGATCCGGCGGGAGCGCTCCACCACGTCCTTCATCAGCTCGTTGGCCTCGTTCGGCCGGCCCGAGCGGCGCAGGCACAGTGCGAGGTTGTGGTCGGCCCGCAGCGTCTGCGGGGTGTGCCGGCCCATGACCTGGTGGTGGAGGCGGGCGTTGAGCTCCTGTCGGGAGGTGGCCTCGCGGTAGCGGCCCAGCAGGCGCAGCATATGGGCGTAGACCATGCCCGAGCGGAGGGTGAGGTGGTGGCGGGCCCGCAGCTCCCGCTCGCGGACCGCCAGCAGCTCGCCGTGCGTGGCCAGCGCCTCTTCGTAGCGCCCCAGCAGGCTCAGCACCTCGCCGAGGTTGTTGCGGGCGGAGAGCGTGCGGGGCGCCTCGGGGCCAAGCAGCGCGGAAAAGCCGCGCCAGACGCCGTCGAAGATCTCGTACGCCTCCTCGAACGCGCCGAGGGCCATGTACGTGCCGCCGAGGCCGTCCTTGGCCCGCAGCACGGCGGGGTCGTTCTCGTCCCGCTCGGCGCGCAGCTGGTCGACGATCGCGCTGCCGACGGCCTCGGCCTCGCGGTAGCGGCCCAGCAGACGCAGCATGTTGGCGTGCTGGTGGGTGACGGTGAGCATGGTGCGCTGGGTGGGCGCCAGCCGGGTGCGCCAGCGGGCGATGAACTGCTCGCACAGCCTGAGGCCCATGCGGTACTCGCCGCGCACCCGGAGGTATTCGGTGCAGTTGACGAGGAGTTCGTGGACGGCGGGCTCGGGGCTGTCCAGGACGCAGGCGGGCTCCAGGTGGGGGATCAGCGCGGCGTAGCGGTCCCAGTTGCGGGTGTCGACGGGGTTCTGCGGGTCGGCGGAGACCAGCACCCGGCAGGCCGTGGCGGCCTTCGCGTCGCGCTCGTCCTCGGTCATGTCGCTGCGCAGGAACCGGTGGTAGAGCCGGTGCATCAGCGCGGTCTCCACGGCCGGGTCGGCGTCCTCCGAGACCTGGTAGTCGAGGCGTACGGCGGTGGACTCGGTCAGCCTGCGCAGCGCGGTGTTCCAGCTGATCGGCTCGGCGGCGAGGTCGGCGAGGTGCTCGGGCAGGTCGCCGCGGCGGGCCTTGGCGAGCATCGGGACGGGGATGGCGTCGGGGGCGAAGAACGCGAACAGCTTGAGGAGTTCGACGGCGGCCGGGCTGCGTTCGCGCAGCGTGTTGAGAGTTATGGCCCAGCTGGTCTGGAAGGCCATCGGGTAGTCGGAGGAGATCCGGATGCCGACGAGGCTGGGTTCGCCGCGGCGGATCAGCTCGATGTACTCCTTGGGCGCCATCGGGTTGGCGTCGAGCCAGGCGGCGGTCTGGGCGAGCAGCAGCGGCAGGTCCTGGACGGCCTCGGCGAGCAGGTCGGCCTCGACCGGGGTGAGCCGCCGGGCCCGGCGGCGGGCGTAGGCGACCGACTCGACCCGGGTGAAGGGCGGTACCTCGATCTCCTGGGCGCTGCCGGACCCCGACCAGTCGCGGGTGAGGGTGGTGATCAGGACGTGGCCGCGGCCGTCCGGGACCAGGTCCTCGATCTGCTCCATGTCGTCGGCGCTGTCGAAGATCAGCAGCCAGCGGCGGTACGGGCGGCCGATGCGCAGCGCTTCGTGGACGGCGCGGATCCGGTCGCCCAGTTCCCGGCCCACGGGGAGGCCGAGCCGGGTGGCGAGCTCGGCGAGTTGTTCGCGGGCGGCGCCGCGGTTGATGGCGCTGACCCACCACACCACGTCGTAGTCGTTGCCGAAGCGGTGCGCGTACTCCTGGGCGATCTGGCTCTTGCCGACGCCGGAGGTGCCGTAGAGCGCGATACGGGTCTCCAGCGGCGGGGCCGCGCCCACGCCGGATCCCGCCAGCTTGTCGTGCAGCTCCTCCAGGACGTCGTCGCGGCCGGTGAAGCGGTTGTTGCGGCGCGGGATGTTCCACACCTCGGGCGGGTTGTTGGGGAAGCGGGGCGCGCCGGGGGCGTTCTCGTCCAGGCCGTGTCCGGCGCGCTTGATGCCGAGGCGGTGCAGCACCCGGCGCTGTGCCTCGCGGGCATCCAGGTCGCGCAGGTCGGCGGGCCGGAGCAGGCCGGCGGTGGCGGGCAGGCTCTGGGTGGCCACGCTCACCGCGGCGAAGCGGTCGGCGTGCGGCGGTACGACTTCCCGTAGCGCGGCGGTCCATTCCTCCTGGGTCTTGGGGCCGAGGCGGAAGTACCAGTCGTCGAGCACGATCAGCAGCCGGCCCTCGGCCTCCAGCAGCCCCGACAGCTCCTCGGCCAGCGCGGCGTCCGCCTGGGGGTCCCAGCGCAGCAGGGTCGTGCCGTGGCCGAGCTGTTCCAGCTGGTGGGAGATCCACGCGGCCCAGGGCCGGGCGAAGCCCGCATAGCTGATGGTGATGTGCCCGGTGGCGCCGGCGGGGCCGGAGGATCCGGCAGAAGCGGACTGATCGACCATGCGACCGTCTCCCTGAGTGCGAGGTGCGCGCGTGCGGAGGCTGATGCTGAGGCGGGGTTTCTGCGGACATGCCTGGCTGATTTGCACGATAGCCCAAGTGTCCCCGCATTCCACGACAGTGCGTCAGGTCATGTTGGGGGAAGGTGAGTTGGGCCGGGAGGGGCGTCGCACGGCGAGTCCGGCAAGGGTGGTGGGCGGCGGGCGGGAGAGACGGCCGCGTCCAGGCGGGCCGCGATATGGCGGATGAGGCGTTCGAGGTCGGCGCAGTACACGGACGGATTGGCGAACTGGGTGGGGCCGGCCCGATAACGGTGTGCGTAATTGCCGCCGCCGCACACCGCCATCAGGGCGCAGCGGCGGCACTGGGCGCCGAGCCCGTCCCGGCCGCGCTGGCGGGCGGCGATGGCGGGGTGCGCCAGGGCGTCGTCGAAGGTGTGCCGGAAGACGTCGAGGCCGGTGGCGGCGGCGCCCTCGTAGGCGGACCGGAGGGAGTCCACCTGCTCGATGGCGCCGTCGGTGTCGATCACGGCGGCGACGACCGGCGAGAGGCCGATCGCCTCGCTGGAGCTGGGGCGGCCCAGGAGGAGGCCGACGATTTCGGTGAACATGCGCACCCGGGGCTGCGGTTCCCTTCCGGGGTCGCCGTCCCACCACAGGTCGAAGACCGTGCACAGCCAGTCGCCGTACGGGGTGCCCCCCGCGGGGCCGTGGGGGGCGGCCGGGGGAGGGCTGGACCAGTTGGCGTGCGGGAGGAGGAAGTCGAGCATCGGGGGGTCCAGGGCGCGCAGCGAGCCGTAGACCTCGGCGGGGTCGGCGGTGATGTCGAGGGTGCACAGGATGCCGGCGAAGACGCCGGGACGGTCGCGCAGGAGGCCCGCGGCGCGGGCGGCCGCGGGCCAGGAGGGGCGGCCGGCGTGGTCGAGACGGCGGCGGTTGAGGGCGGGGGTGCCGCCGTCGAGGCTGAGGCCGACCCGGAATCCGGCGGCGGCCAGGTCGTCGATGACGTACGGGGTGAGCAGGGTGCCGTTGGTCTGGACGCCGAAGGTGGCGGTGCAGTGGGCGGGGAGCGCGGCGCGCACGGCGGCGGCCTGGTCGAGGAGCGGACCGGGGCCGGTCAGCAGCGGTTCGCCGCCGTGCAGATCGATACGGATCTCGCGCAGCCGGTGGGTGCGGGCGTGTTCGGCGATGCGCAGCGCGGTCCGGCGGATCGTGGCGGCCGGGACGAGCGGCGGGCGGTCGCGCCAGCTGCGGTCGGGCCCGGCGTAGATGTAGCAGTAGGTGCAGGCGAGGTTGCAGCGGCTGTGGATCTTGATGACGAACTGCCGGAAGGGTACGGCTGCGGTCCGGCCGCTCTGTCCGCTCACGGCCGCCCCCTGCCCTCGCCGACGTCCGGGAGCCGGGCCCGTCGGCTCCGGCCCTCCCGGCTATCTCCCCCGGACTTCGTCCGGGCGCTGCGCCCAGGAGCTACCCCCGGCCCGGCACATGCCTGAGGGCACCTGCCTGATGGGTACATGGCTCCGCCATCGGTCCAGGAATCGAACTCGTTCGACAACTGGCCGGTTCCCTAGCCCGATTGCCCAAAAACGCACGCCTGCGGCCGCCGCCTCGCACCGTCAGTGACCGGGCGCCGTGGCGCTGTCCTCGTAGTAGGCGACGGCATCCTCCTCGGACGGCCAGTCGCGCAGCAGCAGCGCCGCCACCTCGCCCAGCACCGGATGGCTTCCCCGCGCCGCCAGTGCGCGCACCTCCACGCCCGTGAAGTCCGGCAGCGGCACGGCCGACGGGGCCCACGGGGCGGCCGCAGCCGGTGCGGTGCGGTCATTCCCGGAAGACGCTGTCACCGGCTTCCTCCGAGGATGCGTCGTCCTTTAGGGCGGGGAGGGATCAGACTCCTGCCAAGCAGGGCAGGGACCGCCGGATCGCCGCCAGGGCGATCCGGCTTCCACCCTGCACGGGCGTGCGCGAGCCCGCAATGATCAAGAGCTCTCAACTGTCAGTCCTCCCAGGTAGGTTCGGATGTATGACGACACAAGCGCAGGCGGCGGAGGGGGCCGGGCACGCCCGGTACACCTATCGCCTGCGCTTGTCGTCGTCGGCCAGGGACGCGCTCGAAGCCGAGTGGGACCGCTGCCGCTGGGTCTGGAACGAATCGGTCGCGAAGTCGAAGGCCGTCCACCAGCACAATCGGGCGACCGGGCAGAAGGAGACGTGCGGCCCGGCGCAGCTCGACAAGATGCTGACCGAGGCCCGCGCCCGGACGTCGTGGCTGCGCGAAGGGGCGTCTGTTCCTCAGCAGCAGCTCATACGCGACTTCGCGAAGTCCCGTGCCAAGGCGCTGAAGGACATCAAGGCCAGCTTGCCGATGCGGCAGCGGGCCGGGATGCCGAGGTACAAGAAGAAGCGCGAGGCGCTGCCCACGCTGAACTACACCCAGCGCGGGTTCCGCCTCAAGGACGGGTGCCTGCATCTCGCCGGCGGCATCGTCGTGCGGCCGGTGTGGTCGCGGGACCTGCCCAAGCCGCCCAGCTCGGTGCGTGTGTACCGGGACGCGGTGGGGCACTGGTGGGCATCGTTCGTCGTCACCACCAAAACCGAGCACCTTCCCACAACCGGCCGTGTGATCGGCATCGACTGGGGAGTACGCGAGACCGCAACCACCACGAGCGGCGATCACGACCTTCCTCACCCGCAGCACGGCAAGACCGCCACGCAGAAGCTGGCCCGCTACCAGCGCATGATGGCCCGACGTAAGCCGAAGAAGGGGCAGGCCGCGTCGGAGGGTTACCGCGAGGCGAAGCGGCAGACGGCGAAGCTGCACAAGAAGGTGGCCAGGCAGCGGCAGGACACCGGCCGCAAGTGGGCCAAGGCCGTGGTCCGTGACCATGACGCCCTGGCGGTGGAGGACTTCCGTCCCAAGTTCCTCGCGAAGTCGACCATGGCCCGCAAAGCCGCCGACGCCGCGATCGGCGCCACCAAGCGGGCGTTGATCGAGATGGGCCGCAAGCACGGCCGTGCCGTGCATCTGGTACACCCCGCGCACACCACGATGGACTGTGCGCAGTGCGGAGCGAGAACCAAGCACGCACTACCTCTTTCCGAACGAACATACGCCTGCACCGCGTGCGGAGCCGTCTCGCCCCGGGACAAGAACTCCGCCCGCGTGATGCTGGTCCGGGCTGGTCTCCGTCCCGGCTGGCGCTGATCGTGTAGGACCTGCGCGCCCGCCGGGCCGCAGGCAACGTGAGCCAGGAATCCCCTCCTCAGGCAGGGGAGGTTTCAAACTGCTCTCCTCTTGGGCCGGCTGGACGGGGGTGTTCCCGAACTCCCGTCCACAGAAACACGTTCACCGGACGAGGGACAGGCATCGGCCAGGGCGTACGGGGCGGTCAGCCGGTGTTTTCGAGGGCGCGCATCCGGGCGCGGGTGCGCTGCGCCTCGGGGCCGGTGTCCTCGGCCGCGCGCTGCCACTGCTCCCAGCTCTCGCGGTAGGCGATCAGGGCGGACCGGGATCCGGCGGTGTCCTCCAGGACCTCGCCGCGCCGGTGGTGGGCGCGGGCGGCCAGCAGGGCGCTGCCGGCCGCCAGGGCGGCGGTGGCGGCGCGGCGGTAGCAGGCGGCGGCCCGGTCGTGGCGTTCCCGGGAACCGAAGCGGCGGTCCAGCAGCAGCTGGATGTCGCCCACTTCCAGCCAGGCCTCGGCCGCCACGTACGGAATGTCGGTGCCGCGCGCGGCCAGTTCCAGGATCCAGTCGGCCTCGTGCAGATCGGCGAGCGAGGGCTGGCGTTCGTGGCGCAGCCGCAGGGCGCGGCCGAACAGCAGGCGGTGGCCGGCGAGCGCCGGGTCCTGCGGCGCGACCCGGGCCAGCGCCTCGCGCAGCACATGCACGGCGTCGTTGGCCAGGCGTCTGCCCGGACCGGCGGCCGGCTCCAGCCGGGCGCGGGCGAGCAGCGCGGCGCCCCGTTCGGCGAGCAGCGCGCTGTGTTCGGGCGAGTCGGGGACGGTGAGGCGGAGCGCGGCGGCGAGTGCGGTGATGGCGTCGTCGAGGGCGGCCAGGGAGCCCGTACGGGTGTGGGCGGCGCTCTGCGCGGCGGCGATCCGGCGCAGGCTGTCGGCCTCCAGGGCCGGGTCGGCCAGCTCGTGGGCGATGGCGCGGGCGCGCTCCAGGGTGGACAGCACGGACGGCAGGCCCGCGCCGCCGGACAGCGAGCGGGCCGCGGCGAGGTCCAGCAGCGTTTCGCAGACCAGCCGGTCGGCGGCGCTGCCGCGGCGGCGCAGCAGGACGATGGCGGTGTCGAGGTCGTCCGCGGCGCGCACCGCGAGGGCGCCGGCCGGTCCCGGCCCGGCGATCGGGGTCTCCCCTGCTCGAACAGAGTGGAGAGCTTGCGGAAGGGCCCGGTCGAGCAGCACGCCGCCGCGGGCGGCATAGACCTCACCGGGGACCTGGCGGCCGCTGGGCCACTGGTCGAGGAGCGTGGTGAGGGACCGTTCCGCCTCGTCCAGGGGGCCCGCGTCCGGCGGGCCGTCCTCGGCGTCCGCGGCGGGCAGGGCGGCCAGCCGGCGCAGCACCTCGGTGCGGAGCACCATGCTCTCCAGTACGCGGGGGTCCAGCAGGCTCATCAGCCCGCAGGCGGTGTGCAGATGGCGGGCGGCGTCCTCCAGGGCGGCGCGCTCCTCGGCGGCGGCGCCCGCGGCGCGCCGCTCGCCGGCGCGGGCATGCCGTACCCGGCCGAGCACGATCAGCGCCCGGGTCCGCTCGGCCTCCGCGCCGCCGTCCTCCGCCGCGGCCCCGGCCGCCCGCTCCGCCTCCTCCAGGGCGTCGGGCTGGCGCCAGGTCGCCCAGGCGTGCAGCAGGGCGCGGGCGAGGTCGGTGCCCGCCACCGGCTGGCGGCCGGCCGCGGCGCGCAGCAGCCGGACGGCCTCGACCAGGTCGCGTACCGTCCCGGCGTGTTCGTAGCGTTCCAGGAGGGCGGCGCCCTC
Organism: Streptomyces sp. NPDC101227; assembly: GCF_044767545.1. Classification (NCBI taxonomy): domain Bacteria; kingdom Bacillati; phylum Actinomycetota; class Actinomycetes; order Kitasatosporales; family Streptomycetaceae; genus Streptomyces; species Streptomyces sp. NPDC101227. The sequence continues at coordinate 205,846 of NZ_JBIWOD010000007.1, read as the reverse complement.
GGCCGCCGGGCCGCCGGGCTCGTACGGCCGCCGGTCGGGCGGCCGCAGCGTCGGCTCGAAGCGGCGCAGGACCCGCTCGGAGACCCGCGCGAACGGCTCGGGGACGGCGCGCTGGCCGGTCTCCGGCTCGCGGCCGCTGCCGGAGAGCATGGCGACCGCGACGGCCGGGAAGTTACGGGCGCTGCGGCCGAAGGTGCGCTCGATGTAGAGCGAGCAGTGCTTGAGGACCAGGGCCGCCTCGCCCGCGCTCAGCCGGCTCAGCAGCTCGTCGCGTACACCGGGCACGAAGTCGTACCAGGGGCCGCCGGCCGCGGCCTTCCCGCCGGCTGCCGAGGGGCCGGCAGGCGCCACCGTGTCCGGCGGGAGCTGGGTGACCAGGCCGCTGAGCAGCACCTCGGCCAGCTCCGCCGGTCCGGTCTGCGGGAGCATCGCGCGCTGCACGAGCTGGATGACCGGGAGGGCGAGCGGTACGGCGGAGAGATGGACCGCGAGCAGCCGGGCGGCGGGCGAGGCCAGCTGGTCGAACTCCCGGACCATTTGGGAGGGTTCGGGGCGCGGGGGCGGCTGCGGGGGCGCGGGCTCGGCGCCGTGATCGGACCGTACGACGGTGGCCGCGCCGGGCAGCGAGAGACCGGCGTCCGCGGCGGCCAGCCGGGCCCAGGTGCCCAGGGCGGCGGGGGTCGGGGACAGGACCGGTACGACGCGTTCGCGGGCCCGGCCGGACGGGGCGGCGGCCGCGGCGCGCCGGCGGCGGCGCCGGGCGGGCCGGAAGCCGAGGGCCTGGTAGGGGCCCTGGCGGCGGACGAGGGTGCCGGCGACGGCGGGCAGCAGGGTGCGCGCCCACATCCGCTGCGGCAGCGGCTGGACGACGGCGAGCGGGGCGTCGGCGGCCCAGCGGTAGAGCAGCCGCTGCATCCGGCCGTCCCGCCACAGGGGTCCCGCGCAGTCGCTGATGACGAGGGTGAGGTGGTGGCCGGTGGGGTCGTGCAGCTGGTCGGCGGGGTGCAGCGGGCTTCCGGGGCCGGGGGTGGCGGCGACGCCGACGTCCGGGCCGTGCGGGTGGAGGTAGTGCACGGTGACATCGCGGAAGGCGCCGACGCGTTCACAGACGTGGCGCAGGTCGTGCAGCATCTGCTCCCACACGGCCATCGAGGACGAGCCGTCCATCAGGAGCCGCAGCGCGGCCGCGCGGCGGTGCACCCCGCGCAGCACCGGGATGACCATTTCGGCGTGTGCGGAGAGTTCGGCGGTGGCGTCGGCGTCCAGCTCCCGGCGGACCGGGGCGGCCGGCGGGTGGTAGCGCTGGATGGGCCGCAGGGCGCGCTGGAGCGGTAACAGGCCGGGGAAGGCGGAGGCGATGGGGACCGCGATCTCGCCGAGGCGGTGGTGGTCGGGGTCGGCGGCCCGGGCGTCGTGGGCGGGCAGCAGCTCGGCGTCCCGGCGGCGCGGGCGCGCTTCGGGCGGGCCCGATGACTCCGGCGCGGAGGCGTCCGCCGCCGCCGTCCCGTGCGCGCCCTCTGGCGTCCCGGCCTCCCCTACGGAGAAAGTGGCCGGATCCCTGCGGTCACGGACGGGCGGTGCGGTCGTGCCGGCGTCCGTCTCCTGCGGCGTGATCCACTGGGCGAGCCAGAGGGCGTCGGCCATTCCCCGGGCGTCGGCCGGCACGCCGGCCGCCGTCAGCCGCCCGACGAGTTCCCCGAGTCCGTCGAGTCCGTCGAGGGGACCTGGGCCAGGCTCCCCGAGAGGCACCGCGCTCACCTCGTCCGATCAAGAGGTCGCATCAGCTCGGCCGTCAGCCGCCGTCGGGTCTCCTCCTCGTCCTCGTCCGTCCATCCGGCCTGCTGGGTGAGGTGGATGGCGTTGAACAGCTGGTCGACGGCGCGCACATCGCCTGGTTCGCGCTCCAGGAAGCGGTCGATCACCGCTTCGTGGCGCTCGGCCGCGCCCTCGCCGAAGTGGGCCCGCACCATGGACGCCAGCCGCTCCTTGTCCGGGAGCGGGATGTGGAGGTGGATGCAGCGGCGCAGCAGGGGCGCCGGGAAGTCCCGTTCGCCGTTGCTGGTCAGGACGATGAACGGGAAGGCCCGGCAGCGCACCCGGCCGTCGCGCACCGTCACCCGGGTGCCGTCGTCGCTGAGCACCGGAACCTCGGGGGCGGAGCCGCCCAGCCGCTCCAGCTCCGGAATCCTGAACTCCCCTTCCTCCAGGACGTTCAGGAGGTCGTTGGGCAGGTCGATGTCGCTCTTGTCCAGCTCGTCGACGAGCAGCACCCGGGGCCGGGCGGCGGGCAGCAGGGCCGTGCCGAGCGGGCCGAGGCGGATGTAGCGGCCGATGCCGCCGCCCGGCTCGTCGGCGGGGTCCTGGCCCGGGTCCGGCACCTGGCCCGGGTCCGGCTCCTGGCCCGGCGAGGGCTGCTGCGACCGGTGCGGTGCCGCGCGGGCGATCTGGAGGTCCTGGAGGCGGCCGATCGCGTCATAGGCGTACAGGCCGTCGCGGAGCGTGCTGCGGCTGACGACCGGCCAGCTGAGCACCCGGCCCAGGCCCAGTTCGTAGGCGACCGCATGCGCCAGGGTGCTCTTGCCGCTGCCCGGGGCGCCGGTCACCAGCAGCGGCCTGCGCAGATAGAGGGCGGCGTTGACCAGCTCGCGCTCGGTCTCGCCGGGCCGGTGGTGGCGGGCCTCGGCGGGCCGTACGCCGAGCCGGCGTTCGGAGGCGGGGTCGAGGGCGGCGGGCGGCGGCACCGGCGGCCCGCCGTCGAAATCGCGCCAGGGCGGGGGCGGCGGAAGGTGCTCAATGCCGTCGTGCGGTGCCCCCGCGCCACGGTAGATGAGCCAGTCGCTCACGTCGGAACTCCTCGTCGCCGGCCAGGCATCGGGCAGGAGCGACGGTCCTGGAGGACCACCCGGGAGACGTCGGCATTCGCCCCCGGCGCTCCCCCACGTCCGCCACGCCATCACGAAAGACTTGTCTCGCTTGTCTCCCACGACGCTATGACAGTACCCAGTCGTACGGAAGGTCACGGGGCGGTTTCCGGTCTCCGATGTTTTTCGCCAGGCGGGCGCCAAGTGCCGTTCAGGGGGCGCGACTTGCATGTGGCGGGCGTTTGCCGGGGAGACAGGCGCCGGGCGCGTGCGGGGGGACGCGGGCGCCTGCGAGGCGCGCGCAGGAGCGCACGGAGCGGGCCGCACCGGCGGCAACCGGCACCGGGCCGGGTCTCTCGAAGGTCAGGGCCGGACGCGCCGCGGGCCCGGCCACGGAGCGTCGGACACGCCCTAGCTCATTGACGGCGGCGACACCTGCGGCCGGTCCGCGGACAGCTTCGGGAGCGGGTTCTGGGGATCGTCGTAGAGGAGCACCAGATCGCGCGCCCAGTGGGTGCCGGTCTCCGTGGGCTCGGCGGCCTCGGCGCGCAGCTCCCGGACGAGCTCGGGCAGGCGCGCCACCCCGCCCGCTCCCTGGAGGAGCTTGCGTACGCCGAGGTGGAACTCCTCGCAGGCGGCGTCGCATTCCCGCGCGGCGTGGCCGGCCGCCGCCCACAGTCCGGCCGGGAAGCCGCTGTCCAGGGCGATGCCGACGGCCGTCCGCCCGAAGCCGTCGGCGACGGAGTGGCACAGCGCGGGCAGGGTGCCGTCGTCCGCGCCCTCCAGGAACCGCAGCAGCGCCTCCTCGGAGTCCGGACCGTTCCCCCAGCCTTCGGCCCCTCCCCCAAGCTCTCGGCTCCGCTCGTACGAGGGGGAGCCCCAGCCGCCGCCGGGCGGCCGGTCCGGCGGCAGGCGCAGCGCGCGCAGTTCGCGGGCGGCGGCGATGCCCTGCCAGCGGCGCAGCCAGGCCGGGTCGACCTCGTCGCGACGCGCCTGATCGCGCAGCACCACGGGGCGCCGGGGGCCCACCGGCCGGCCCCTGGCGGTGCGCCGGGTGGAGGCCGCGACCTCCCACTGGCCGACCGGCGTGTGCCAGCGGCCCTCGGGGACGGCGACCTCCAGCGGGACCCGGCCGCCCGGTCCCGCTTCGTCGTCGGCGCGCAGCAGCCTGGCGCCGAGCCGGCGCAGCACCTCGTCCCGGGCCTGCTCGAAGGGCACGCCGCCGTCGGATTCCCGGACGTCGACGCGCAGCCACCGGCCGCGCCCGTAGCCCTCGCTGACCGACCAGTTGAACAGTTCGGGCCCGGCCTCGTCGTAGAAGAAGAGCGGCTCGAACTCGACGAGCACGGAGCGCGGCGGGCGCCGTACCGGCCCGATCCGGCGGCGGTCCTGGGGCCGCAGCACCACCGCCTTTGCCTGGACGAACTCCCCGAGCCTGGCCGCCTCTTCGGTGACCTCGGCGGCCTCGTCGCCGGGGAGACCGCGGGCCTGGTCGGCGGTCCGCTGCGCCGCGATCCGCAGATAGTGCACGAAGGTGCGGAGTTCGGCATAGGGATCGCTGCCCTGGTAGAGCGCGCCGTGGCCGTCCCGCCAGGTGCGCAGCGTCCAGGCGCCGGACCCGTTGTAGGGGCAGCCGCGGTCCAGGGCGTCGGCCACCGCCTCCTCGACGACCAGCGGATCGCGGGGCGCGGGCAGCCGGGCGAGGAGGTCGAGCGCCTGGAGGCGTTCTTGGACGCCCCACAGGCGGCCGCGTCCGGCCATGACGGCGTGCTGGGCGTCGAACCAGGTGGGCCCGCCGTCGCGGCCGAGGTCCTGGCCGCTCCAGTGCCAGCGGTCGTGGGCGCTCATCAGCGCGTGGTACGGGTCGGGGCCCAGGCCCGTGGCGCCGGCCACCAGGTGTTCGGTGCCCAGCCCGCGCAGCGCGGTGACCGGCACGGCGAGCCCGAGGTGGTCCTCGCGGTGGGCTCCCTTGACGATGCCGACCACCTCGCCGCGGTCGCATTCGACCAGCGGGCCGCCGGAGGCGCCGGGCGTGACCCGGACGTCGGTGCCGAACTGGAGGCCGCGGGCGTCCCGGGCGCCGAACCGGACCGCGATGAAGGCGTCGACGGGATCGACGGGGGCGGCGGGGCCGGGGGCCGCCGCGTCGCTCCCGCCGCTCCCGCCTTCATGGCCGTACCCGCCGTACCCGCCGTCGCCGCCGTCGCCGCCGACGCCACCGGAGTCACGTAGTACGCGTTCCCGCGCACCACCGGGGAGGGAGCTCGGCTCGTCGTGCCCCCGGAAGATGTACGCGTCCTCCAGGAGCGTGGCCGACTGGTCGCTGATCCAGGCGCACGGATGCTCGACGGCCGGGTCGAGCAGCCTGATCAGCGCGAGGTCGGCGCGGGCGGCGGCGGGCCCGGCCTCGGGGGCGGGGCGGCTGAGGTCGTATTCCAGCCGCGCGGCGACCACCCGGCCGCCGAGGACGACGCCGAGGACACCGTCCGGGCCGATCTCGCGGCGCCGCCCGTCATGCGGGGCGGGCACATGGGCGCAGGTCAGCACCCAGCCCGGGGCGATCAGCACCCCGCTCCCCCACGTTCGCGGCTGCTTGGTGCCGGGCGCGGCACACAGCGCTACGGTCGTGCGCCCGGCATGCTCGAGCAACTGCGCGTATGCGGCCCGGTCGCCGCGGGTGCGGGCCGTGCCGTCCGGGGGCGCCATCAGCGGCCCGAATCATCCGGCTCCCGGCTGTCGGCCGGCCGGTCGGGGCTATGGGGATGCCCGGGGTGCCGGGGATCATCGGCGGCCGCCGGGCCGTCCTCGCGCCGCCAGGTCAGCGTGATGGAGAGGTTGGCCTTCGCCTCGCCGTCCGCGAGGAGGGCGACGGCCTTGCCGGGCTTGGCCGAGACCTCCACGCCGAAGGTCACGCTGGTCTCGTGCGGCGCGACCCGCGCGGTGGCCGCGCGCACGCTGGCGGCGACGCCGCCGACCACCTCGCGCAGGCCTTCGACCCGGGCGCCGAGCGCGTCCCAGGCGCCGACGTCCTCGAATTCCCCGTCCGCCGCGTCCCAGCCGTCGAGGCCGGGCGCGTCCAGCCGGGAGACGCGGGCCCAGATCCCCGTACCGTCGGGCAGCTCGATGTACTGCGCGCGATCTTGCATCACGGCCTCCTGCTCCCCCTAGGCGGCAATTCCCCATTACCGCAGGACCGTTGACAGACGATCAGGTTAGCCCTCGGGTGCCTGTGGCGCGAGAGGTCCGTGAGCCTCCTATCCTGGCCGGGAATGTCCCATGACCCCTGGTGGAGAGCGCGTGTATTTCACTGACCGTGGCATCGAGGAGCTGGAGAACCGGCGCGGCGAGGAGGAGGTCACCCTCGGGTGGGTGGCCGATCAGCTGCGTACGTTCGTCGATCTGAACCCGGACTTCGAGGTTCCGGTGGAGCGCCTGGCCACCTGGCTGGCGCGGCTCGATGACGACGACGATGACGACGAGTAGGCGAGGAGGGGAGTAAGGGGCGGAGGAGCTGCGGCCGGGCCCCCGGCCGACGCTCGGCTTCCCGCCCGGCTCCCGCCCGAGTGCCCCTTGACTTCCCATTGCCGCGATATATCGTGTCTAGCGAAGACACGATATGTTGCGTTGCGCGCTGCCTGTGTGCGTGCCTAGCCAGGGGAGGCCCGGTATGTCAGCCCGGACCGAGTGGTCGATCTCCGAGCCACGCAAGCTGGAGTTCGGCGAAGGCGTCGAAGCCCTCAACATCCGCATGGCCGGCGGCACGGTCAATGTCGTCGGCACCTCGGACGACGGCCCGCCCCGGCTGGAGATCGGCGAGGTCCACGGCGATCCGCTGACCGTCTCGTACGCCGACGGCACTCTCTCCGTCGTCTACGACGACCTCCCCTGGAAGTTCCTGAAGTTCCTCGACCGCAGGGGCTGGAGCCGACGGGCCGTGGTCTCGGTGACCTTGCCGGCCGCCGCCCGCGTCGAGGTCAGCGCGGTCGGGGCGAGCGCGGTGGTCTCCGGGATCTCGGGTCGTACGGACATCCGCGGCGTCTCCGGCGACATCACCCTCGTCGGGCTGACCGGCAGGGTGCGGGCGGACACGGTATCGGGCAGCGTCGAGACCCAGAGCGTCACCGGAGAGGTGCGGTTCCACTCCGTCTCGGGGGATCTGACGATGATCGGCGGCGGTGGCTCGGTACGCGCCGACTCCGTCAGCGGCGATATGACCCTGGACCTGGATCCCGCCACGAAGCGCGCGGACATCGCCCTGACGACGGTCTCCGGCGAGGTCGCCATCCGGCTGCCCGACCCGTCCGACGCCGAGGTGGAGGCCAACACCACCAGCGGCACGGTCACCAATGCCTTCGACGACCTGCGGGTCAACGGCCAGTGGGGCACCCGGCAGATCACCGGCACGCTCGGCGCCGGCACCGGCAGGCTCAAGGTCACCACCGTCTCCGGCGGACTGGCCCTGCTGCGCCGCCCCGCGTTCGAGGACCACCAGGACGCCACCCCCGCGGACCCGCCCGCCGACCCCGAGAAGAAGGTGTTCTGAGCATGCCTCCCGTCTTCGCCCATGGCCGCCTCCGTCTCTACCTCCTCAAGCTGCTGGACGAGGCCCCGCGGCACGGCTACGAGATCATCCGCCTCCTGGAGGAGCGCTTCCAGGGGCTGTACGCCCCCTCGGCCGGCACGGTCTACCCGCGGCTGGCCAAGCTGGAGGCCGAAGGCCTGGTCACACACGCCACCGAGGGCGGCCGCAAGGTCTACTCCATCACCGACGCCGGGCGGGCCGAACTAGCCGACCGGGGCGGCGAGTTGGCCGATCTGGAGCTGGAGATCCGGGAGTCGGTCGCGGCGCTGGCCTCGGACATCCGGGAGGACGTGAGCGGTTCGGCGCGGGATCTGCGCCGCGAGATGCGGGAGGCCGCGAGGCAGGCCCGCGCGGGCGGTTCCCGGGCGAAGGCTCCCACGGGCGACGGCGCGGGGCAGCCGTTCCCCGACCCCTCGGACTACTTCGACGGCGTGTTCGGCAACAAGGAGTCCTGGCGGCAGGCCCAGGAGGAGTTCCGGCGCGCCAGGGAGGAGTGGAAGGAACAGGCCCGCCGGGCGAAGGAGGAGAGCCGCCGGGCCAAACAGGACGCCCAGCGGGCCCGCAAGCAGGCCAGGGACGCGCAGGTTTTCGCGCGCGAGGAGGTCCAGCGGGTCATCAAGCGCGTCCAGGAGCAGACGCAGGAGCACGTACGGACCGGGGACTGGTCGGGGGCGGTGCGCGAGGCGCTGTCCGAAGTCTCGCGGGAGGTAGGCCGCTTCACGGGCGGCCGGCCCGCCCGGCCCGGCGCCGGAGACGGCGCCGCCGGACCCGATGCGGGGGGCGCGGGGCGAGGCGCCGACGATACCGAGGACCGGGTGACCGTCGAACGCGTCGACCTGGCCGAGGATGACGCGGCGGCCGAGGCTCCCCCGGCCCCGGAGTGGGCGGACGAACCCGCGACCGGCGACCCGGCCCGCGACTTCGACCGCCTCCTGGACCGCTTCCGCGACGACCTCCGGGACGCGGCCCGCGACCACGGCGTCACACCCGAGCAGTTGACGGAATCCCGCCGGCGGCTCTCGACGGCCGCCGCCCACATCGGAGCCCTGCTCCGCACCCCACCGCGGGACGCGGCCTCTCAGCGGGACGCGCCGGTGGCCGACGCGGAGAAGTAGGCGCCACCGGCATGGACCGGGGCGGAGCGGCGCGGAGGTGCGGGGGTGCGGCACGGCGGATTCACCGCCTCGCCCCCGCGGCCGAATCTCCCGCCCACCCGATCACCGGATAGTTACCCAGAGTTAATTATCTCAGCCGGGATTCACGGCGCGTAATCGGGGAATTCCTTTCATCGCATGGTTCGCCATGTTCGGGTCACGGTCAGCCCTCCGTCGACTTCCCCCGTTCGCACGCATCGTGAAGGCCAAGAGGTACAGCGATGTCGGATTACCTTTCGGTCGCCCGCCGGATGTGGCACCAGATCGAGCCACTGCACGCCACGCTCTATTTCGCCCCCGAGGCCCGCCAGGTGGCCTCGGACCTCGGTTATGACGTCGCCTCGCGCTGGCCCAGCTACTTCGCCTGGCGAACGGCGCCGCTGGGTCCGGCCGGGCCGGAGCTGGTGGCCGCGACGTTCTACAGCTTCAGCCCGCGGCTGATCGCCCGTCACGTACCGGGGATCTGGGCCACCGCCGACCCGCCCAAGGTGCTGGACGCGCGGCTGCTCGCCATGGACCGCGCGCTGACCGCCCTGCTGGGCGACCGGCTGTCCAGCGGCCAGCTCGCCGAGGCGGCCCGGCTGGCGCGCCAGGCCGCCGAGAACGCCGGGCCCGCGGCCCGTCCGCTGGCCGCCGCCAACCTCGATCTGCCCTGGCCCGATGCGCCGCACCTGGTGCTCTGGCAGGCCGCGACGGTACTGCGCGAGCATCGCGGCGACGGCCACCTGGCGGCCCTGCTGACCTTCGGCCTCGATCCCTGTGAGGCGCTGGTGTCGTTCGCGGCGATCGGCGCGGCCCCGGCCGCCGACTTCGGGGGGCGCGGCTGGAGCGCCCAGGAGTGGAGCGAGGCCCGTCACCGCCTGGTGGCCCGCGGCTGCATGACCCCGGACGGCAGCGCGACCGACCGCGGCCGCCAGGAGCGCGAGGCCATCGAGCACATGACGGACCGTCTGGCCGCCGGCCCCTGGCGGGCCCTGGGCCACTCCCGCGCCGAACGCCTGGCCCAGCTCCTCAAGCCCGTGCTGGCCGCCGCGTTCGAGGCGGGATATCTGCCCCGGCACAGCACGCTGGGCATCAAGACGGCCGCCTTCTCGGCCATGCACAGCTGAGCGTGCGGGCGCGGTCGCGCGCGCCTCGTCGCGCACACCGCGTCGTACACGCCTCGCCACGCTCCCGACCGCCCCCCTCAACTTGCCCTGGCCACCTCCCCCACCGCCTGCTCCACGTCGCCGAACGTCACCCCGTGATCGGCAAGGACCGCCGCGGCAGGTCCGGGCCGGGCTGTCAGGGCCAGCAGCAGGTGCTCGTCGCCGATGTGCCGCTCGCCGCGGCCGACCGCGATCCGCAGCGAACACTCCAGGACGGACTTCGCCTCCGGGGCGAACCTCCGACGAGCGCCCTTGCGCCGCCCGCCCGGACCGCTCGCCGCGAGCGCACCCACCCCGTGCTCCCGCTCCACCCGCGCCACGATCTCCTCGACATCGATGCCGAGCCCGGTCAGCGCCCGCGCATCGGCCGTCGAGATCCCGCCGCGCCGCCTGGCCGCCGCCAGGGCGTCGGCCACCGACTCCCGCCGCTCGCGCAGGCCGAGGGCGCCGAGCGCCGCGGCCGCCGCCGAATCCGTACGGTCCAGCAGTGCGAGCAGCAGCTCCGGTTCGCCGACCGTGTCGCTGCCCGTACGGCCGGCCTGCGCGACGGCGTCGCCGACCACCGCGCGGGCGTCCCTCGTGAACCTCTCGAACATCAACGCCTCCCGTGCTTCTTGTGGACCGCCTGCCTGCTGACGCCCAGCTCGGCGGCGATCTCCTGCCAGGACCAGCCCTTCGCGCGAGCGCTGCGCACCTGTACGGCTTCGAGCTGCTCCAGCAGCCGCCGGAGCGCGGCCACGGCGCGCAGCCCGGTCCTGGGGTCCCGGTCGCCCGCCCGCTCGGCGAGATCCGTTGCTTCGGTCATGGTGTCAATGTACGTTGACAGGCACCGCGCGTCAATCATCGTTGACATGACGGATGCGCGGCAGCAACACACCAACACGCCTTGACCTCAAGTGCACTTGAGGGGAAACGCTGCACTCATGAACACCGACGGCAGCGACGGCAGCGACGGCAGGAGCGAGTACGCGTCCCTGCCCCGCCCGCCCCTCACCACCCGCTTCCCCGACGTCCCGCGCGCCGACGCCGCCACCGCGCTGGTCAGCTCCTGGATCGTGCCGGAACCCGCGTTCCAGCGCCCGGCCGCCGATGCGATCCTCGGCGAGTGGGAGCGGCAGTCACGTCCGGAAGCAATGCTCTCGCTCAGCGTCTTCCTGAGCGCCGACGGCGGCCATCTCCTCAATTACGGGCAGTGGACCAGCGACGACGCCCACCGGGAATGGGTGCGCGCCCGGCGCCCCGCGGTCGTCGGCCGGATCGATACGGCCCTCCCCGGCATCCGGCGACCGGGCCTGGTGCGCTACCGGCGCTACCGCAGCTACGTCCCCCCGGCCCCGGCCGGCGGCCACCGGCCCACCCTCCTGGTCACGCCCGCCTTCGCCACCGCAGGACCGGACGCCCAGCGTGCCCTCGCCGACACCGTCGTCGCCGGGCTGACCGCCGACCAGGTGCCGGGCCTGCTCGGCGCCCACCTCCATCTGAGCCAGGACGGCGACCGCGTACTCACCTACGCCGAGTGGGCGGACCTGGCGGCCTGGCGGGAGTTCGCGGCGGGCGGGGCGTCGGCACGGCTGAGGGAAGCGATCGAGGCCCTGGACTCCGTGACACCCACCCCGGTGGTCCCCGGTGGGCCGGAGGTGGCGCACTACCGGCTGTACAAAAGCCTGGCCAATGTCCCGTCCCCGGAGGCCACCACACCACCCCAAGGAGTCTGAGACATGTCCTATCCCGAGCCCCGCTATCTGGGCGAGAACGGCGAGATCTCCGCGGTGCACCGCCCGGCGGAGACCCCACCCGACCTCGTCAGGGGCGCCAACCACACCCACTACCTGGCGACGCACGCCGGCACCGGGGGCGAATTCGGCCTCTACCGCCTCGACATGGGCCCCAGGGCGCCCGGCCCCAGCACCCATTTCCACCGGACCATCTCGGAGTCGTTCTTCGTGCTGTCCGGCTCGGTGCGGCTGTACGACGGCGAGCGCTGGGCCACCCGCGGCGCGGGGGACTTCCTGTACGTACCGGCCGGCGGGCTGCATGCGTTCAAGAACGACTCCGACGAGCCCGCGTCGATGCTGATGCTCTTCTCGCCGGGCGCGCCGCGCGAGGAGTACTTCGAGCGGGTCGCGGAGATGGCGCAGCGCGGCGGGCAGGAGTTCGCGGACTTCCTGGTCCGGCACGACAGCTACTTCGTGGCGGAGGAGGAGGCCGGGGCCGTACGGAAGTGACCGCGCTCCGGCCGCTACGCCGGGCCGAGGGTCCGGTCGAGGTGGTAGTCGACCGTGCGGCGCACGTCGGCCAGTGTCCGGCGGCCGTGCAGGACGTCCATGCCCAGGCCGGTGACGCCGGAGACCAGCAGATCCGCCTCGCGTTCGGGGTCAAGGCCGGGGTGCACGGCGGCCCCGGGCCGCGCCCCCGCCTGCCGGATCAGGGCGGCGACCAGCTCCTCCAGCGGCCGGCCGCCGTGCAGGAAGACCTCGGCGAGCGCGGGGTCGGTCAGGCTGCGCACGTAGTACGCGAGGAACACCCGTAGCGCCATGCGGCGTTGCCCGTCGAGCGGCAGGAACTCCCCCAGCACCGTCCGCAGTACGGCGCGCGGGTCGGCGGGGTCGGGCAGCCGCTCGACGCGGGCGCGGGCGCGCCGGTCGTTCTCCTCGTGCAGCAGCCGCAGCGCCTCGACGAGCAGCCGCTGCTTGCTGCCGAAGGTGTACTGGACGACCCGCAGCGACACCCCGGCCTCGGCGGCCACTTCACGCATGCTCGCGGACTCCAGGCCGCGCCCGGCCGCGATCCGCCAGACCGCCTCGGCGATCTCCCGGCGCCGCCGGTCACCGGCGGTCCCGGCCCCGGGCGGCGGTGCGGCCTCCGCGTCCGGCCCCGCCGTCGCCCCTCCGGCGCGCTCCTTGTGCCGCTGCCGGTACGCCTTGGCCTGGCAGCTCCGCGAGCAGTAGGCGGGCGGCCGGCCCCGCTCGGCCGCCGGCAGCGACGCCCCGCACACCCGGCACGCCCGGCCCTCGTCATCCCTCTTTTCGTCACGCACGGATCCACCCTATCGCGATACGAAAGCGTGACGAATACCAGGTGATTCCGCGCCAGTCAAGGCATTCGCTCGATTCAACACGCTTGGATTGATACAGTCGTATCCATCGCGGCGAACCGGATCGCGGTGCGCCGCGCACCAACGGGAGGAAGCGTTCATGAACGAGGGCTGGTACCGGCTGCTGTCCGTCCTGACGGCTTTCCTGGGCTTCTGGCAGGGGCCGATGGCGATCTTCTACCGGCTGACCCGGGACGACACCGGCGACCCGATGCGGGCCGCCAACTACCTTGACAATCCCTGGTGTTACATCATCGCAGCGGCCGTCATCGCGGTCTGCCTCACGCTGCTGGCCGTGCTCGACAAGGGCCGCAAGAAGGCGCTGGCGCGCGAGGGCAAGGCCGCGGGCGAGTCCGGCGGGCGGCCGGTCAGCGCTCGCTGAGCGCGATCACCGCCGCCACCCCGGCCGTCCGCACCTCGGCGTCCGGCCGGCCCGCCCCGGTGAGCAGCGCCGCGTCGTACCGCGCCAGCCGCACCGGGAGCTCCCCCGGCGCGCTCACCTCCGTACCGCCTTCGAGCGCGACCACCAGTGCCTCGCCCGGCGGCACGGTCCCGCTCCCCCGCACCATCTCCACCCCGGCCCGCGCCCGCCCCTCCCGCACCATCACATTGAGGTTGACGACCGGGCCGTCCAGCAGACGGGAATCGGTGGCGGCGGCGCCGGGGAAGGCGAACGGGCGGAAGCGGCCGGAGAGGAGGTGGGGGGTGCCGTCCACGGTCAGCTCCAGGCCACCGCCGTCGACGACGGTGAGGATGCGCCGGATGCCGGGCAGCGGGGAATACGGCCCGTCCCGGGTGACATCGGCCAGGCTCACCCGCCAGGCGAAGGCGTCCCAGCCGGCGCCGGGCGGATGTGCGGCGATCTCCCGGGTCACCCCGCCGCCGTTGCTCCAGGGCGAGGCCACCCGCTCGCTCGCGCGCAGAACCCGGGCACCGCTCATGCCGCCCGCCCCTTCACCGTCTCCACCGTCGCCCTCGTCTCAGACCGTCAGCACGACCTTGCCGAACAGATCGCCCTGCGCCATCTTCTCGAAGCCCTCGCGGGCCCGGTCCAGCGGCAGCGTCGAGTCGATGACGGGGCGGATGCCCTTGGCCGCGCAGAAGCTGAGGAGCGAGGCGAGCTCTTCCTTGGTGCCCATCGTCGAGCCGACGACCTTGAGCTCCAGGAAGAAGATCCGGTTCAGCTCGCCGCGCTCGGGGGTGAAGCCGCTGGTGGCGCCGGAGATGACGAGCGAACCGCCGGGGCGCAGCGACTTGACGGAGTGCGACCAGGTGGCGGCGCCGACCGTCTCGATGACCGCGTCGACCCGCTGCGGCAGCCGCTCGCCGGTGGCGAACACTCCCTCGGCGCCCAGCTCCAGCGCGCGCTTGCGCTTGGCCTCGTCGCGGCTGGTGGCGAAGACCCGCAGCCCGGCGGCGGCGCCGAGCACGATGGCGGCGGTCGCCACCCCGCCGCCGGCGCCCTGGACCAGGATGCTGTCGCCGGGCCGTACGCCGGCGTTGGTGAAGAGCATCCGGTACGCCGTGAGCCAGGCGGTGGGCAGGCAGGCGGCGTCCTCGAAGGAGAGCTCCCTGGGCTTGGGCAGGACGTTCCAGGAGGGGACGGTGACCTGTTCGGCGAAGGTGCCCTGGTAGCGCTCGGTGAGGATGGAGCGGGGTTCGTCGGGGCCGACTCCGTGGCCGGTCTGGCCGATGACGGAGTGCAGGACGACCTCGTTGCCGTCCGCGTCGATGCCGGCGGCGTCGCAGCCGAGGATCATCGGCAGGGACTCCTCGGTGATGCCGACCCCGCGCAGCGACCACAGGTCGTGGTGGTTGAGGGAGGCGGCCTTGACGTTGACGGTGGTCCAGCCGGGGCGGGCCTCGGGGGCCGGGCGGTCGCCCAGTTCGAGGCCGTTGAGGGGCTGGTCGCGGTCGATGCGCGCGGCGTAGGCAGCAAACATGATCCCAACGTAGGCCGCGGGCGGGCGGTGCGGTACCGCGTAGCGGTGTGACACGCACCGCCTCCGCCCCGTCACAGAACGGGCCGGGCCCGCACCCATGACGGGTGCGGGCCCGGCCCGTTGGCGTCCGTACGCGCCCACCAGGTCAGCGGCGGGCGACGCCCTCCGCACGGGCGGCGGCGGCGACGGCGGCGGTGACGGCCGGCGCGACGCGCTCGTCGAACGGCGAGGGGATGACGCAGTCGGCGCTGAGTTCATCGGCGACGACGGCGGCCAGCGCCTCGGCGGCGGCGAGCTTCATGCCCTCGGTGATCTGCGAGGCGCGCACCTGCATGGCGCCCGCGAAGATGCCGGGGAAGGCCAGCACGTTGTTGATCTGGTTCGGGAAGTCGCTGCGCCCGGTGGCGACCACGGCCGCGTACTTGTGCGCGACGTCCGGGTGGATCTCCGGGTTGGGGTTGGCCATCGCGAAGATGAACGAGTTCTTCGCCATCTTCGCCACCGCCTCCTCCGGGACCGTGCCGCCGGAGACGCCGATGAAGACGTCCGCCCCGGCCAGGGCGTCCTCCAGCGAACCGGTCAGCTTCCCCTTGTTCGTGAAGCCGGCCACCTCGCGCTTGACGTCGGTGAGGTCACTGCGGTCTTCCGAGACGATGCCCTTGCGGTCGCAGACCGCCACGTCGCCGATGCCCGCCTCGATGAGGATCTTGGCGATCGCGACACCGGCCGCACCGGCGCCCGAGATGACCGCGCGCAGCTGCCCCAGCGAGCGGTCGGTGAGCTTGGCGGCGTTGCGCAGGGCGGCCAGCGTGACGACGGCGGTGCCGTGCTGGTCGTCGTGGAAGACCGGGATGTCGAGGCGCTCCTTGAGCTGCCGCTCGATCTCGAAGCACCGCGGTGCCGAGATGTCCTCCAGGTTGACGCCGCCGAAGGACGGTGCCAGCCGGACGACGGTCTCCACGATCTCGTCGGTGTCGGTGGTGGCGAGCGCGATCGGAACCGCGTCCACACCGCCGAACTGCTTGAAGAGGATGGCCTTGCCCTCCATCACCGGGAGGGAGGCCTCCGGGCCGATGTCGCCCAGGCCCAGCACCGCGGTGCCGTCCGTGACGACGGCCACGACCTGAGATTTCCAGGTGTAGTCGTGCACGAGCTCGGGATGCTCGGCGATGGCGCTGCACACCTTCGCCACGCCCGGCGTGTACGCGAGGGACAGGTCGTCCTTGTCGCGGACCGGCACGGTGGCCTGCACGGCCATCTTGCCGCCGCGGTGCAGGGCAAAAGCCGGATCGAAGAAGGCTTCGTCCGTGCTGCCCTTTGCTCCGGCCGCGTCCGCGCCCGTAGTGCTGTCGCTGCGAGGATTGACGATCTCCGCTGCCACTTGTTCCAACCCCTTTATTTCTTCGTAAATCAGTTGAGGGTGACCACTCCCTGGTTGAGGGGTGGGCGGGCACCGCGTCCGGTCCCTGCTGGGCGGATAGCCGCCGCGCGGGGGGAGGTACGGACGCCGGGCGCGCCGCACGCGCGCCCTGAGCCCCGGATGAGGGGTGTAACGAACCTTTCTACCGGACGGGCGCGGGCCCCGACGAGTCAGATTCATTACCCTCCGGTTCGAGGATCCGACATTAGCCGCGAAATATATAAAGCCACCGAAGGGCCGCCCGTATGCGTCCGAAATCCGAGACGGACCCGGCCCGAACCGGCCGGGGTGGACGCATCGCCAGAAGTGGTTCACCCTTACGCCACCTGGGCCACACGCCGGCCTCGCTCGTCCGTTATCCGATTTTGACCTGCGGAGCAGTCCGAATACCGGAGTCCGGATGGCAGGATTCCGACGCAACCGAGGTCGCGACGCTCGAAGGTGTGTGCCCGACCCCTGCCCCACCGGCCCCGCCAGTTGGACAATGTCTTCCGCAGGAGGATCAGCATGACCGCAAGTCCCACCCGTCGCCCGGCTGCCGGCAGGTCTCGTACGGCCGTGGCCGCGGTGGCCGCGGTCGTCGTCTCGACGCTGGCGCTCAGCGCCTGCGGGGACCAGACCAACGAGGCCATCGCCCGGCGTGAAGCGCAGAAGAACCGCAATGTGCACGCGCCGCTGTTCAAGAAGCTGCCCAAGGACGTCCAGGACAAGGGCTTCCTCCAGGTCGGCTCGGACATGACGTACAAGCCGGTGGAGTTCCGTACGAACGGCCAGATCGCGGGCATCGACCCGGATCTGGCGAGGGCGATGGAGAAGGAGCTGGGCATCAAGCTCAACTTCAACAACGCCACCTTCGACACCCTCATGGGCGGCCTGAAGTCCGAGCGGTACGACATCGCGATGTCGGCGATGACGGACACCAAGGACCGCCAGGAGGGCATCGACAGCACCACCGGCAAGAAGATCGGCGCGGGTGTCGACTTCATCGATTACCTCAATGTCGGCGTCTCGCTCTACACGCAGAAGGGCAAGACCAACGGCATCGACGGCTGGGACACGATGTGCGGTAAGAAGCTCGCCGTACAGCGCGGCACCGTCTCGCACGACCTGGCCAAGGAGAAGTCCAAGGGGTGTGAGAAGGCCGGTTCGGGGGCCATCGCCATCGAGGCCTTCGACAACGACTCCGAGGCCCAGACCCGGCTGCGCACCGGTGGCGTCGACGCCGTCTCCAGCGACTACCCGGTCGCCGCGTACGCGGTGAACGTCTCCGGGAACGGCAAGGATTTCCAGATGGTCGGCGGCGCCCCGCTCAAGGCCGCCCCGTACGGCATCGCGGTCCCCAAGGGCCACGCGAAGCTGCGTGACGCGCTCAAGGCCGCGCTGGAGCGCGCGATCAAGAGCGGCTCGTACGCCAAGGTCCTCAAGAAGTGGGACGTCAAGGACGCCGCGGTCAAGGAAGTGCAGCTCAACGGCGGCACCTGAGCCGCCGCAACGCCACGGAGGCGCGCCACAGCCCGGCGGGCCTCCGCCCGTGGCGCCCACCGCTGCACCCCCTGCCCGCCCTCCCGCCACACGCTGAAAGGCAACACCCGTGTCAGTTGACGTCGACAAGTCGGCCCAGCCGCCGGCGGACGCCCCGCCGCCCCAGCCCGAGCCCATCAAAGCCATTCCGGTCCGCCATTATGGGCGCTGGGTCGCGGCCCTCGTCGTCATCGGGCTGATCGTCGCGCTCGTCCGCGCCTTCGCCTCCGGCGACGTGAACTGGAACGCCATCCCCCAGTACATGTTCAACGCGGACATCCTCAAGGGTCTGCGCAACACCCTGCTGATCACCGTCCTGTCGATGATCATCGGCATCGTGGGCGGCGTGATCCTGGCCGTGATGCGGCAGTCCAAGAACCCGGTGACCTCCACCGTCTCGTGGTTCTACATCTGGTTCTTCCGCGGCACGCCGGTCTACGTCCAGCTGTTCCTCTGGTTCAACCTCGGCCTCGTCTTCAAGTACATCGACATCATGCCGATCTACAAGGACGAGTGGTCGGACTTCATGACCCCGTTCCTGTGTGCGCTGCTGGGCCTGGGCCTGAACGAGGCGGCCTACATGGCGGAGATCTGCCGGGCCGGCCTGAACGCCGTCGACGAGGGCCAGACCGAGGCCGCGCACGCGCTGGGCATGAGCCACGGCAAGACGCTGCGCCGGATCATCGTGCCGCAGGCGATGCGGGTGATCGTGCCGCCGACCGGCAACGAGGTCATCAACATGCTGAAGACCTCCTCCCTGGTCATCGCCGTCCAGTACTACGATTTGCTGCAGGCCGCACAGAACGTCGGACGCGACTCCGGAGTCGTCGTCGAGATGCTGATCCTCGCCGCCGCCTGGTACCTGATCGCCACGACCGTCCTGAGCATCGGGCAGTACTACCTCGAGCGCTACTACGCCCGCGGCTCCAGCCGCCAGCTTCCGCCCACTCCGCTCCAGCGTCTCAAGGCACAGCTGGCCGGCGGCTTCAACCGCGCCGGAGGTGCCGCATGACCAGCAAGCTCGACCAGAACACCGCCGGGACGTCCGGCCTGCCGATGGTCAAGGCGGAGGGCGTGCACAAGTCCTTCGGCGCGGCGCACATCCTCAAGGGCATCGACCTGGAGGTGCAGCCCCGTGAGGTCTTCTGCCTGATCGGCCCGTCCGGTTCCGGCAAGTCGACGTTCCTGCGGTGCATCAACCACCTGGAGAAGGTCAACGCCGGCCGGCTGTCCGTCGACGGCGAACTGGTCGGCTACCGCGAGCACAACGGCAAGCTCTACGAGCTGCGCGACCGCGAGGTGGCCGCCCGGCGCCGCGACATCGGCATGGTCTTCCAGCGCTTCAACCTCTTCCCGCACATGACGGCGGTGGAGAACATCATGGAAGCGCCGATGCAGGTCAAGGGCGAGTCCAAGGCCAACGCCCGGGAGCGCGCGGTCAAGCTGCTGGACCGGGTCGGCCTCGCCGACAAGGCCGGCAACTACCCCTCGCAGCTCTCCGGCGGCCAGCAGCAGCGGGTGGCGATCGCCCGCGCCCTGGCCATGGAGCCGAAGCTGATGCTCTTCGACGAGCCGACCTCGGCCCTCGACCCCGAGCTGGTCGGTGACGTCCTGGACGTCATGAAGGACCTGGCGGCCGACGGTATGACGATGATCGTCGTGACCCATGAGATGGGCTTCGCCCGGGAGGTCGGCGACTCGCTGGTCTTCATGGACAACGGCGTGGTGGTGGAATCCGGCCACCCGCGCGAGGTCCTGGGCAACCCCCAGCACGAGCGGACCAAGTCGTTCCTGTCGAAGGTGCTGTAGCGCGGCAGGGCGCCCTTGCACGGCGAGCGCTTCCTCCCTTCCGGGAGGGGGCGCTCGCCGCTGCGTTTTCCGGGCTGCGTCGGCGAAGTACCCTTCCGCCGGGCCTGCCCTGCGGCCCCGGTCCGGGCCTCGGTCCTCGCGCCCCTCCGGCCCGTACTACCCTGGTAATAGCCACACGACAGAAGCGCCTCTTACCTGCCTCTTACGAGCAGCGCACCTCCGCACCCCATTCCCACCCCGTTAGGACTCCACGTGGAACTGGCCTATTACTCGGACTTCGCCGTGCGACTGGTCAATACCGAGCAGCCCGAGCGCGGTGGCGACACCCTCACCACGGTCGAGGCGGTGCGCGACCTCTTCGGCCCGGCCCAGCAGGCCGCCCGGCGCGCGACCGACAGCGACGTCACCAGGCTGCGTACGGTCCGCGCCCGGCTGCGCGCCGTGTTCGAGGCGGCCGACACCGGCGACGAGGTGCTGGCCGTGGACCTCCTCAACGCCCTGATGATGGAGTTCCCCGTCAGCCCGCAGATCTCAGGCCACGAATTCCGTGACAATGCGGGTACCTCCCGCTCGAGCGGAGCCGAGAGTGGGGGAGGCCGCCCCCACTGGCACATGCACATCGCCGACCACGCCGCCAACGCCACCGCGAGCTACACCGCGACCGCCTGCATGGGCCTGGCGTTCCACCTCACCGAACTCGGCATCGACCGGCTGGGCATCTGCGAGGCGCGGCCGTGCCGCAACGCCTACCTCGACACCTCGACCAACCGCTCCCGGCGCTACTGCTCCGACCGCTGCGCCACGCGCGCCAACGTCGCCGCCTACCGCGCCCGCAAGCGCCTGGAGAGCGAACGGTCCGCGCGCAGCGGCCGCACCGCCGAGAGCGCCCAGGACAGCGCCGCACGCGGCGACCGCTGAATCCCGCGCGGCGACCGCAGCCGCACCCAGGCGCAGGCGATGACCAGTTCGTCCGGAACGGCCCCGAATTCCCGGCTGTCGTTGGTGACATACGGGTTGTCGCCCTGTACCCACCATCCGCCGTCCCGGCGCTCCACGGCCCGCTTGACGATCAGCAGATCCTGCCGGAACGGATGACGCACCACCACCACATCGCCGGGCCGCACCACAGCGCCGTACTGCACCACCAACTGGTCGCCCGGCCGGAGCGTAGGCACCATCGACGGGTTGTAGACCTCGGCGAGGCCGAACGCCCGCAGCGGCCCGCCGCGCTCACCGCCCGGCTCCCCGGCGCCGCCATGGGGGTGCCTCCCACGCCCTTCAGGCGGCGGGGAGGGCTCCGCCCCGCGCTCATCCACCCGCTCCGGCATCCCGTACCTCCCGGTCCAACCCCGGCCCGACCCGCTCACCGGTCCATCCTCCATCAGTCCCAGCCTGGCACTGGACTTTTGCCCTAAGACCCCCGGGGCGCCCGAGAAAAGCCTTCCCGCACCGAGTAATCTCGCACCTGAGAAGACGATCACGAGGAAGGACTGAACATGCTTTCCCGCCTGTTCGCCCCCAAGGTCAAGGTCAGCGCCCACTGCGACCTGCCCTGCGGCGTGTACGACCCGGCCCAGGCCCGCATCGAGGCCGAGTCCGTCAAGGCCGTCCAGGAGAAGTACCAGGCCAACGAGGACGCGGACTTCCGCACCCGCGCCGTCACGATCAAGGAGCAGCGCGCCGAGCTGGCCAAGCACCACGTCTCGGTGCTGTGGAGCGACTACTTCAAGCCCCCGCACTTCGAGAAGTACCCGCAGCTGCACCAGCTGGTCAACGACACCCTCAAGGCCCTCAGCGCCGCCAAGGGCTCCAACGACCCGAAGACCGGCGAGAAGGCCCTCGAGCTCATCGCCGAGATCGACCGGATTTTCTGGGAGACCAAGAAGGCCTGACTCGTGCCATGGCCCCGGCATACGCCGTGGCCTCGCCCAGGCTTCCGCACCCGGCCCGGCACCGGCCGTCCCTGTGACGGCGGTGACGGACGGGTGCGGTTTTTTGGTCCCGCCGTTGGGCCTTGGGTCTTGAGCGTTGAGCGTTGAGCCTTGGCACGTTTCCGTAGCCTGGGGCGATGAACGACGCATATCCCTTCGCCGGCGGGCGCCATCTCGCCTGGGAGCTGACCGGCTTCGGTGCCGACGACGAGCTCGTGGCGTGCGCCCGGCTGACCCGGGAGCAGTTTCTCCGCGTACGGCACCTTTTCGACCTGGGCGATGACGTATGGATGATGGGCGGGGAATATCCCGTTGATTCCGGTCTTCGGGAAGCGGTGACGGAAATCCTCGGCATCGGTCGCCTCGAGGACGGCGTGGACTACTTTCTGGGGGCCCGTCAGGATGTGCCCGGCGGGCAGGTGTGGTCCCCGGCGGCCGGTGCACAGGCGCCCGGTCCGGTGCCCGCGCCCTGACCGGCGCCGCCGGAGACGGCGCGCTGGATGCCGGTGAGGAATTCCCGGAGGCTGTCGCAGCACCGCGCGAAGTCGCCGTCACGGGAGGCGGTGCGGGAGCGGTGGATGCGGCCGCGGCGGTCGATGGCGAAGAGGATGCCGCCGCCGTCGCTGCCGAAGACGACGCCGGTGTGGCCGGGGTCCGGGCCGGGCCGGACCGGGCCCTCGGTGGTCAGTTCCGCAAGGACGTGCTCGGCCGGGTGGAGGAAGCAGCCATGGCCGATGTCCGGCAGGGACACCTCGTGGACGGTGGCGTAGAGCGTGGCCAGGTCGGGCGCCAGGTCCGGGTGGGAGGAGAGGCGCAGTGCGGTGGTCAGCCGCTGTTCGGCGGGGGCGGCCGGGCGTACCTCGTTCGTTCCGGGCGGATAGCCGTGGGTCGCCTCGAACGCCGCCATGCGGTCACCCAGTTGAGCCGTCATGGCGCGTGCCCAGGGCGTGAGCCATGCGCTGCACAGTTGCGTCGGCCCCTCGGCCTCTCGGCCCCTCGGCATCGAGTTGCTTCAGGGACAGCGAGACCAGCTCCCGTCCGGGGTCGACGTCGATCACCTTGACCGTCACCTCCTGGCCGGTTTCGAGGACGTCGCCGGGGTGGCTGATGTGCTGCCAGGAGATCTCGGGGATGCGGATCAGGCCTTCCAGGCCGCCGAGGTCCACGAAGGCGCCGAAGGGGGCGATCCGGGTCACCACGCCCGTACGGACCTCGTCGGGGTGGATGGTGATGAGGACGGCCCAGCGGGCGTCGTCCGGGGCCGGTTCGGGGCGCCAGCGGGCGCGGAGGACGCCGTCGCCGTCGGGGAGGACCGCGGTCAGGAGGGGTTCGCCTGCGCGCAGGACGGTGAGTTGAGCGCGGGGCGCGAGGGCGGCGCGGACCGTGTCGAGGCCGGCGCGCGTGAGGCGGTGCCGGCGGCAGGCGTTCGCGACGGGGGACTCCTCCAGGGTGAGGTCGCCGCCGAAGTTCAGGAGCCAGGCCAGCCGGTCCCAGAAGATGTCGTCGGCCGGGCGCTGCGGGCCGGGTGGCAGCGCCGCGGGGTCGAAGGCGTACGGGGAGGCGGCGAGCGGCTCGGGGAAGAGGCCGAGGGCGCGGGTGCGGGCGATGGCCTCGGGGCAGCGGGCGTGGCTGCCGACGTAGACGTACTGGTCCCAGCCGACGTGGACGAAGAAAGTGTCCGCCGCCTCCAGCCGGCACCAGCCCCCGGACCCGCGGAGCATGCCGCGGATCAGTTCCAGGGCGGCGGGCAGCGCGACCTGCGCTCCGTCGTGGAAGCCGGGCGGGACGGGGTGGCCGGCGTGCTCGGGCTCGCGCACGGACAGCATGCCGGCGCGGGACTCCTCGGCGAAGGCGGCGACGGCGCTCAGATAGGCCGCTTCGACAGGGCCGTGGTCGCTGTCGGTGTCCTCGGGTCCGGTGTAGCGGCCGAGGTGGTCGCGGTGGAGGGGGTCGTACTTGGTGATGCGGTGGATATGAGGCAGCTGCACGGAGCGGGTCCTCCCGGGGGTTCGGGAAACGGTCGGGAAACAGGGTGCAGAAAAATCTTCGAGGGGGTGTCGAATTCGGTGTGGTCCGTTCGTCGCGTAAGCAAGAGGGCGGTTCACGCCCTGCGGATCACACCACTGCACAGGAGATCGCGATGCGCTTCATGATGCTGCTGAACATCGACGAGAAGTCGGTACCGGCCGACGGCCCGAGCCCGGAGCTGATGGCGGAGATGGGCAGGCTGCTCGACGAGATGACCAAGGCGGGGGTGCTGCTGGACACCGCGGGGCTGCGGCCGACCTCGGAAGGGACCCGGCTGCATCTCAAGGGCGGGAAGATCGAGGCGACCGACGGGCCGTTCGCCGAGGCCAAGGAGGTCATCGGCGGATACGCGCTCATCCAGGCCGCCTCTAAGGAGGAGGCGGTCGAGTGGGCGACGCGGTTCCTGCGGGTGCACGGGGACGAGTGGGAGCTGACCTCCGAGATCCGGCAGGTGGAAGAGCCCGGCGCGGAGCTCGGCTGAGCGGCCCGTGGCCCCGCCCCGCGGTTCGGATTGCCGGGGCCGGGGCCGGCTGCTCTGATGGGTGCCCGTGACGGGAAGTAGCGAGGTACACGGCGCGATCGAGGCGGTCTTCAGGATCGAGTCGGCACGGCTGATCGCCGGGCTGACCCGGATCGTGGGGGATGTCGGGCAGGCCGAGGAGCTGGCGCAGGACGCCCTCGTCGCCGCGCTGGAGCGGTGGCCGGAAACCGGTGTGCCGCAGAATCCGGGCGCCTGGCTGATGGCCACCGCCAAGCACCGCGCGATCGATCTGCTGCGCCGGCGGGAGCGGCTGGCCCGCAAGGTGGAGGTCCTGGGGCGGGAGGCGGAGAGCGAGCCGGGCTGGGCGGAGGCGGATTTCGAGCGGGTCGTGGAGAGCGCGGAGATCGAGGACGATCTGCTGCGGCTGGTGTTCATCGCCTGCCATCCGGTGCTGCCCACGCAGGCGCGGGTCGCGCTGACGCTGCGGCTGGTGGGCGGGCTGCGGACGGAGGAGATCGCGCGGGCGTTCCTGGTGTCGGAGGCGACCGTGGCCCAGCGGATCGTGCGGGCGAAGAAGAAGCTCGCCGAGGCGCGGGTGCCGTTCGAGGTGCCGGGCGGGGAGGAGCTGGCCGCGCGGGTGTCGTCGGTGCTGGAGGTCATCTATCTGGTCTTCAACGAGGGGTATGCGGCCACGGCCGGGGACGACTGGATGCGTCCTGCGCTGTGTGAGGACGCGCTGCGGCTGGGGCGGATGGTGGCCGGGCTGCTGCCGAAGGAGCCGGAGGCGCACGGCCTGGTGGCGCTGATGGAGCTGCAGGCCTCGCGGTCGGCGGCGCGGACCGGGCCGACGGGTGAGCCGGTGCTGCTGCTGGAGCAGAACCGGTCGCGCTGGGACCGGTTGCTGATCCGGCGCGGGCTGGCCGCGCTGGCGCGGGCCGAGGAGCTGGGCGGCACGGTCGGCCCGTACGCGCTGCAGGCCGCGATCGCCGCCTGCCATGCGCGGGCGCGGACGCCGGAAGCGACGGACTGGCCGCGGATCGCGATGCTCTACGAGGCGCTGGCGCACATCGCGCCGTCGCCGGTGGTGGAGCTGAACCGGGCGGTGGCGGTGGCGATGGCGTTCGGGCCGGAGCACGGCCTGCCGCTGGTCGACGAGCTGGCGGCGGAGCCCTCCCTCGCGGGCTATCACCTGCTGCCGAGCGTACGGGGCGACCTCCTGGCGCGGCTGGGGCGGGCGGCGGAGGCGCGGGAGGAGTTCTTGCGGGCGGCGTCCCTGACCCGCAATGCGCGGGAGCGGGCCCTGTTGGAGGAGCGGGCGGCGGAGCAGGGCGGCGGGAACCGGCCGTCGTAGCGGGGCGGGCCGCTCAGGGGGCGGGGACCGGCACGGGCAGCGGGCCGTCATGCCGTATCAGCCAGTCGCGGTAGGCCTCGGTGGCCCAGGCGATCTCCATGTACGACGAGGTCAGGTCGTCGAAGAGGGCCTCGGCGGAGACGGACGGGGTGCCGTCGGGGCGGCAGGCCATGAAGAGGCGCACGGCCAGCGGGTCGCCGTGCAGCGGACGGACGGCCATACCGGGGCGGGAGCGGGCGGTCGGCTGGCAGGGGGTGACCACCTCGCCGGCCGTGACCAGGTCGACGGCGGTGAGGTAATCGCCGTGCACCACGCGGGGGTTGATCCCGGCGGCGGTCCAGATGCGGCGCAGGCCCGCCCACTCGCCGTCGACGGTCGGGTCGACCATCCACTGGTCGTCGGCGAGGTCCCGCACCCGGACGACGGCGCGGTCGGCGGCGGGATGGCCGTCGGACATCGCGATGAACTGCGGCTCCCTGGCGATCAGTTCATGCTCGATAAGGCCGTCGGGGACCCGTAGCGGCGCGCCCTCGACCTCGTGCACGAACGCCACGTCGAGCTGACCCGACGCGACCATGTGCAGCAGCGCATTGGCCGAGACATCGGTCCTGATGGTCGTGTCCGTCTCCGGGAGGCGGATGCGCAGGCGGCGCAGCCAGCCGGCGACGGCGCGGCTGTTGGTGCTGCCGATGTGCAGTCGCGCACCCCGCTCGCGTACGGACGCGGTGGCGATCTCGTCGACCAGTGCCCGCATTTCGGCCACTATCGGGCGGGCCCGGCACAGCACCGTGTGCCCCAGCGGCGTGGGGCGGCTGCCCGTCGGCTCGCGGAAGAACAGCTGACCGCCGAGGGCCTTCTCGATGCGTCGTAGCTGAGTCGTCAAGGAAGGCTGGGTCATCCCCAACTGCCGGGCCGCCTTGCGTACGCTGCCGGAGTCGGCGATGGCGCACAATGCGCGAAGATGCCTTACCTCGAGCTCCACGTCCGGAGCATAAAACGTCGGCATCGGTCACACCAGCCTCTCAAACCCGTCCGAACTCGCTCTTTTTCCGGCGGCTTTGGTGCGGGTATCGCCGGGGTATTGCCTGGTGCTATCGCCACTTAGCATCTCCGCCCCGTGGGTGAACTCCGTCCAGACTCAACGGCACCAAGAAATCCGCAGGGCCCCGGTCGCCGCCCCACACGGCGACCGCGGCCCTCGGAAATTAAGGAGCCCCCCACATGAGCTCTCCCAAGACGGCGCTGTCGGCAGCGCTCGGCCTGGGCCTCGCCGCCGCACTCGCGGCCGCCGCGCCGGTCTCGGCAGCTTCCCCCTCCACCCACACCCCCTCCCACCAGAGCACGCGGGCCTCCATCGCCGCGTACGCCGGCTCGGCCGCCGAGAAGGCCGACACCAAGGCCTTCTTCGACGCCGTCATGAAGTCGGCCCTGGCGAAGATGAAGGCGCACCCGGGCCTGAAGTCGGTCACCGTGACCTACGACGCGAGCGCGGCCCCGACGTTCAAGAGCCAGATATCCGAGAGCGCTTCCATATGGAACGCCGCCGTGCAGAACGTGAAGCTGCAGGAAGGCAGCGGCGGCGACTTCCAGTACAAGGAGGGCGACGACCCGCGCGGCTCGTACGCCAGCACCGACGGCCACGGCAAGGGCTTTGTCTTCCTGGACTACAAGCAGAACCAGGAGTACAACTCCACCCGCGTCGCGGCGCACGAGACCGGCCATGTGCTGGGACTGCCGGACCACTACGAGGGCCCGTGCAGCGAGCTGATGTCCGGCGGCGGGCCCGGCACGTCCTGCCAGAACACCCAGCCGGACGCGAACGAGCGCGCCAAGGTGGACCAGCTCTGGGCCAACGGCCTCAAGCGCTGAACCACCCACTGACCAGCTGCGACAGCGGCTGAGGCCACGGACTGCGGCCGTGGCTGCCGAGGGCCGGTACCTGGCGGCCGGCCCTCGGAACCCTGGCGGCGCGGGCATGCGGGCAAGGCCGGCGGCAATGGCGCCGCCGGCGGCGACCGCGTTCCTCCCACGCGTTCGCGACAGCGGTGGGGCCCGGTGAGTTTCAGCTCCCGGGCCCCAGTGCTCTTCCCCGTCTGAAGGGAGCCGCCCGCCGCGGCGACCGGCTACGGCAACGGGCGGGTCCACGCCTCCCGTCGGGGCCCGGCGGCGCCGGACGGAGCCGGACCCCCGTCGAGCGGCCGCCAGCCCCAGGAGCGGAACGCGGCTTTGGCCGGGGCGTTGTCCGCGTCGAGGACGGCGAGGGCCAGTACGGCGTTGCTCCGGATCAGCAGCGTCTCCAGGAGACGGGTGGCGACCCCCTTCCGCCGGTGCGCGGGCAGCACCATCAGTCCGGCGATCAGGAACAGCCGCCCCGTGGCGGCCGGTTCGCGCAGCTGCGCGGGAAGCTCTCCCGGCAGCCCGAGGGGGTACTCCCCGCGCCGGTCGCCCTCGCGGTCGGCGGGGTAGCCGTAGCAGCAGCCGGCCGGCGCCGGGTCGCTGCCGATGACCATCTCGAAGCCGGGGCGCTGGATGTCGTGCCCGGCGAACCGCCGCAGGAAGGCCTCCCGGTCCGGCCGGTCCGGGGCCGCGTCGGCGACGGCCGGATCGCGGTGCGCCGCGGCGTACAGATCACCGACCGATTCCCGCTGGCTCTCCGCCTGCCACCTGCTCAGACGCCGCAGGAACACCTCTGCCATGGGCCCTCCCCCGTTCCGCCGATCACGCCGGATAGGCGGAGGATACCCACAAGGTCCCGGGAAGTACCGGGTACCGGGTCAGCCCCACAGCCCCCGTGCGCAGGCCACCCCCGCGCACGCGGCGCCCAGTCCGGCCACCACGCTCGCCACGACATTGGCCGCGGCATAGAAACGGGCGCCGTCCACCGCCAGCCGGAGCGTCTCGTAGGAGAAGGTCGAGTAGGTCGTCAGGGCGCCGCACAGGCCGGTGCCGAGGAGGAGCTGGACGTGCGGGGAGGCGGCGCCGGCCGTGACCGCGCCGGTCAGCAGCCCGAGGATCAGCGATCCTGCGACATTGACGGTGAACGTCCCCCAGGGGAAGACGCTGTCGTGCCGGGACTGCACCAGACGGTCGGTGAGAAACCGCAGCGGCGCCCCGACCGCCGCACCGGCCACGACCAGCAACCAGTTCACCCGCGCCCGCCCGCCGCGTCGCCGCCGTCGTCCGTACCGTCGTGGTCCGTACCGCCCGCCGCACCGGGCCCGAGCACCTCACACGCGTCGAGGGTCACCAGGCCGTCCTCCCCCACGAGTTCCACCACCTGCGGCGCAAAGGCGCGTACCCGCTCCGGCACATCCACGACGACGACCGCGACCGGCAGGTCCTCGCTCAGGGAGAGCAGCCGCTGGGTGTGGATGAGGGACGAGGCACCGAAGCCCTCGATGC
The DNA here is from genome assembly GCF_044767545.1 of Streptomyces sp. NPDC101227. Classification (NCBI taxonomy): domain Bacteria; kingdom Bacillati; phylum Actinomycetota; class Actinomycetes; order Kitasatosporales; family Streptomycetaceae; genus Streptomyces; species Streptomyces sp. NPDC101227. The sequence goes on along the minus strand of NZ_JBIWOD010000007.1, from coordinate 177,121 downwards.
CGCGGAACACGCTCGCGCCGGCCAGCCCGGCCGCGTGGGCGCGGTGCACGATCTCCGCGTAGAGGGGCTTGTGGTGCCGCACCTGGTGTTCGCCGACGACGGCGGTGAGCCGCAGCGCCGGACCGCGGAGCCGTGTCATGCCGATCGCCGCCTTCGTCCCGGGAGTTCAAGGAGTTCGAGGAGGGTGCGGGTCAGGGCCGCCGCACCCCATACGGCCGCCATGGCGGCGAACAGGGTGGCCGCCAGATAGGCCAGGCCCAGCGCCGCCCGCCGGGCGTCCACCAGGCGCACGATGTCCACCGCGTACGTCGAGAAAGTGGTGAAGCCGCCCAGGATGCCGGTGCCGAGGAAGGGGCGCACCAGCCGGTGCGGCGACCACAGCTCGGTGATCAGCACCATCAGGACGCCCATCAGCGCGCAGCCGATGACATTGACGGTCAGGGTGGTCCAGGGAAAGGTGCCGGGGGCCGTCGGCCACAGCAGCGAGGCGCCGTACCGGGCCACGGCGCCGATGGCGCCGCCCGCCGCCACCGCGCCGATGACCGGCCATTGGCCCTGCCAGGGCGCCGCCCGCCGGGCTCGCATGTCCATGGCTCGTTCGGCTCTCTTCTCTCCCGCAGCGCTTCCCGAGATCGTCCGGCGTCCGACCGAGATCATCGGCGGCCTCAGGCTAACCCCCGCCGTTTGACAGCGCGAAACATGGGATGTTCCCATCACCGGTGGAATCACGACGGAGGACGAGCCCTATGCCGCTGCGCAGCACCGCCCGCACCAGCCTGGTGGACCTGGTCATCGACCAGATGGAGGGCCTGATCGCCAACGGCGAGTGGGCGGTCGGGACGAAGATCCCCGCCGAACCGGTGCTCGTCGAGAAGCTCGACGTCGGCCGGAACACCGTCCGCGAGGCGGTGCGCGCCCTGGTGCACACCGGGATGCTGGAGCCGCGGCAGGGCGACGGCACCTACGTCCGCGCCAGCAGCGACTTCGGCGCGGCCGTCCAGCGCCGGCTGCGGCGGGCCGAAGACCTGGAGGCGTACGAGGTCCGCGCCTGTCTGGAGCGGGATGCCGCGCGCCATGCCGCGCGGCGCCGTACCGACGAGGACCTCGCCGCGCTGCGCGCCACCCTCGCCGAACGCGACCGCGCCTGGCAGAGCGGCGATCTGACCGCGTTCATCGACGCTGACATGGACTTCCACCGCACCATCGCCGCCGCGGCCCACAACAGCGTCCTCGCCGAGCTGTACGAGCACCTCAGCGACGCCCTGCGCGCGACGCTCCAGTCGGTCGTCGGCGCCCCCGTCCCCGATGCCGTACGCAACCAGTACGCGTCCCACGCGGCCATCGTCGACGCCATCGAGGCCCGCGACCCGGAGGCCGCCGAACGGGCGGCGCTGGCGCATCTCACCGAGGCGATGGACGCCCTGCGCGGGGCGGACGAGCGGATCACCGGAGACGACGCAGATGCCTGACGAAGGACCGATAGCCACCCGGGAGACGGACACCGCCCCCGCGACCGCCTCCCCCGCCCCCGCCCCCTCCGTCACCGCCTCCGTCAGCGGCCGCCGCGCTCTCTGGCTCGGCATCGGCGTCGTCCTGCTGGCCCTGAACCTGCGCCCGGCGCTGGTCGCCGTGTCGCCGCTCGCCGGGACCATCCGCGACGACAGCGGGATGTCGGCCGCGGCCACCAGCCTGCTCACCGCGCTGCCGCTGCTCTGCTTCGGTCTGCTGGCGCCGGTCGCGCCGCGGCTGGGGCGGCGGCTGGGGATGGAGCGGTCGCTGCTCGGCACCATGGCGCTGATCTGCGCGGGCACCGCCCTGCGGCTGCTGGACTCCGTGGTGGCGCTGTTCGCCGGAACGGTCGTGATCGGCGCGGGCATCGCCGTCGCCAACGTCCTGCTGCCCGGCCTGATCAAGCGCGACTTCCCGGCCCGCGCCGGGCTGATGACCGGCCTGTACTCCATGTCGCTGTTCGGCGGCGCGGCGCTCGCCGCCGGGATCACCGTCCCCGTACAGCAGGCCGCCGGGCTCAACTGGCAGGCGACGCTGGCCTGTTGGGGCGCGCTCGCGGTCGTCGCACTGGTCGTGTGGCTGCCACAGGTGCGCTCCCGTACGCGGGTGACGGCGGCCGCGGCGCGGCGGGCGGCACATCCGGTACGCGGGCTGTGGCGCGACCCGCTGGCCTGGCAGGTCACCGGCTACATGGGCCTGCAGTCGCTGAGTTACTACGCGGCCGCCGCCTGGCTGCCGACCATGCTCGAGGACGCCGGGATGAGCGCGGGCGACGCCGGCTGGATGCTCTCCTTCTCCTCCCTGCTGGGGATCGCCGGCTCGTTCCTCTCCCCCGTCGTCGTCGGCCGCCGGCTGCGCGCCGGGGTGCTGGCGGCGCTGGGTGCGGCGCTGTGCGCGGCGGGCCTGGTGGGGATGCTTCTCGCGCCGGCCGGCGGCGCCTACGTCTGGATGACGCTGCTGGGCCTCGGCCAGGGCGCGGCGATCAGCCTGGCGCTGCTGTTCATCGTCCAGCGCGCCCCGGACGCCCGGCACGCCGCCCAGCTCTCCAGCATGGCCCAGTGCTTCGGCTACATCCTGGCCGCCACCGGCCCGGCAGTCCTGGGCGCCGTACACGACGCCTCCGGCGGCTGGACCGTCCCGCTGGCCGTACTGCTGGCGCTGCTGCTCCCGCAGATCGCGGCGGGGTGGGGCGCGGCCCGGCCCCGTCAGGTGGCGGGCCGGCAGCCGTAGCGGCCGGGGTCGGGGCCGGTACGGAGGGGGTTGGCGTCTAGAGCCACCCGTTCCGCTTGAAGCCGCGGTGGATCACCCAGCAGAGCGCCACGATGAGCGTCATCACCAGCGGATAGCCGAACGTCCAGTGCTTCTCCGGCATGTACTCGAAGTTCATGCCGTAGACGCCGCACACCATGGTCGGTACGGCCAGGATCGCGACCCAGGCGCTGATGCGGCGCATGTCCTCGTTCTGGGCGACGGTGACCTGGGCGAGATGGGCCTGGAGTATGGAGTTGAGCAGTTCGTCGAAGGCGGTGATCTGCTCGGTGACCCGGTCGAGGTGGTCGGCGACGTCCCGGAAGTACGTCTTGATCCGGGGGTCGACCTCGCGCATCGGCTGGGTGGCCAGCTCCTGCATCGGGCGGTCCAAGGGGGCCACCGCGCGCCGGAGTTCCAGCAGCTCGCGCTTGAGCTGGTAGATCCGGCCGGCCCCGCCGCCGCCCCGTACGGAGAAGACCTCGCTCTCGACGTCGTCGATGTCCACCTGCACGGCGGCCGTGACGTCCAGATAGTCGTCGACGACGAGGTCGGCGACGGCGTGCAGTACCGCGGACGGGCCGAGGGACAGCTGCTCGGGGACGGACTCCAGTTGCTCGCGGAGCGGGCCGAGCGAGCCATGTCCGCCGTGCCGCACCGTGATCACGAAATCGGCGCCGGTGAAGACCATGATCTCGCCGGTCTCCACCACTTCGCTGGTGTCGGTGAGCCGGTCGTGCTCGACATAGCGGACCGTCTTGAAGACCGTGAAGAGGCTGTCGTCGTAGTGCTCGAGCTTGGGCCGCTGGTGGGCGTAGACCGCGTCCTCGACGGCGAGGGGGTGCAGCCCGAACAACTCGACAATTCCGGCGAATTCCTTCTCAGACGGCTCATGCAGCCCGATCCAGACAAATCCGCTCCCGGATTTACGGACCCGGCGTATCGCGACATCGGCCGGGTGATTGCCGTCCTGCCGAATGCCGTCCACGTACACCGCGCAGTTCACCACGGCGGTGCCGAGCGGTGAGCGCGCCGGGTGACTGAGGTCGACACCCCGGGTGCGCGGCTGCGGCAGCCGGACGGCCTTGCGGAGGTTGCTGATCATCGACACCCGGCCAGTATGAAGGCCCCGGCCCGTGAACGGTACGGAAAAGGGCCGGTTTTTACGGCCCGGTGGGGCGCCCCGCGGCGGCGCCGGGGGCGGTATCCGCTAGGCGTGCGGGCCCACCGTGACCGTGCCGATCGTCAACTCCGCTTCCCCCTCCAGGATTTCGCCGGTCCGGCGTACCTGGGCCTCCAGCGCGCGCCGCTGCCCGGCGGTCAGGGGCGTCAGCGGCTCGACCGTGACATGGACCCGACGGCCCGCGCGGCGCTGGTGCCAGACGCCGCCGACGACCCCGTCGATCAGCAGCACCGGGTAGTTTCCGGCCTGCCGCCCGGCCAGCGCCCGCTCCGCCGCCCGGCCGGGAAAGAGCAGGTCGCGGGGTCGGCAGGCGATGCCGTACGCATCGAAATAGGGCAGGAGCCGGACGCCGGAGGGGTCGGCGGCGGGGCCCGCGGTGTCGCCGGCCAGGATCCAGGCGGGCGCGCCGGCGAAGTCGACCTGCTGGAGGCCGTCGGCCAGGGAGGCGAAGAGGTCCGCCGCCCACCGGGGCGGGGCGCCGAACCAGTTGGCGAAATCGGCGGAGGTGGCCGGGCCGTAGGCGTGGAGGTAGCGCCGTACCAGGGCGGCGAGGGCTTCGGGGCCCGGCATCGGGCGGAAACCGGGCAGGGCGCGCCGGGGGCTGGTGTAGGTGACCTTGCGGCCCCGGTTGGGGCCGAAGCACAGGGCGCCCTGCTGGCCGGCCCGGTGCATCACCTGCCGCCAGCGCGGCCACATCGTCTGGAAGGCGGGCATCACGAGGTCGCCGGCCCAGGGCCCGGTGGCGGCGATCACCGCCTCGCTCAGCTCGTCGATGGTCAGCTCGGCGTCCGCCAGCACGTCCTCGATGGCGGCGAGGACCTGCTCGGTCTGGCCGGGGGTGAGCCGTACGTCGTGCGGATGGGGGCTGGTGCCGAGCGGTACGGCGGACAGCGCGCCGGTCCACATCGGCAGGTCGGCGGTGGGCAGCAGATGCACCGTGCCGCGCGGGCCGTGGGTTTTGACGAGGGTGCGGTCGGTCCACAGGGCGTCGCGTACGGCCGTACGGGTGCCGCCGTCCGTCCGCAGCATCAGCGAGAGCTCGGCGGCGGACAGCACCTGGGCGTGCGCCCCGCACATCGCGGCGGCGATCTTGGCCGGGTCCGGCGCCAGGGCCTCCCCGGCGAGCCCCGCGCGCTCCAGGCGGCGGGCGCTGGCTTCGGGCCAGGTGAGGGGGAAGGTGACCGGCGGCATGCTCTGGGCTCCTCTATGGGTTCGGGACGGCGGGGACGGGTGGGTTCGGGACGGCGGGGACGGGTGGCTTCGGGACGGCGGGGACGGGTCGCGCCTTCGTCAGACCGCGGGGGCGTCCTGCGTCCGCACCCGGCGCGGCAGCAGGAACAGCAGGCCGAAAACGACGACCAGGCCGCCGGAGACCCACCACAGGGCGTGGGTGGTGGCCGAGACGAAGGCGGCGCCCGGCGCGGCGCCGCCGCCCACCTCGCCCGTCACCCCGAAGAAGGCCACCGACGACAGGCCCAGGCCGAGCGCCATGCCCAGCTGGCCGGTGGTGTTGAAGATGCCGGAGGCCGAGCCGGAGTGCTCGGTGGGGACCTCGGAGAGCACCGAGTCGGTGATCGGGGCGACGATCAGGCCCATGCCCGCGCCCATCAGGAGCATCGCGGGGGCCATCTGCCAGGACTGCAGCGCGGTGCCGTAGTGCCCGGCCTCCCAGAGGTAGAGCAGGCCCCCGGACAGCATGATCAGCGCGCCCGCCTGGAGGACCTTGCGGCCGAAGCGCGGCACCAGCTTCTGTACGGAGATCCCGGCCGCGGCCGAGCAGGCGAGGGAGAACGGCACCCCGGTCAGCCCGGCGTGCAGCGGGCCCCAGCCCAGGCCGAGCTGCATATGGAGCGTCCAGATCAGGAAGAACAGGCCGCTGACCGCGCCGAAGGTGAGCTGGACGCCGGCGCCGGCCGCGAAGGTCTTGATCCGGAAGAGGGAGAGTTCGACGAGCGGCGAGCCGTCCTTGCGGGCCTTGGCGCGCTCGTAGCGGACGAAGACCGCGAAGACGAACGGGCTCGCGGCCATCGCGGCGAAGCCCCACAGCGGCCAGCCGGACTCGCGGCCCTGGGTGAGCGGGTAGAGGACCATCAGCAGGCCGAGGGTGGCCAGCGCGGTGCCGACGAGGTCGAGACGGAGGGCGCGCGGGGCCCTGGACTCGGTGACGAAGCGGCCGCCCAGCAGGATGCCGGCGATGCCCACCGGCAGGTTGATCAGGAAGATCGGGCGCCATTCCAGGCCGCCGAGGTTGCCCTCGGTGAGCAGCGCGCCGATCAGCGGGCCGCAGACCGCGCCGAGGCCGATCACCGCGCCGAACATCCCGAAGACCTTGCCGCGCTCGTGCGCGGGGAAGCTGACGTGGATGATCGCCAGCACCTGCGGCACCATCAGCGCGGCCATCGCGCCCTGGAGCACCCGCGCGCCGACCAGCATCCCGGGGTCCGCGGCGAGCCCGCACAGCGCGGAGGCGAGGGTGAAGCCGCCCATGCCGAGCAGGAAGAGCTTCTTGCGGCCGTAGATGTCGCCGAGCCGGCCGCCGCTGATCAGTCCGAGGGCGAACGCGAGGGCGTAGCCGGCGGTGACCCACTGGACGGCGCTGAAGGAGGCGCCGGTGTCCCGCTGGATGCTGGGAATGGCGATATTGACGATGGTCGCGTCGACCAGGTCCATGAAGCTCGCGGTCAGGAGGATGGCGAGGGCGATCCAGCGTCTGCGGTCGGCGGGGGCCGGCCCGGCCGGCGCGGGCGCGTCTTCGGCCGCCTCGGCGGGGGCGGGGGCGGTCGTGGTCATGGCGTTCTCCTGAGATTTTCCCTGAACGGGGACGAGGTGTCCGGCTGAGCTTCGCGGACGTCTTCGACACTAGGCGGCGTATAGGACAGCTACGGTCCTACTTGCTGCCCCATCATGGCGGCATGAGTGACACTTCGGCGCGACTCCTGAATCTCCTGTCCCTGCTCCAGACCCCGCGCGAATGGCCGGGCAGCGAGCTGGCCGACCGGCTGGGAGTCACCTCCCGGACCATCCGGCGCGACATCGAGCGGCTGCGCGATCTGGGCTATCCGGTGCACGCGACGATGGGCGCGGTGGGTGGCTACCGGCTGGCCGCGGGCACGGCCATGCCGCCGCTGCTGCTCGACGACGAGGAAGCGGTGGCCATCGCGGTGGGCCTGCGCTCGACGGCCGGGCACACCATCGCGGGCATCGAGGAGGCGTCCGTACGGGCGCTCGCCAAGCTGGAACAGGTGCTGCCGGCCCGGCTGCGGCGGCGGGTGGGCACGCTCGGCAGCGCCACCGTACCGATGCCGGCCGGCGACGGGCCGACCGTCGACCCGGAACAGCTGACCGTGCTCGCCGCGGCGATCACCAACCACGAGCGGGTGCGGTTCCGCTATCAGGCGGGCGCCGGTGAGCGCACCAAGCGCCTGGTGGAGCCGCACCGGCTGGTGGCGGCCGGGCGGCGCTGGTACCTCGTCGCGTACGACAACGACCGCGAGGACTGGCGGACCTTCCGGGTGGACCGGCTGACCGAGGCGTTCGCGACCGGCGCGCGGACCACGCCGCGCGAACTGCCCGCCGCCGATGCCGCGGCCTACATCCGGGAGCGGATGCAGGGAATGGCCCCGGCGCCGCAACGGGCGGTGGCGACGGTGTACGCGCCGGCCGCGGAGGTGGCCGCAAGGCTGGGCGGCCGGGCGGGCGAGCTGGAGGCGATCGACGCGCGGTCGTGCCGGTGGCGCAGCACGCCGGATTCGCTGGAGTGGCTGGCGATGCGGCTGGCCATGCTGGGGCGCGAGTTCACGGTGCATGAGCCGGCGGAGCTGGTGGGGTATCTGCGCGCGCTGGGCGACCGGGCGCGGCGCGCGGCGGGGGCCGAGGGGGCGGACCGGGACGCGGAGGTGCGGTGACGAGGAGTGCGGTGAGGAGGGTGCGGGGGCGAGGGAGCGGCGGGGAGGTGACGGAATACCCCTAGGGGGTATATGGTTCTGTGTAGTGGACGCCCGACGGCTCCGGCCACGCGGTCGGCGACGCCGGGCCACCCCGGCACCGCCCCGTACGGCACGACCCCGCAATCCCAGACAGCACTGGCAGCACTGACAGCACTCGCAGCACTCGCAGCACATGGAGGAGCAGTCATGACGACCGCGATCACAGAGCACCGCGTCGAGCTGGAGATCGGCGGGATGACCTGCGCCTCGTGCGCCGCCCGGATCGAGAAGAAGCTCAACCGCATGGAGGGGGTCACCGCCACCGTCAACTACGCGACCGAGAAGGCGCAGGTGGCGGTCGCGGAGGGCAGCGGGGTCGGGGCCGCGGACCTGATCGCCACCGTGGTGAAGACCGGCTACACCGCCGCGCTCCCCGAGCCGCCGGCCCCGGCGCCCACCGAGACCGACGGCGAAGTGCCCGCCGGGCAGGACGGCGCCCTCGCCGCCCTCCGCCGCCGGCTGTTCGTCTCCCTCGCCCTCTCCGTCCCCGTCGTCCTGATGGCGATGGTCCCGGCCCTTCAGTTCACCAACTGGCAGTGGCTGTCGCTGACCCTGGCCGCCCCGGTGGTGGTCCACTCCGCCCTGCCCTTCCACAAGGCCGCCTGGACGAATCTGCGGCACGGCGCCGCCACGATGGACACGCTCATCTCGATGGGCACCCTCGCCGCGCTCGGCTGGTCGCTGTGGGCGCTGTTCTTCGGCACCGCGGGCATGCCCGGAATGACCCACCCCTTCGAGCTGACCATCGCCCGTACGGACGGCAGCGGCAGCATCTATCTCGAGGCGGCGGCCGGCGTCACCACCTTCATCCTGGCGGGCCGCTACTTCGAGGCCCGGTCGAAGCGCAAGGCCGGCGCGGCGCTGCGGGCGCTGCTCGAGCTCGGCGCCAAGGACGTCGCCGTGCTGCGGGACGGCCGCGAGGTGCGCATCCCCACTGCCGAGCTGAGCGTCGGGGACCGCTTCGTCGTACGCCCAGGGGAGAAGATCGCCACCGATGGCCAGGTGGTGGAGGGCGCGTCCGCCGTGGACGCGTCGATGCTCACCGGCGAGTCCGTGCCGGTGGAGGTCTCGCCCGGCGACGGCGTCACCGGGGCGACCGTCAACGTGGGCGGCCGGCTCGTCGTCGAGGCCACCCGGATCGGCGCGGACACCCAGCTCGCCCGGATGGCGCGCCTGGTGGAGGACGCGCAGAACGGCAAGGCCGCGGCCCAGCGGCTCGCCGACAAGATCTCCGCGGTCTTCGTCCCGATCGTCATCGCGCTGGCCGTCGGCACCCTGGGGTACTGGCTGGGCACCGGCGCGGGCGCGGTGACCGCCTTCACCGCCGCCGTGGCCGTACTGATCATCGCCTGCCCGTGCGCCCTGGGCCTGGCCACCCCGACCGCGCTGATGGTCGGCACCGGCCGGGGCGCCCAGCTGGGCATCCTCCTCAAGGGGCCCGAGGTCCTGGAGTCCACCCGCAAGGTCGACACCATCGTCCTGGACAAGACCGGCACGGTCACCACCGGCGTGATGGCGCTGACCGGCGTCCACCTCGCCGAGGGCGTCTCCCGTGACGAGGCGCTGCGGCTGGCCGGTGCCCTGGAGCACTCCTCCGAGCATCCGATCGCCCGCGCCATCGCCACCGCCGCCGAGGAGGCCGCCGGGACGCTGCCCATCCCCGAGGACTTCGCGAACGTCCCCGGCCTCGGCGTCCAGGGAATCGTCGAGGGGCACGCCGTCCTGGTGGGCCGCGAGCGGCTGCTGACCGACTGGAGCCAGCAGCTGCCGCCCGCGCTGGCGGCGGCCAAGGCCGAGGCGGAGTCCGCGGGCCGGACCGCGGTCGCCGTGGGCTGGGACGGCGCGGCCCGCGCGGTGCTGGTCGTCTCGGACGCGGTCAAGCCCACCAGCGCCGAGGCGGTGCGCCGGCTGCGCGCCCTGGGCCTGACCCCGGTGCTGCTCACCGGCGACAACAAGGCGGTGGCCGAGTCGGTCGCCAAGGAGGTCGGCATCGACGAGGTGATCGCCGAGGTGCTGCCCGAGGACAAGGTGGCCGTCATCGAGCGCCTCCAGGGCGAGGGCCGCTCGGTCGCCATGGTCGGCGACGGCGTCAACGACGCGGCCGCCCTGGCCCGCGCCGACCTGGGGCTGGCGATGGGCACCGGCACCGACGCCGCCATCGAGGCCGGCGACCTGACCCTCGTACGGGGCGATCTGCGCGCCGCGGCGGACGCCATCCGCCTCGCCCGCGCCACCCTCGGCACCATCCGCACCAACCTCTTCTGGGCCTTCGGCTACAACGTCGCGGCGCTGCCGCTGGCCGCCGCCGGCCTGCTCAACCCGATGATCGCGGGCGCCGCGATGGCCTTCTCGTCGGTCTTCGTGGTCGGCAACAGCCTGCGGCTGCGGCGCTTCCGGGCGCTGACGCCGGAGCGGACCGCCGGCTGACGGCACCGTCCGGCCCGCGGCCCCGGCAGCACCCCGCTGCCGGGGCCGCGGCATGCGCGGCGCCGCGCCCGCGTACGGCGCAATGCCCCGGGCGGAGTGCGGCCCTGCCGTTGGATCGGGCGGACGGGACCGCTGTCCCCTGTCCGTACGCGCCCGCCCCGCACCGTGTGCGTCCCCGGCACGGTGCGGGGCGCCCGTGGCGGCGGCCCGGCGGTTGGATGTCTCCAGTTCTTACGGCGGAACATTGGCGGATCGCGCAACCGCCGGCCGGCACCGAGGGGTGAGACTGGTCGCATACCCGCCCGCCCACGTACGTACAGGGGAACTCATGACGGGGTCACGCGTCCTGGCGCTCGGCCATTACCAGCCCTCCCGGGTGCTCACGAACGCCGACCTCGCCGAGCTCGTCGACACCGACGACGCCTGGATCCGCAGTCGCGTCGGCATCCGTACCCGGCACATCGCGGCGGCGGACGAGACCGTCGACTCGATGGCGGCCGCGGCCGCCGCCAAGGCACTGGCCGCGAGCGGACTGGCTCCGCAGGACATCGACCTCGTCCTGGTCGCCACCTGCACGGCCGCCGACCGCAGCCCGAACGCCGCGGCCCGGGTCGCCGCCCGGCTCGGCCTGGACGCGCCGGCCACGATGGACATCAACGTCGTCTGCTCCGGCTTCACCCATGCGCTGGCCACCGCCGACCACGCCGTCCGGGCCGGCTCGGCGCGGCATGCGCTGGTCATCGGCGCGGAGAAGTTCACCGACGTGGTCGACTGGACGGACCGCTCGACCTGCGTCCTGGTGGGCGACGGGGCCGGCGCCGCGGTGGTCACCGCGTCCGAGGAGCCGGAGCCGGGCATCGGCCCGGTGCTGTGGGGTTCGGTCCCGAAGATGGGCAACGCCGTACGGATCGAGGGCGAGCCGGCCCGGTTCTCCCAGGAGGGCCAGACCGTCTACCGCTGGGCGACCACCCAGCTCCCGGCCATCGCCCGCCAGGTCTGCGAACGCTCCGGCATCCTCCCCGAGGACCTGGCAGGGGTGGTGCTCCACCAGGCCAACCTGCGGATCATCGAGCCGGTCGCGGAGCGTATCGGCGCGGTCAACGCCGTCGTCGCCAAGGACGTCGTCGACTCCGGCAACACCTCCGCCGCCTCGGTGCCGCTGGCCCTGGCCAAGCTGGTGGAACGCCGCGAGATCCCCTCCGGCGCGCCCGTCCTCCTCTTCGCCTTCGGCGGCAACCTCTCGTACGCGGGGCAGGTCATCCGCTGCCCGTGAGGCGGGGCGGGCGGCCGCCCGCGTCCGGCCCGCCCGCGTCCGATTCGTTCAAGACCGCGCGGCGGCGCCCTCCTTACGCTCGCCGCATGAACACTCCTTCCGCCTCCCCCTCCCCCCGCTTCGCGGCCATCGGCATGGTCGTCTCCGACATGGCCGCCTCGCTCGCCTTCTACCGCCGCCTCGGCCTGGACATCCCCACCGACGCCGACACCGCCCCGCACGCCGAGGCGCAGCTCCCGGGCGGCCTGCGCCTGATGTGGGACTCGTACGAGACCGCCCGCGCCGTCGACCCGGACTGGACGCCGCCCCAGGCGGGCGCGCCGACGGGCCTGGCCTTCGCCTGCGCGGATCCCGCCGCGGTCGACAAGGTGTATGCGGAGCTCACCGACGCCGGCTACGCGGGCGAAAAGGCGCCCTGGGACGCGTTCTGGGGGCAGCGCTACGCCGTCGTACGGGATCCGGACGGCCATGGGGTGGATCTCTTCGCGCCGCTGGCCTAGGGCTGCCGGTGGCGCCGGCCCCTACGGTCCGGGGTGCTCCCGCAGGTACTGCGCACCGCACAGGAAACAGAACGGCTCGGCCTTGGGCGTACCCCAGTGGTCGGCCGGCTGGGTGGCGGCGGCCGGGGCCAGATCCCGCCCGCACATGGCCGTGAGGCTGGTCACGCGGCACATGTGCCACAGCTTGACCGGTGTGTCCTCGTGCGGCAGCACACCTTCCTCGTATTCGGCGCGGATCTCATGGTCCATGGCGGTGCACCTCCTAGCCCCCACGATGCGCCGAGCGGGGGCGGCCCACAACGCAGGGAAGCCGTGGCGGCCGCCCCTCGGGGGGGTATCGCCGGGGCAGGCCCGGAGGCCGTCGCGGCGTCCGTCCGGATGACGGATGCCCGGGGCCTGTCCCGTGGAAGTCCTCCCCGGGACAGGCTCCGAAGGTGCGTTCCCCCGCGGGTGACGCGCCCGGCCGACGGTTTTACCGGGCCGTTTCCGTCCAGGTGACCGGCAGCTCGTGGACGCCGTAGATGTTCATGTCGGTCCTGAGCCTCACCTCGTCGGCGGGGACGGCGAGCTCGAGGGTCGGGAAGCGACGCAGCAGTCCGTCGAAACCGGCGCGCATCTCGATGCGGGCCAGTTGCTGGCCGAGGCACTGGTGGACGCCGTGGCCGAACGAGAGGTGACCCCGGGCCTTGCGGTGGACGTCCACGGTGTCGGGGTCGTCGAAGCGCCGGGGGTCGCGGTTGGCGGCCAGCAGCGAGACGACGACGGTCGATCCCTTGCCGATCGTTTCACCGCCGAGCTCGATGTCCTCCGTGGCGTAGCGGTAGAAGATGTCGGCAACCGACAGATAGCGCAGGAGTTCCTCGACGGCACCGGGCATCAGATCCGGGTCGGCGCGCAGTGCGGCCATCTGCGCGGGGTGCTCCAGGAGCGCGAAGGTGCCCAGCGACAGCATGTTGGCGGTGGTCTCGTGGCCCGCGAGCAGCAGCAGGAAGGCGATGCCGGTCAGTTCCTCGATGGTGAGGTCGTCATGGCGGGCCAGGTCGGACAGGATGTCTTCGCCGGGTTCGGCGCGTTTGCTCGTGACCAGTTCGGCGAGGTACGAGGATATGGCGCCGTACGCTGCCATCTTGTCGTCGAGCGAGACGTCCTTCTCCATGAACTTGGCGGAGTTGACCTGGAAGGTCTCCCGGTCCTCGTACGGGACACCGAGCAGTTCGCAGATCACCAGCGAGGGCACCGGCAGCGCGAACTCCTTGACCAGGTCGACCGGCGGGGCGAGGCGCGCCATCTCGTCCAGTTGCCGCTCGGTGATCTCGGCGATGTGCTCTTCGAGCTGCTTCATGCGCTTGACGGTGAAGGCGCCGGTGAGCTTGCGCCGCAGCCGGGTGTGGTCCGGCGGGTCCATGGCGATGAACAGGCCCGGCACCTGCGGGGACGGTTCGGTCATGGCGGGCATGCCGGGGGTCTCGTACGGCATGTGCAGCACGCCGATGTCCTGGCGGGAGCTGAAGCGGGTGTCGGCCAGGAGCTGGCGGACCGCGTCGTAGCCGGTGACGAGCCAGCCCTCGTGACCGTCGGGGAAGAGCATGGGGCTGACCGGGCGGGCCTCGCGCAGCCGGGTGATCTGGCGGGGCGGGTCGAAGGGGCCCGCGTCGCGGTCCATCGGGAGGCCGTGCGGGATGGCGACCGTTTCACTCATCGGATTTCCTCTCGTGGTGCTTGTTGCGGCCGTAACCGCCGACGGACATACGGCAGTCTCGGCGTGGGCATGACAGAGATCGTCATGGGGTCCTCCCGCTCGAAGACGCAAGTGGCAGGGGGATGGGGTGAGTTGAGGAGGATGCGGCGCACGGGGGCGCTCAGGGCTTGGCGCGGAGGACGTCGATGTTGCCGTACCGGGTACGGGCGCGGACCTCGACGGTGTCCTCGGCCTCCTCCGGGGACCCGGACGCGGTGAGCATGTTGCGCACCTGCCCGGAGCTGGAGCTGGCGTCGATCCAGGCGGCGGTGCCCTCGCGGATGCCGACCTCGATGGCGCCGTAGGAGGTCTCCAGCTGAACGGTGCCCCGGGCCACGTCGGCCACCCGCACCCTGCCGTGCGCGGTGGTCGCGGCGACCGAGCCCTCGGCGCGCACGATGTCGATGTCGCCGTTGGCGTTGCTCACCCGCAGGTCGCCGGTCGCGGCGCCGACGGTCGTGGTGCCGTGCGAGTTCTTCAGGACCGCGGGTCCGTCGACGTGGCCGACGCGCAGGCTGCCGGTGCTGGTGGTGATCTCGGCCGTGCCCTCGACGCGGTCCACGGTGATCGCGCCGTGGGAGGCGGTCAGATGGAGCGGCCCGGTCGTGTCCAGGCGCACATCGCCCGCGGAGGTCTTCACCCGGACCTCGCCGAGCCGGCCCTCGCCGAGCACCTGGGCCCAGGCGCCGGTCATGTCGATGCGCGAGCCGGCGGGCAGGTCGACCGTCACATCGACGGTGCCGGGGCGGCGAAGCGAATTGCGCAGCTTGGGGGTCCTGACGGTCAGGGTGCCGTTCGCGTACGTGACCTCGGTCTGCTCGGCCGACCGCACGTCCCGGTCCTGCTTCGGGTCGCGGGGCCGCACCTCGACGACGGTGTCGGGGCGGTCGCCCGCGGTGAACCGGATGGAACCGGCGTCCACGTGGGCGGTGGCCGAAATCGGTTCGGGAGTGTCGAAAGAAGGCATGGCTGTCCCGTCCTCTTGGGTCTCATGGTCGTCCCCGCTGGTGGGACGTGGTGGATGAAGTGAGGCGGCGGCGGGCCCTAGCGCACCCAGCCCGTGAAGCTCTGTCCGACGGTGTGGGCCTTCGCCGTCGCCCGCGGCCGCGTGCCGCCGTCGACCGCGGCCGACACGGCGCGCACCAGCCACGCGTTGACCGACAGGCCCTCACGGCTCGCGGCCTCCTCGGCGCGCGCCTTGAGGTGGGCCGGCAGGCGCAGATTGACGCGGGCGGTGCCGCCCTCGTCGCCGTCGGCGGGCGCCTGCGCCCTGAGCGGTTCGACGGGCTCAACGGGCGCCTCCGCGGGGCCGCCGCCGGCGGGCGGCGGCGTCACCACGAAGTCGGGGTCCAGCCCGCGCAGCCGTACGTCGACCGAGCCGGGGGCGAGCTCGCGGGTGACCTCGTCCATCGCGGCGGAGAGCACATTGAGCATGGTCAGACGGGTCGCCGACTCCAGAGGAGCGGTGAGCCGCTCGGCCAGCTCGCGGGCATCTTCCCCACCGGCTTCGGCGGCCACCGCAAGTTCGCGGCGGAGGGTGTCGACATACGGCGTGAGGTCCATGACGTCATGGTGGCACCATCATGGCGCCATGCGCAAGCGTGCAGCGTGCCGCATGGCGAGCGGGCCTGAGGATAGCCGCCCTGAACTGGGGAAATGCGAAGGAAACGACCTGAGTCATTGCGGCGCCACGCGTGCTCATGCACTCCCGGGGGCGCGGAATGGCGCCGGGCGGTGCCGGGCGACACCGGATGGCACCGAATGGCACCATCCGCCGCGCCGTCCGACGTCATGTGATGCCACGCGACGCCACCCGATGTCATGTGACGCCATGCGATGCGCCCGAAGAGCGGCCTGCCGCCGTTCGGGCTCACCCCGGGGACACCCCTCGAGCCGTCAGAACACCGACCACCCGGTCAGCGTCGTGAAGTGGTCCAGGGCGGCCGCACCGGCGACCGAGTTGCCGCGGGCGTCCAGCCCCGGGCTCCATACGCACAGCGTGCAGCGGCCCGGCACGACGGCCACGATCCCGCCCCCGACGCCACTCTTGGCGGGCAGCCCCACCCGGTAGGCGAACTCGCCCGCCGCGTCGTACGTCCCGCAGGTCAGCATCACCGCATTGATCCGCTTGGCCTCGCGGGCCTCCAGCAGCCGGCTGCCGTCGGCGCGCAGCCCGTGGCGGGCCAGGAAGCCGCCGGCCGTGGCCAGATCGCGGCAGCTCATCACGATCGAGCACTGCCAGAAGTAGTGCTCGATGACGCTGGGGACCGGGTTCTCCAGGTTGCCGAAGGACGCCATGAAGTGCGCCAGCGCGGCGTTGCGGTCGCCGTGCTCGGCCTCGGAGTCGGCCACCGCCTGGTCGAAGGCCAGCTCCGGGTTGCCGCTCTCCTCGCGCAGGAAGTGCAGCAGCGCGGTGCTGGCATCACCGGTGAGGGTCAGCAGCCGGTCGGTGACCACCAGGGCGCCGGCGTTGATGAAGGGGTTGCGCGGGATGCCGTTCTCCGCCTCCAGCTGGACCAGCGAATTGAACGGCGTACCGGACGGTTCGCGGCCCACCCGCCGCCAGATCTCGTCGACGCCCTGCGCATCACGGCCGCCCTGGCTGCCGTGGCTCTGGGCCATCACCAGCGCCAGGGAGAACGTCTTGGAGATGGACTGGACGGAGAACGGCACCTCCCAGTCGCCGGCCCCGTACACCTTGCCGTTGATGTCGGCCACCGCGATCCCGAAGCGGTCCGGGGCCACCTTCTCCAGCGCCGGTATGTAGTCGGCGACCTGCCCCTGTCCCACGTAGGGCCGGGCATGGGCCGCTACCTCTTCGATCACGGCCTGGTAGTCCATGACGCACACGCTAACCCGGCGCGAGGAGCACCCCCATCGGAGCCCCCGCCAGCGACTTCACCTCGCGCGCCAGATGCGCCTGGTCCGCGTATCCGGCGCGGGCCGCGACCTCGGCGTACGGCATGCCGGAGCGCGCCAGATCGAGGGCGCGGACGAGGCGCAGCACCCGGGTGAGGGTCTTGGGGCCGTAGCCGAACGCGGCCAGGCTGAGGCGGTGCAGCTGCCGTTCGCTCAGCCCGACGCCGCGGGCGACCTCCGCGACGGGACGGCCGCGGGCCAGGGCCGCGGCGACGGCGGCGGTCCTGGGGGCCGTCTCGGGGGCGGCGTCCCCCAGGCGGGCCCCGGCGGCCGCCTCCAGGGCGCGCGCCCCTTCGGCGGCCACCCGTCCGGCCAGCTCCCGCACCCGGGCCGGGGCCCACAGCTCCTCCAACGGGACCCGCAGATTCCGCAGTTCATGGGCCGGTGCGCCGAAGACGGCGGGCCCCTGCCCCGGGGCGAAGCGCAGCCCTACGAAGAGGGTGCCGGGCGGCGCGCCGTCCCGGTCCGGGTGGTACGGCCCGGTGTCCGGGCCCGCCACCAGGAGCCGGCCCCGGGTCCAGATCAGATCCGTGCAGCCGTCGGGCAGCACCGGCCGTGCCGAGGGCGCCGTGGTGTTGGTCCACAGCACCGCGCCGGCCAGCCGGGACCTCCGCTCGCGGTAGGCGCCCGCGCCACCGGCGCTTGCGCCGTGCGGCTCACCCGTGTCGCACTCCTCGCCCACATGCTCCAGCCTGGCACGGGAACCCCGCGGCCGTCCGCGCCGTTGATTCCATTGATCGCTTTGATCGCTTTGATCCCTTACGACACCGACCTTCACGGAGGCAGCAATGTCAGGGTTTCTCGACCGGGCCAAGGAGCAGGCGCAGCGCGGACTGGCGCAGGGGAAGCAGAAGGTCGACGAAGTGCAGGCGCATCGCGCCGGATCCGATCTGCTGAAGAAGCTGGGCGCCGCGTACTACGCCGAGCGCAGCGGCACGGGCTCCCCCGAGGCGACCCGGGAGGCGCTCGGCGCGCTGGAGGCGCACATCAACGCCCACGGCGACGCGTTCCTGCGGGGATAGCCCCGCCGCCGGGTTGCCGACGGGTTGCCGCTGGGTCGCCCTCGGCCGGAATCGCTCGCACACCCACCGAACAACCGGTCCGTTTTATGCCGTTCCACTCCCTCGCTCCCGGCCATCCCGTAGAAGCGAGGCATGAGGCGGTGCGCGGTCGGCGGCCGCCGCGTAGCGATCGGAGCCGGTGATGGCCGTACCGCTGTCCGCTGACCGTTTCCTCGAAGCGCTCAAGGCCGAGGGCCTGCGGGTCGTCGAGGTGGGCGACTGGAGGACGCACAACCGCGACCACATGGGCCCCTGGGGGCCGGTGCACGGCATCGTGGTGCATCACACCGCGACTTCCGGCGCCGAGAAAACCGTACGACTCTGCTACAACGGCCACACCGATCTGCCGGGGCCGCTGTGCCACGGCGTGATCACCAAGGACGGCACGGTGCATCTGGTCGGCTGCGGCCGCGCCAACCACGCCGGGCTCGGCGACGGCGACGTCCTGCGGGCGGTGATCGCCGAGAAGCGGCTGCCGCCGGACAACGACACCGACGCCGACGGCAATCAGGTCTTCTACGGCTTCGAGTGCGAGAACCTCGGCGACGGCGAGGACCCCTGGCCGGACGCCCAGATGGCCGCCCTGGAGAAGGCCGCGGCGGCGCTGTGCCGGGCGCACGGCTGGGGCGAGCGCTCGGTGATCGGCCATCTCGAGTGGCAGCCGGGCAAGGTCGATCCCCGGGGCTTCACCATGGCGGGGCTGCGCGAGCGCATCCGCGAACGACTGAAGTGACCGGAGGCGGGGCCGCCGGCCGGGCGGGGCCCCGGGGGCAGGCGGGGCACCGGGGACACCCGGGACAATGAGACGCATGTCCCGCCCCCCTCGCCCCGGCCCCGACACCCTGCGGCCCCGCCTCCCCTCCCCCCTCCAGGAGATCGAGGACGAGCCGTTCGCGCGCCGCGGCGTACGGCTGCTGCTCAAGCGGGACGACCTGATCCACCCCGACCTGCCGGGCAACAAGTGGCGCAAGCTCGCGCCCAACCTGCGGGCGGCCGCCGCGGCCGGTGAGCGCGCCCTGCTGACCTTCGGCGGCGCGTACTCCAACCACCTGCGCGCCACCGCGGCGGCCGGCCGCCTCCTCGGCTTCGCCACCATCGGCGTGGTCCGCGGCGACGAGCTGGCCGCCGCGCCCCTCAACCCGTCCCTGGCCCGCTGCGCCGCCGACGGCATGCGGCTGCACTTCATCGACCGGGCCCGTTACCGCCGCAAGACCGACCCGGACGTGCTCGCCGCCCTGCACGAGAGCTTCGGCGCCTTCCGCGTCATACCGGAGGGCGGCAGCAACTCCCTTGCCGCACAAGGCTGTACGGAGCTGGGCCGGGAGCTGCGCGGGGCCGCGGACACGGTCACGGTGGCCTGCGGAACGGGCGGCACGCTGGCGGGGCTGGCCGCGGGGCTGGGCCCGGACCAGCGCGCCGTCGGCTTCCCCGTCCTCAAGGACGGCGGCGATCCGGGTGGCCCGCACTTCCTCCGGCAGACCGTCGAGGAGCTCCAGCGCGCGGCCTTCGGCGGCCCCCGCGGCGACTGGCGCCTGGACGGCCGCTTCCACTGCGGCGGATACGCCCGCACCACCCCCGAACTGGACGCGTTCGCCGCCGCCTTCGAGGACCGCCACGGCCTCCCGGTGGAACGCGTCTATGTCGCCAAACTGCTGTACGGGCTCACGGCGCTGGCCGAGGAGGGCTCATTCGCCCCCGGCAGCACCGTCGCGGCCGTGATCACCGGTACGCCGTAACCGGTGTCCTGCCCGCCGTAACCGGCGACCGCCCCGGCCTCGGCGTCCTACGCCCGCTCCCGGTACGCCGCCGCCTCCTCCAGGTCCAGCCGCCGCAGCAGGGTCCGCAGCATCTCGTCGTCGATCCGGCGGGCATCGCGCAGCTCGACGAAGACCCGGCGTTCGGCGTCGATCATTTCGCGGGCGAGGCGGCGGTAGGTCTCGTCGGCGGATTCGCCGGTCTCCTCGTTGACCGTGCCCAGCCGTTCCCACACCGCGTTACGGCGCCGCTCCACAACGATGCGCAGACGGTCGGAGAGGGGCCCTGGGAGCGCGTTGCGGCGGTCCTGGAGGAGTTCATCGAGCAGCGCCTCGGCGGCCCGTGAGGCGTCGTTCTGGGCCTGCGCCTCGGCGAGCGTCTCGGCCCGTGCGTCGCGGCCGGGCAGCTTCAGCGCGCGGATCAGCGGCGGCAGCGTCAGGCCCTGGACGACAAGGGTGGCGATCACGGTGGTGAAGGTCAGGAAGAGGACGAGATTGCGGGCGGGGAAGGGCCCGCCGCCGAGCACGGTGGCGGGGATGGAGAAGGCGATGGCCAGCGACACCACACCGCGCATCCCGGCCCAGCCGACGATCACCGGCGCGGTCCAGTTCGTATCGGGTTCGCGGCTACGGATCCGGGCCGACAGGGCCCGCGGCAGATAGGTGGCGGGGAAGACCCAGGCGAAGCGCGCGCCGACCACGACGGCGAACACCACGGCCGCGTACCCGAGGGCCTGTGCCGTGCCGAACTCGCCCAGGCCGCGCAGCACCACCGGCAGCTGCAGCCCGATCAGCGCGAAGACCGCGGACTCCAGGATGAAGGAGACCATCTTCCAGACGGCCTCTTCCTGGAGCCTGGTCTCGAAGTCGACCTGCCAGGAGCGGTGGCCCAGATAGAGGCCGACCACGACGACGGCGAGCACCCCGGAGGCACCGAGCTGTTCGGCGGCCGCGTACGCCGTGAACGGGATGAGCAGCGAGAGCGTGTTCTCCAGCAGCGCCGAGTCCCGCAGCCGGCAGCGCAGCCAGTGCAGCGGCACCATCAGGACGAGGCCGGTCCCGATGCCGCCGAGGGAGGCGACGGCGAACTCCCTGATGCCGTCGGACCAGGTGGCGCCGACCCCCACGGCCGCGGCCAGCGCCACCTTGTAGGCGGTGATCGCGGTGGCGTCGTTGATCAGCGATTCGCCCTGCAGAATCGTGGTGATCCGGCTGGGCAGCCCGAGTTTGCGGGCGATGGCGGTGGCCGCCACGGCGTCGGGCGGGGCGACGACGGCGCCCAGCACAAGGGCCGCGGTCAGCGGAAGACCCGGGATGACCAGATAGGCGGCGTAGCCCACCACCACGGTCGCGAAGAGGACATAACCGAAGGACAGCAGCGCCACCGGCCGCAGATTGGCCCGCAGGTCCAGATACGAGCTGTCCAGTGCGGCGGTGTGCAGCAGCGGGGGCAGCAGCAGCGGCAGCACGATGTGCGGGTCGAGGGTGTAGTCGGGGATCCCGGGGACGTACGAGGCCGCGATCCCGGCGGCGACCAGCAGCAAAGGCGCCGGGACGGGGGTGCGCCGCGCCAGTCCGGCGACCGCCGCGCTCCCCGCGACCAGCAACAGCAGCGGCATCACAGCCATGATCCCCGTCCCGTCCCCGTACCTTCGCCGGTGATCGCTTCGCCGGCCGTCCCGGCGATCTAACCTGGCCATCATGAGTGAGTGCACGCATGTTCCAGAACTGCCGCGCGCCGAACCGGCCCCGCTGAGCGCCACCTGTCTGGAGTGCCTGGCGGCCGGCAGCCACCCCGTGCAGCTGCGGCTGTGCCTGAGCTGCGGCCATGTCGGCTGCTGCGATTCCTCCCCGTACCGGCACGCGACCGCGCACTACAAGGAGACCGGCCATCCGGTGATGCGGTCGTTCGAACCGGGCGACGACTGGCGCTGGTGCTTCGCCGACCAGATTCTGGTGTGAGGTCCCGGCGGGGGCTCCTGGCGGGAGGCGACGGCGGGGGCCCCTCGGGCCCTGTTTAGCCTTACGGCATGATCCGCGAAGCGACTCCCTCCGATGTCCCCGTCATCCTGGCCATGATCGGCGAGCTGGCCACCTACGAGCGTGAGGCGGAGTCCGCGCAGGCCACCGAGCCGCAGCTGAAGGAGGCCCTTTTCGGGGCCCACCCCGCGGCCTTCGCCCTGATCGCGGAGGCGGGCGGCGCCCCGGTGGGCTTTGCCCTGTGGTTCCGGAACTTCTCGACATGGACGGGCACGCACGGTGTCTACCTGGAGGACCTGTACGTACGCCCCGAGGCGCGCGGCGGCGGCCACGGCAAGGCGCTGCTCGCGGCCCTCGCGGAGATCTGCGTGACCCGCGGCTACACGCGTTTTGAGTGGTCAGTCCTGGACTGGAACGAACCGTCCATCGGTTTTTACCGTTCGATCGGTGCGCAGCCCATGGACGGATGGACGGTCTTCCGGCTCACTGGAGATGCGCTGCACAACCTTGCCGGCTCCTCGCGAGTCAACGGAGCGTAATCGGGATGGATTTGGCGGCGCAGACCTCTAGCCACCGTCCGTACTCATGGCCGTACAATAAGTAACAGTCAGTGACAGCAGCGGTTCGGCGACCGCGGCCCGGGCGCCGTCCGGAGGGCAGTCGTGCTCCTTCCGGGCGACACCGGCCCGCAGATCGCGATAGCGTCACAGCCGAACCATGTGCTGCGCCGGTTCGTTCTCCTTTCGCTTGAGGAGAGAACGCTTCCGGCGTGGATGTCCCGAGGCCCTCGGAGCATCCAGCATTCCAGCTCAACCAGCTTGTGCCACCTTGGAGGTGAGGGTGTCCCAGATCGCAGGCGAGCCCGGGACTCAGGACTTCGTGGAAGTCCGTCTGCCCGCTGCGGGTGCCTACCTGTCCGTGCTGCGTACGGCCACGGCCGGGCTCGCAGCCCGCTTGGACTTCACCCTCGACGAGATCGAGGATCTGCGCATCGCGGTCGACGAGGCCTGCGCGATCCTGCTGCAACAGGCCGTCCCCGGCAGTGTGCTGAGCTGCGTCTTCCGTCTGATCGATGACGCGCTGCAGGTGACCGTGTCGGCTCCGACGACCGACGGCCGTGCCCCGGAGCGCGACACCTTCGCCTGGACGGTGCTCTCCGCACTGGCCGGCAAGGTCGATTCCACCGTCGCCGAGGACCGTACGGTCACCATCAGCCTGTACAAGGAGCGCGGCGCCGGTCCCGGACCGTCATGACCGAACAGGGGGCCCCGTGAAAGATCTCGAACGCGGCACGCGGATGGCGCCCGGTGTGGCCATCCCCGAGCAGCAGGCCCGGCCGCATCCGGTGGGCACGGACGACCACGGCGGCCGGTTGGATGCGGCGGAGCAGGCAGAGCGGGCGGACCACATGGACCAGAGCGAGCAGCAGGGGCAGCAAGCGGACCGGCACGATCCATCCGGACCCGAACAGAAGCCCCAGGAAGAACAACATCACCACGAGCCGCATGCTCCACAGGACCGCAGCGGCGCGCGGGCGATGTTCTACGAGCTGCGCGAGCTTCCCGTCGGCTCTGCGGAGCGCGCGGAGCTGCGCAACACCCTCGTACGGATGCATCTGCCGCTCGTCGAGCATCTGGCGCGGCGGTTCCGCAACCGCGGCGAGCCGCTGGACGATCTGACCCAGGTCGCCACCATCGGCCTGATCAAGTCGGTGGACCGCTTCGACCCGGACCGCGGCGTGGAGTTCTCCACGTACGCCACCCCCACGGTCGTCGGCGAGATCAAGCGGCACTTCCGCGACAAGGGCTGGGCGGTCCGCGTCCCGCGCCGGCTCCAGGAGCTGCGGCTTTCGCTGACCACCGCGACCGCCGAGCTCTCCCAGCGCCATGGCCGGGCGCCGACGGTCCATGAGCTGGCCGAGCATCTGGGGATCTCCGAGGAGGAGGTCCTGGAGGGGCTGGAGTCGGCGAACGCGTACAGCACCCTCTCGCTGGACGTGCCGGACACGGACGACGAGTCCCCGGCCGTGGCCGACACCCTCGGCACCGAGGACGAGGCGCTGGAGGGGGTGGAGTACCGCGAGTCGCTCAAACCGCTGCTGGAGGATCTTCCACCGCGCGAGAAGAAGATCCTGCTGTTGCGCTTCTTCGGCAACATGACCCAGTCGCAGATCGCCCAGGAGGTCGGCATCTCCCAGATGCATGTCTCGCGCCTCCTGGCCCGCACCCTGGCGCAGCTGCGGGACAAGCTCCTGGTGGAGGAGTAGGACCACACGCAGTGGGCGGGGCCGCCATGGCCCCGCCCACTGTCGTTCACTGCCCGCCGGCGCCTATTCCGTTTCGCGGGGGCCGATGCCCAGCGCCACGGTCGCCGTCGGATTCACCAGCAGCGCGAGCACCACGACCGCTACGGCGGCCAGCCCGGCCCCGGCGGCGATCAGCGCCCCGCCGCCCTTGATCAGCGTCCAGGCCACCGGCAGCGCCACGATCTGCGTGATCAGCGACGGGCCGCGGCTCCAGCGGCGGCGCAGCCACAGCCCGCGCGCGGCGACAAGCGGCAGCACGGCGAGCGCGAGCACGGTCAGTCCGCCCATCTCGGCCTGCTGCGGACTGTCCGGCGAACCGGCCAGTCCCATGATCACCATGTACCCGCCCAGGGCGGCCAGCGCCAGTCCCTCGACCGCGGTGAGCGCCGCGGCGACGCTCAGCCGGGCGGGCCGCGGCCCGGTCGGCTCGGGGACGGCGGAGGTGCCGGCGGCGCGGTTCGGTGACTGCTTCTGCTTGCTGCTCACCCCAGCAGGGTAGCGCCGGCGGTACCCGGGACCGGGGCCGCCCGAACCCTGGACGGGGCGTGAGGCGAGTACCAGCAGGTAGGTACGCTGCTTCATATGCGCGCACTCCTCGTGGTCAATCCCGCAGCAACCACCACCAGTGCCCGCACCCGTGAGGTGCTCACCCACGCGCTCGCCAGCGACCTCAAGCTGGAGGTCGCCGAGACGAAGTACCGCGGGCACGCCCGTGACCTGGCCCGGGAGGCCACCGAGGGCGGCCAGACCGAGCTGGTCGTGGCGCTCGGCGGCGACGGCACGGTCAACGAGGTCGTCAACGGCCTGCTGGCGAACGGCACCGATCCGGACTCGCACCCGCGGCTGGCCGTCGTCCCCGGTGGCTCCACCAATGTCTTCGCCCGCGCGCTCGGCCTGCCCAATGATGTGGTGGAGGCGACCGGCGCCCTCCTGGACGCGCTGCGCGACCGCAGCGAGCGCACCGTCGGTCTGGGCCTGGCCTCCGGCACCCCGGGCAGCAAGGACGAGGGGGCGCCACCCCGCTGGTTCACCTTCTGCGCGGGTTTCGGCTTCGACGCCGGCGTCGTGGGCCGCGTCGAGCAGCAGCGTGAACGCGGCAAGCGTTCGACGCATGCCCTGTACGTGCGGCAGTTCGTACGCCAGTACCTGGGCGAGCAGAACCGCCGACAGGGGTCCATCACGCTCGAACGTCCGGTCGGCAACGGCGGCGCGGACGGCGCCACGGAGGTCGTCGACGACCTCGTGATGTCCATAATCTGCAACACCGCCCCCTGGACCTACCTGGGCAATCGCCCGATCTACCCGTCCCCCCGGGCCTCGTTCGACACCGGGCTGGATCTGTTCGCACTGGGCAAGCTGTCGGCCCCGGCGGTGGCCCGCTACGGCACCCAGCTGCTGACGTCAACACCACAGCACGGCCCCCGGGGCAAGCATGCGGTCTCACTCCACGACCTCACCGAGTTCACCTTGCATTCGCAGGCGCCACTGCCGTTTCAGATGGACGGGGATCACCTGGGACTGCGCACGAGCGTGACGTTCACAGGCGTTCGCCGTGCACTGCGTGTGATTGTGTGAGCAGTAGAGCCTAAAGTCCTTTCACTCGAACGTTTAGACTGTCTTCCACCCCCTGGAATGACGGCTGTGACCGAGGCGACACCAAGGAATCAAAAAAAAGTTTCCGGAAGGGGTTGTATCCGCCGCCGAGGTTTGCGAGTCTCTTCATGGCGATCGGGACGGCCGCTCAACCGGCCCCCTTGAGAGCCCGAATCCTCCTCCTCATTCCACTGGTCCGCCCCAGTTCACAACTGGGTTACGGCCCTTCCCTTGTGGAGGGATTCGTGAAAGCGTTCACATTCACAAGCAACGTTCCCGTCATACGAGGAGATGGAGCAGCCATGGACTGGCGTCACCGCGCCGTTTGCCGCGAAGAAGACCCCGAGCTCTTCTTCCCTATCGGCAACACCGGTCCTGCGCTGCTGCAGATCGAGGAAGCCAAGGCCGTCTGCCGCCGCTGCCCCGTCATGGAGCAGTGCCTGCAGTGGGCGCTCGAGTCCGGCCAGGACTCCGGCGTCTGGGGTGGTCTGAGCGAGGACGAGCGCCGCGCGATGAAGCGCCGTGCAGCTCGCAACCGGGCGCGCAACGCCAGCGCCTGAGCCAGTAGCCCCGTGGCCCCCGAGCCGCAGCGCGCAGTACCCCCGATGCAGCCCCGGCGCTGAAAAGCCCGGTCGTTATCGCATCGCAATAGCTTTGAGCCCCGGACCAGATGGGTCCGGGGCTTGCTGCTGTTCGGGGGCCCTATCGCTCGCCGGTGCTGTTTCCCGGCGCTGCCGCTCTCCTCAGTGCTGCTGCTTCTCGGCCCGTACGGGCACGTCGAGGAGGACGCGCGTGCCGCGCTCGGACGCCCGCACCATGTCGAACGTGCCGCCCAACTCCCCCTCCACCAGGGTCCGTACGATCTGCAGCCCCAGGTTTCCGGCCCGCTGGGGATCGAAACCCTCGGGCAGCCCCCGGCCGTCGTCCTGGACGGTGACCACCAGCCGCGGCTCCGTGCGCGTCCCGCCGCGCACCGCGCCCACCTCGACGGTGCCGCCTTCCGCCTGGTCGAAGGCGTGCTCCAGGGCGTTCTGCAAGATCTCCGTGAGCACCATCGACAGCGGTGTGGCGACCTCGGCATCCAGGATGCCGAAGCGGCCGGTCCGCCGGGTGGTCACCTTTCCGGGGGAGATCTCGGCGACCATGGCCAGCACCCGGTCGGCGATCTCGTCGAACTCGACCCGCTCATCGAGGTTCTGCGACAGCGTCTCGTGCACGATCGCGATCGAACCGACCCGACGTACCGCCTCGTTGAGCGCCTCTCGGCCCTGCGGGGAATCCATGCGCCGAGCCTGCAAACGCAACAATGCGGCAACGGTCTGGAGATTGTTCTTCACCCGGTGGTGGATTTCCCGGATGGTGGCGTCCTTGGTGATCAGTTCCCGTTCGCGGCGTCTCAGTTCGGTCACGTCGCGCAGCAGCACGAGGGAACCGATGTGCGTTCCCTTCGGCTTGAGCGGAATGGCGCGCAATTGGATCACACCATCATTGCCCTCGACCTCGAATTCCCGGGGTGCCCAGCCGCTGGCCAGTTTGACCAGCGCCTCGTCCACCGGGCCGCGGGCCGGCGCCAGTTCGGCGGTGGCCTGTCCGAGGTGGTGGCCCACCAGGTCCGCGGCGAGGCCGAGCCGGTGGTAGGCGGAGAGAGCGTTGGGGCTGGCGTACTGGACCACCCCGTCGGCGTCGAGCCGGATCAGCCCGTCGCCGGCGCGCGGCGAGGCGTCCATGTCGACCTGCTGGCCGGGGAAGGGAAACGATCCTGCAGCGATCATCTGGGCGAGGTCGGAGGCGCTCTGGAGGTAGGTGAGCTCCAGGCGGCTCGGCGTCCGTACGGTCAGCAGGTTCGTATTCCGGGCGATCACGCCGAGCACCCGCCCCTCGCGGCGGACCGGGATGGACTCGACCCGGACCGGCACCTCTTCCCGCCACTCCGGATCGCCCTCGCGCACGATCCGCCCCTCGTCCAGGGCGGAGTCCAGCATCGGGCGGCGGCCACGCGGAACGAGATGGCCGACCATGTCGTCCTGATAGGAGGTGGGTCCGGTATTGGGCCGCATCTGGGCGACCGAAACGTAACGGGTGCCGTCCAGGGTGGGAACCCACAGCACAAGATCGGCGAAGGACAGGTCGGAGAGCAGCTGCCACTCCGAGACCAGCAGATGCAGCCACTCGAGGTCCGAGTCGCTCAGAGCGGTGTGCTGGCGTACGAGATCGTTCATGGAGGGCACACATTGGAGCCTACCGGCGTACGGTGTACCTGGCGTTCAGGCGTATCTTTTCTCCGCTCCCCTGTCCGCCCCCTTGCCGGAGTCCGTTCGCGGCCTTTGCAAGGGCATGGACAACCGAGAATGGTCTAGTCCACAATGTTGGGTGCGACACACTTTCTGGGGGATACCCCAGATCCCGATCCTCCGCTTTCCCCGCACAGGAGAGCGGAACGAGGCCCGAGGCGCTCTCTGCCCTGACTGCGCCGAGGCCTCCGATCGACCGGCCTCGGCCGGGACCGTGCCCCTACCGCACATGGGGCACATCCCGGCTGCACACGAGGTCGGCCGATGTCAGCTCCGGGCTGCGGTGCCGGACAGGTTGAGGGTCCTGTCCCGGCGCCGCGGCCCGCGGGTGTTTCGGGAGGTGTTTCAGGGGGTGCCGGCGGCGGGGTCGGCCTTTTTCTGTGCTTTTCGCCGTTCCTGCGCGCTCTTCGGCCAGACCTTCATCGCCAGCTCGACGAGGGCCTCCAGCATCGTCCGGTCCGCGCCGTCCCGCGCCTGCTGTGACATGCCCTGAACGACGGCCGCCACGTAATGGGCGAGCGCGGCCGCGTCCGTATCGGCGGGGAGCTCGCCGGAGGCGATGTCCGCCGTGATGGCCCGCTCGAAATCCCGGCGGTTCGCGTGCCTCATCTCCCGCAGGGACTCGGCGACTTCGGCGGACGCGGGGGCGGTGTTCTGGGCGGCGCTGATGACGAGGCAGCCGCGGGGCCGGCCGGGCAGGGTGTATTCGACCGCGGCCTCACGCAGCGCCCGCTCGACGCCGCGGCGGGCGGTCGGCTCCTCGGCCACGGCTCGGGAGATGAAGCCGCCGTAGAGCCGCCCATACTCGGCCACCACTTCATCGAACAGGGCCCGCTTGTCGCCGAAGGCGGCGTACAGGCTGGGGGCGCTGATGCCCATGGTGCGGGTGAGGTCGGAGATGGACGTGGCCTCGTAGCCCTGCTCCCAGAAGGACCGAATCGCCTGCTCGAGGGCCGTCTCCCGGTCGAAGGAGCGGGGCCGGCCGCGCTGTTTCGTCTCCTTGGTCGCCATGGGGTGAATTCTATAGCGATCGGTACGGAAGCCGTGCTACGGTTTTTTTGTAGCGAGCGATATAGAAAGTGCGGGCGCTCGGTGCGGGATGTGCGTGCGCGTACGCCCGTGCCGGGTGCCGCACACGGAATGGGGAGGGGCACGGCCGTGAGTGCACTCAGGGGCAGGACGGCGCTGGTGACCGGCGGCAGCAGGGGGATCGGCCGGGCGATCTCACAGCGGCTGGGGCGGGACGGGGCGCGGGTGGCCGTCCACTACGGCCGCGACGAGACGGCGGCCAAGGAGACGGTCTCGGCGATCGAGGCCGCGGGAGGCCGGGCCTTCGCGGTCCGCGCGGAGTTGGGGGTGCCGGGAGGCGCCGAGGCGCTGTGGGCCGCGTTCGACGAGGAGGCCGACGGGCTGGACATCCTGGTCAACAACGCGGGGATCAACAAAGCGGTCGACGGGACACTGAAGCGCGTCGGCGAGGTGACGGAGGAGGACTTCGACCGCCTCTTCGCGGTCAACACCAAGGCGCCGTTCTTCCTCGTCCAGCGGGGGCTGACCCGGCTGCGGGACGGCGGCCGGATCGTGAATGTCTCGACGGGACTGACGCATGGCGCGGCCAAGCCCGAGCTGATCGCCTACGCCATGAGCAAGGGCGCGATCGATGTGTTCACCTCGACGCTCGCCAAGGACCTGGGCGGGCGCGGCATCACGGTCAATGCGGTGGCGCCCGGTGCGGTCGATACGGATATGAACGCCGGATGGCTGCGCGGGGAGGGCAATTCCGGGGCGCGGGAGGCGCTCGGGGCGATATCCCCGCTCGGCCGGGTCGCGGACCCCACCGACATCGGCGACATCGTCGCCTTTCTCGCTTCGGACGACAGCCGTTGGGTGACGGGCCAGTGGATCGATGCGACGGGGGGTGCGCTGCTCTGACGGATGCGGCCGCCGGGCATCCGGCCGACGGCAAAACATGCCCCGCCATTCCACGACAGCACCCGGTTCCGCGGGCCCCGCTCTGTTAGATTGGTCTATACCACATAGCCCATTCTTCAGAACGGCAGGCCAAGCGTGGAAGTTGTCATCGTCCCGGACGCCACGGCAGGTGGCGAGCTCATCGCGGAGGCCATCGCCACCCTGATGCGCCGCAAGCCCGACGCGCTGCTCGGCGTGGCCACCGGCTCGACCCCGTTGCCCATCTACGAGGCGCTCTCGGCGAAGGTCCGGGCCGGCGCGGTGGACGCCTCGCGGGCCCGCATCTGCCAGCTCGACGAGTATGTGGGCCTGCCGGCCGGGCACCCCGAGTCCTATCGTTCGGTGGTGCTGCGGGAGGTGGTGGAGCCGCTGGGGCTCGGTGAGGACTCCTTCATGGGGCCGGACGGTTCGGCGGAGGATGTCCAGGCCGCGTGCGGGGCGTACGACAAGGCGCTGGGCGAGGCCGGGGGTGTGGACCTCCAGCTGCTCGGTATCGGCACCGACGGGCACATCGGGTTCAACGAGCCGTGCTCGTCGCTCGCTTCCCGTACCCGTATCAAGACGCTGACCCAGCAGACCCGGGAGGACAACGCCCGCTTCTTCGACAGCCTCGAGGAGGTTCCGCACCACGTCATCACCCAGGGCATCGGCACCATCCTGGAGGCCCGCCATCTGGTCCTGCTCGCCACCGGGGAGGGCAAGGCCGATGCGGTGGCTCATGCCGTCGAGGGACCGGTCGCCGCGCTGGTCCCGGCCTCGGCCCTGCAGCTCCACCCGCACGCGACGGTCGTCGTCGACGAGGCCGCAGCCGCCAAGCTGAAGCTCGCCGAGTACTTCCGGGCCACGTATGCGGCGAAGCCGGAGTGGCAGGGAATCTAGGCCGGGGCCCGCATCGGGACGGGGCGGCGGCACTGCCGTCGGCCCGGCCCGAACGGGGCGGGGACTGCATCAGCCCGCCCAGTGCGGGCAGGGCACGCGCCCTCTCCCCGCCGGCGGGGTGTTGGCCTGCGGGGTGACGTCAAGCGTCGTGCCGGCTGCGGGGTGTTGTTGTCCTGCGCCGTGTCGTCATACGCCGTGTCGTCATACGCCGTGTCGTCATACGCCGTGTCGTCATACGCCGTGTCGTCATGCGTCGGCCGCGGGTCCGGTCCTCGTGTCGTTCGTGAGGGCCTCCGCCGCCGCATGGCCGCACACCCGGGCGGCGCCATGGGTGGCGATGTGGAAGGCGCCGGTGGGTGGGGCCTGCGGGACGCCCATTTCGATGACGGCCGTGTCGGGGCGGGCCGCGGTGAGGAGGCGCAGGGCCTCGGCCATCCAGGGGTGGCGGTGGGCGTCGCGGACGACGGCGACGACGCGGCGGCCGGCGGCCTCGGCGAGCAGACGGTCGATCAGGGCGGGGGTGCCCAGCGCGGCCGCGGATTCGGCGGTGTGGGTGGCGGTCCGGGTGCCGGGGAGGAGACGGGTGAGTTCGGCGGCAATGCCCCAGGGGGTTTCGTCGCCCACGGCGATATTGGCGAGCGGGGTGAAGGCGGCGACGTAGGCCGGGCCGGTCAGCGGCTCGTAGGGGCTGTTGGCGGTGATGCGCAGGGCGCGGCGGGCGGCGGTGAGTCCGATGCCGGGTGCGGGCGCGGTCCCCACCGCCGCGCCCGCACTCCGGGTCCAGCGCGCCAGGGCGCGCACCCGTGCCGCGGCGTCGGCGAGCCGTTTCTCCGACAGCTCTCCGTCGCGCACCGCCCCCACCAGAGCGTTGCGCAGCCGCAGCACGGTGTCCTCGTCGGCCAGTCCGCCGCCCACACAGATCGCGTCGGCACCGGCCGCGATGGCCAGTACGCTGCCGCGCTCGATGCCGTAGGTGGCGGAGATCGCCTGCATCTCCATGCCGTCGGTGACGATCAGCCCGTCGAAGCCGAGACCGCCCTCGGCGACCGGCGCGCGCAGCAGGCCGTGCAGGGCGGCCGGGCTCAGCGTGGCCGGGTGGTCGCCGTCCAGGGCCGGCAGCAGGATGTGCGCGCTCATCACGGCCTTGGTGCCGGCGGCGATCGCGGCGCGGAAGGGGACCAGTTCGCGTTCCTGGAGGGTGGACAGGTCGGCGGCGATGCGCGGCAGGTCGTGGTGGGAGTCGACGGCGGTGTCGCCGTGGCCGGGGAAGTGCTTGGTGCAGGCGGCGACGCCGGCGGACTGGAGGCCTTCGATGTAGGCGGCGGTGTGCCGGGCGACCAGCTGCGGGTCGGCGCCGAAGGAGCGGACGCCGATGACGGGGTTGCCGGGGTTGGAGTTGACGTCGGCGGACGGCGCCCAGTTGAGGCTGATGCCGCAGTCGGCGAGGCGGCGGCCGAGTTCGCGGGCGACGTCGCGGGTCAGGGCGGTGTCGTCGACGGCGCCGAGCGCGAGGTTGCCGGGGAAGGAGGAGCCGCGGCGCACCTCGAGGCGGGTGACATCGCCGCCCTCCTCGTCGATGGCGATGAGGATGTCGCCCCCTGCGCCGCGCAACTGGGAGGAGAGGGCGGCGAGTTGGTCCGGGCTGTGGACGTTGCGGCCGAAGAGGCCGACCGAGGCCAGGCCCTCGTCGAGGCGGTGGAGCAGCCAGTCGGGGGCGGTGGTGCCGGTGAAGCCGGGCTGGAGGACGGCGAGTGCGTCGCGGGTGAGGGTGTCGGTGGTACGTACGGGGCCAAGAGGGGCAGCCATGCGTTATCCCTTCACTGCGCCGGAGGTGAGACCGCCGACCGCCTTGCGTTGCAGGAACAGGAAGAGGAGCAGGATCGGGACGGCGAAGAGGGAGGCGGCGGCCATGGTGGCGCCCCAGTCGTCCCCGAACTGGCTCTGGAACTGCGAAAGCCACAGCGGCAGGGTGCCCGCCTCGGGCTCCTTGTTGAGGACCAGCACGAGCGGGAATTCGTTCCAGGCGGTGATGAAGCCGAAGAGGGAGGTGGCCATCAGCCCGGGGGCGAGCAGGGGGAAGACGACCTTGAGGAAGGCCTGACGGCGCGAGCAGCCGTCGACCATCGCGGACTCCTCCAGTTCCCTGGGCACGGCGGCGACATAGCCGCGCAGCGTCAGCAGGGTGAAGGGCAGCACCATGAGCATGTAGAAGAAGGTGAGCGGGAGGAGGCTGTTGAGCATGTCGGCGTCGCGGACGATCAGATAGATCGAGATCACCATGACCTCCCAGGGCGCCATCTGGGCGACCATGAAGGTCAGCAGAATGCCCCTGCGGCCCTTGAAGCGCATCCGGGTGAGGGCGAATGCCCCGCAGAGCGCGATGACCAGCGACAGGCCGACGGCGAGGACGGTCACGACGACCGAGTTCCCGGCCAGGGTCCAGAAGTTGGGGGCGTTCACGGCCGTCGCGAAGTGCTCGAAGGTGCCGTGGAAGGGGAACCACACGGGGTCTTCGGTGACGATGTCCCGGGTCGGTTTGAAGGCCGTGCTGAACATCCAGTAGACGGGAAAGACGAAGCCGAGGGCGAGCACCACCGCCGTGGCGTTGGGCCAGATGCGGCCGGCCGTCGAAAGAGCGGAGCGCTTCACAGCTCGTTCTCCTCCTGCTTTTCCTGCCTGATCGTCAGGCGCAGGTAGTACGCGGTCATGGCGAGCAGGACGGCGATCGTCAGCAGCGAGATCGCGGCGCCCATACCGAAGTGGAGGTTGCCGACGCCCTCGGTGAAGGCGTAGATCGGCAGGGTTTCGGTGAGCCGGTCCGGGCCGCCTTCGTTGATCGCGAAGATCTGCGGGAACGCCTTGAAGACCCAGATGATTTCCAGGAACGTCGTGGCGAGGAAGAAGGGCTTGAGGAAGGGGAAGGTGACGGAGGTGAAGACCTGCCAGGTGCCGGCGCCGTCCATCCGGGCCGCCTCGTAGAGCTCCTTGGGGATGGTCGTGGTGGCGGCGTAGAGGTTGAGCGCCACGAAGGGCAGCGACTGCCAGACGATCAGTACGGTGATGACGAAGAAGGTCGACAGCTGGGTCCCGACCCAGTCGTAGTGGGCCATGGCGTGCCAGCCGATCCGGTCCAGCAGCCAGTTGACGACGCCGTAGCGGGAGTCGAAGAGCCACTGGAAGACAGTGGTGGCGGCGATCACGGGCATCGCCCAGGCCAGTACCAGCGCGGCGGACAGGGTGAGGCGCATCTTCTTGCCGAGCCGGGCGAGCAGCAGTCCGATCAGTACGCCGAGGACCATGATCAGGACGACGTTGACGGCGGTGAAGACGATGGTGCGCAGGGTCACCCGCCAGAACTGCTCGCTGCCCAGGATCTCCTGATAATTGCCGGTACCCCGCCATTCGGTGAGGTGCTGGATCAGCTCCTTCATATTGAGGTTCTGGAAGGAGAGCAGGAGGTTGCGCACCATCGGCCAGCCCAGGAAGACCGCGGTCGCGAGCAGGGCCGGGAGCAGCAGCAGATACGGCGTGCCCCGCCATCTCCTGGATCCGCGGCGGCCGGGTGGCGCGTTTCCGTTGCCGGTCCGCGCCGCGGTCCGGTCCGTCGCGGCCGCCGCGCCGTCGAGCTGCACTGCCATGGGTCCCTGCTCCCCCTCGTTCCCCTCGGATGCACCCGGTGTGCGCGTACGGGGCCGGGGACGGCCGGCCCCGTACGCCGCCGGTGGTGTTACTCCTTGGCGAGCCGCGCGTTGATCTCGGGCTCGACGTCCTTGGCGGCGTCGGCCGGGGACTTACCGCCCAGCACGGCCGTCATATAGCTCTTGATCGGGTTCGGCGTGTTCTCCACCGCGGCCCACTGAGGAATCAGCGGAGTCGTACCGCCGGACTTCGCCGCGGCGGGTGCGGCGGCCGCCGCGGCCGGGTTCTCCTCGGCGGCCGCGGCCAGGTCGGGAGACTTCGGCGTCCAGCCGGATTCCTTGACCATCTGGCCGTCGTTCGCCTTCGACAGGGCGATCTTCAGGAATTCCCTGGCGAGTTCCTGGTTCTTGCCCATTCCCGCGACCGCGAAGTTGGAGCCGCCGAGGAATACGCCCTCGGGCCGTGCGGCGGTCTCACCGGGAATGGTGAAGAAGCCGATGTCCTTCTTGATTGCCGGGTTGGCCTTGACGGCGGTGGCCGCCTCGTAGCCCATGGCGATGAGGGCGCCGGTCTTGCCCTTGGCGAAGACCTCGGCCTGCTGCGGGGTGGCCTCGTCCTTGTTCTTCGGGGCAGTGCTGAAGGCCTGGTACTGCCGGTAGATGTCCATGGCCTTGGCAACCTTGGGGTCGCCGAGGTTGGAAACCCATTTGCCGCCCTGCTTCTTCACCAGGTCGGCACCGGTGCCGATGGTCAGGCCGTCGAGGAAGTACCAGTTCTGGCCGGGGAGATAGAGCGGTTCGGCGTCGGTCTTCTTCTTGATGGTCTCGAACGCCTTGAAAAGCTCGCCGCGGGTCTTGGGGGTGCCCTTGAGGCCCGCCTCGGCCCAGATCTTCTTGTTGTACATGACGACGCGGTTTCCGGCGAACCACGGCAGCGCGTACTGCTTTCCGTCCACCATCGCGGCCTTGTTGAAGGCGTCGTTCCAGTCGGCGCCTATTTCCTTCTTCAGGTCGCCGAGGTCGGCCAGGGCGCCCGCCTTGGCATAGGCGGCGGTCTGCGTATTGCCGATTTCGACGACGTCCGGCGGGGCGTCCTCGGACAGCGCGGTGCTCAGCTTCTGCTGAATTCCGTTCCACTGCTGGACCTTGAACTCGACGGTGGCGCCGGTCTTCTTCTTGAATTGCGCGGAGACCTGTTTGGTCCATTGCGCCGGATTGGAACCGCTCATCACCCATACGGTGAGCTTCTTGCCCTTGAAGCCGTCCGCGCCCGTTCCGCCGCTTGACCCACAGGCAGCGACCCCCACCAGCATTCCCGCGACCGCCGTCGCCGCTATGAGCCCACGCTTCATTGCGCTCTCCCCTAAAGGCCGGGTGTTGGTCTTTAATGGTTTAGACCAGTGCCCGCAGCTTGGCCTAGACCTTTAGGGGTGTCAAGGGTGTATAAGAGTCGCTGTCAGGTCCGTTACCGGACCGACATCTGGCGGGCCGGGACCTGCGAGGGAGCACGCAGAGCGCACTCGTGCCACGATGTGAGCCGCTACGTACGGAGGAGCCGGTGACGGCAGCGCGACAAGGGTCGGAGAGGCGGGTCATGGAGACCGAAGGCGGCAGCACCGAGAGCGGTGGCGGCACCACCCGCACCGCTCGGGTGCCCAAGTACTACCGCCTCAAGCGGCACTTGCTGGAGATCACCGAGACGCTGCCGCCCGGCTCCCCGGTACCGCCCGAACGCACCCTCGCCGCGGAGTTCGACACCTCCCGCACGACGGTCCGTCAGGCCCTCCAGGAGCTGGTCGTCGAGGGCCGCCTGGAGCGCATCCAGGGCAAGGGCACCTTCGTCGCCAAGCCCAAGGTCTCCCAGGCGCTGCAACTGACCTCCTACACCGAGGACATGCGCGCCCAGGGGCTGGAGCCGACGTCTCAGCTGCTGGACATCGGCTATGT
Organism: Streptomyces sp. NPDC101227; assembly: GCF_044767545.1. Lineage (NCBI taxonomy): Bacteria > Bacillati > Actinomycetota > Actinomycetes > Kitasatosporales > Streptomycetaceae > Streptomyces > Streptomyces sp. NPDC101227. Next base: position 140,919 of record NZ_JBIWOD010000007.1, on the reverse strand, counting down.
CACGGCCGACGACCGCCTCGCCGGGCTGCTGGACATCACCACCGGCGGCCGGGTGCTGCGCATCGAGCGGCTGCGGCTGGCCAGCGGCGAGCCGATGGCCATCGAGACCACCCATCTGTCGGCCAAGCGCTTCCCCGCGCTGCGCCGCAATCTCGTCAAATACACCTCCCTCTACACCGCCCTGGCCGAGGTCTACGACGTCCGCCTGGCGGAGGCCGAGGAGACCATCGAGACCTCGCTGGCCACCCCGCGCGAGGCCGGCCTGCTGGGCACGGACGTCGGCCTGCCGATGCTGATGCTCTCCCGGCACTCCCTCGACGCGCAGGGGCAGCCCGTGGAGTGGGTGCGCTCGGTCTACCGCGGCGACCGCTACAAGTTCGTCGCCCGGCTGCGCCGCCCCGCGGACTGAGGACGCGGGCACCGGCCCGGCGAACCCCCAACTCAGGTATGCCATACCGATATGCGGACACCTAGTGACGCGTGCCACGACCCTGGCTTAGATTTCCAGCCGATTACCCAGGAGAAATTGCCACGGACGGAGCCCCGCCATGTCAGGACCAGAGCCAGCGCAGGCAGCCGAACCGCCGGAGCGCAGACGGATCGTCACGCCCACCCGTGTGGTGGTCGGCGTCTGCCTGCTCGTTCCGTTCGTGGCGATGCTGTGGGTGAGTTCGTACGCGAAGATCGAGCCGACGCTCATCGGGATCCCGTTCTTCTACTGGTACCAGATGCTGTGGGTGCTGATCTCGACCGCGCTGACGATGCTGGCGTACAAGCTGGTCCAGCGTGAGCAGCGCGCCCGTAAGGGTGGTGTGGCCAAGTGACCGCCCACGCCTCCGCCACCGTCCTCGCCGCGGCCCCGTCCGGCGGCGTCAACGGCATCGCACTTGCCGTCTTCGTCTTCTTCTTCCTGGCCGTGACGGTCATGGGCTTCCTGGCCGCCCGCTGGCGCAAGGCCGAGGAGTCCGCCAACCTCGACGAATGGGGTCTGGGCGGCCGCAGCTTCGGCACCTGGGTGACGTGGTTCCTGCTCGGCGGTGACCTCTACACCGCGTACACCTTCGTGGCCGTCCCGGCGGCCATCTACGCGGCGGGCGCGGCCGGCTTCTTCGCCGTCCCGTACACCATCCTGGTCTACCCGCTGATCTTCACCTTCCTGCCCCGCCTGTGGTCGGTCTCGCACAAGCACGGGTACGTCACCACCTCCGACTTCGTGCGCGGCCGCTTCGGCTCCAAGGGCCTGTCGCTGGCCGTGGCGCTCACCGGCATCCTCGCCACCATGCCGTACATCGCCCTCCAACTGGTCGGCATCCAGGCCGTCCTGGACGTGATGGGCATCGGCGGCGGCGAGAACACCAACTGGTTCGTCAAGGACCTGCCGCTGCTGATCGCGTTCGCGGTGCTGGCCGCGTACACCTACTCCTCCGGTCTGCGGGCGCCGGCCCTGATCGCCTTCGTCAAGGACGGGCTGATCTACCTGGTCATCGCCGTGGCGATCATCTACATCCCCATCAAGCTGGGCGGCTTCGACGCGATCTTCGACGCGGCCGGCAAGGCGTTCGCCCAGCCCGGGGCCGTCCCCGGCAAACCGCGGGGCGAGCTGACCAGCGGCCCCAACGCCCAATGGGCGTATGCCACCCTGGCGCTGGGCTCCGCGCTGGCGCTGTTCATGTACCCGCACTCCATCACGGCCACGCTGTCCTCCCGCAGCCGCAACGTGATCCGCCGCAACACCACCATCCTGCCGCTGTACTCCCTGATGCTGGGCTTCCTGGCGCTGCTCGGCTTCATGGCGGTCAAGGCCGGTACGGACATCCAGGGCAACCCTCAGCTGGCGATTCCCCAGCTGTTCGAGGACATGTTCCCGAGCTGGTTCTCCGGCGTCGCCTTCGCCGCGATCGGCATCGGCGCGCTGGTGCCCGCGGCCATCATGTCCATCGCCGCGGCCAACCTCTTCACCCGCAACGTCTATAAGGACTTCCTCAAGCCGGACGCGACCGCCGAGCAGGAGCACAAGGTCGCCAAGCTCGTCTCGCTGCTGGTGAAGGTCGGTGCGCTCGTCTTCGTCCTCACCATGGACAAGACCGTCGCCATCAACTTCCAGCTGCTGGGCGGCATCTGGATCCTGCAGACCATGCCGTCGCTGGTCGGCGGCCTGTTCACCCGCTGGTTCCACCGCTGGGCGCTGCTGGCCGGCTGGGCGGCCGGCATGCTCTACGGCACGCTGGCGGCGTACGGCGTGGCCAGCCCCACCCAGAAGCACTTCGGCGGCTCCAGCGCGGAGATACCCGGCATCGGCGAAATCGGGTACATCGGTCTGACCGCCTTTGTGCTGAACGTCGTGGTCTCGGTCGTGGGGACCTTCGCCCTGAAGGCCGTCAAGGCGCCGGAGGGCGTCGACGAGACCAGCCCCGCCGACTACACGGCGGACGCCGGCGACGAGGGCGTCACGACGGAGCTGCCGGAAGCCACGGAGGAGGCGCCGGCGGGGCGCTGAGCCGTCGGCCGCTTCACGCAGAGGCCGCTGCGAACCTGAGGGTTCGCGGCGGCCTTTGTGTGTGCGGGGTCAGTTCATCCAGTCCTTCAGCTGCTCGGTTTCGAGCGTGATGCCGACGGGGTCGGGGCGGAATGTTGGCTTCCGCGCAGGCCCGGGGCTTCTCCACCCGGTCACGCTGTTCGGTGTCCGAGTCGTGCGAAGTGACCTCGACGACCATCAGCACCGGGTCGGGATCAGCCCACTCCCCCTGGCCCACGAAGGCGTCACACGGCACGAGTAAGCCATCCGGACGGAGCCGGCCTTTTCGGCAGCTCTCCGTCTTCAGGCCCTGATTCGGGTCGAGGAAGAGCTCGGGCCTGTGCTGCATGCAGATACGCAGCAGCCACTGGATGATCCGTCCGCGATCCCCGTCCGGCATGGGCTTGCTCGTGACCTTGCCGTTGATGAGTTCCAACCGCGCGCCTTGCTCCAGGCGGGCGAGTATCCGGGCGGCCTCTTCGAAATGCTCGGTTTCCATGATGTGCGGGCGGTCGGCGCGCGCGGTCATGAGGCCTTCCCCTTCTTCCACGGGATGGGTCACAGAGCGTAGGGCCGACGGTAGCCGAGGCCACTGACAGACACCGCTTGATCACTCACGCGACACTAGATGTGGGGGTGCACACAACGAGCCACCACCACATGTATGCTCGTCTTCGCTGTCGCCGCAGGGGAATCCGGTGGAAATCCGGAACTGTCCCGCAACGGTATGAACGCGCACCCCCAACAGCCACAGGGCCGTCCCACGGGGTGCGGTGAAGTCCGAGGACCTGCCGACGGCACGCCCGCACCGCCATCGGTGCGGACGTCGATACGTCCGGGCCCCGAGGGTTGGGCCGATGGACGCCGCGCGGTGTGCCCGCGCACCCCTGACCGTCATGGGGTGCCGCATGCCCGCGAGCGACCGTCCGCCGCGCCCTCCCGGCCCCCGCCGAGTGAGGGAGAGCATCACGTGACCATCGCGCCAACGGAGCCCGCGTCAGCCGCCGAGGTCGTGCAGCCTGTGGTGGCCACGCCTGACACCTCCACCGGAGCGGGCCAGGACGGACCCGGCGTCGCGCTGCTGCGCACGCTGACCGACCTGACCGCGGACCTGACCGCGACCGACCCCGGCAAGGTGGCCGCCGCCGCGCTGCGCGGCCGCCACCCGGGCTCGGACGAGGCCGAGTTGCGCGCGCTGGCCATCGACGCCGCGGCCGGTCTGATCGGCGACGAGCCGCAGTACTCCAGGCTCGCCGCCCGCCTGCTCACCCTCGCCATCGCGGAGGAGGCGGCCGGACAGGGGGCGGTCGCCTTCTCCGCCTCCGTCGAGACCGGCCACCGCGAGGGCCTGATCGCCGACGAGACGGCGGAGTTCGTACGGACGCATGCCGAGCAGCTGGACGGGCTCGTCGAGAACGCCCTCCGGGACGGCGCCGACGACCGCTTCGGGTACTTCGGGCTGCGCACCCTGCACTCCCGCTACCTGCTGCGGCACCCCACCACCCGTCAGGTCATCGAGACCCCCCAGCACTTCCTGCTCCGGGTGGCCTGCGGCCTCGCCGAGGACCGCTCCGAGCGGGCGCTGGCGGATGTGGCGGAGCTGTACCGCCTGACCAGCACGCTGTCGTATCTGCCCTCCTCCCCCACGCTCTTCAACTCCGGCACCCGCCACCCGCAGATGTCCTCCTGCTACCTGCTGGACTCCCCGCTGGACGAGCTGGATTCGATCTACGACCGCTACCACCAGGTGGCCCGGCTCTCCAAGCACGCCGGCGGCATCGGTCTCTCCTACTCCCGGATCCGCGCACGGGGGTCGCTGATCCGGGGCACCAACGGTCACTCCAACGGCATCGTGCCGTTCCTGCGCACGCTCGACGCCTCGGTCGCGGCGGTGAACCAGGGCGGCCGGCGCAAGGGCGCCGCCTGCGTCTACCTGGAGACCTGGCACGCCGACATCGAGGAGTTCCTGGAGCTGCGCGACAACACCGGCGAGGAGGCCCGCCGTACGCACAACCTGAACATCGCGCACTGGATCCCGGACGAGTTCATGCGCCGGGTCGAGGCCGACGCCGACTGGTCGCTGTTCTCGCCCGCCGACGTCCCGGAGCTGGTGGACCTGTGGGGCGACGAGTTCGACGCCGCGTACCGCAGGGCCGAGGCGGACGGCCGGGCGCTCAAGCAGATCCCGGCCCGGCTGCTGTACTCGCGGATGATGCGCACCCTGGCGCAGACCGGCAACGGCTGGATGACGTTCAAGGACGCCGCCAACCGCACCGCCAACCAGACCGCCGAGCCCGGTCAGGTCGTGCACTCCTCCAACCTGTGCACGGAGATCCTGGAGGTGACCAACGACGGGGAGACCGCCGTCTGCAACCTGGGATCCGTGAACCTCGCCGCTCACCTGGGTGCCGACGGCGAGATGGACTGGGAGCGGCTGGACGCCACCGTCCGCACGGCCGTCACCTTCCTCGACCGCGTCGTGGACATCAACTTCTACCCGACCGAGCAGGCCGGGACGTCCAACGCCCGCTGGCGCCCGGTCGGCCTGGGCCTGATGGGCCTCCAGGACGTCTTCTTCCGGCTGCGGCTGCCCTTCGACTCGCCCGAGGCGAAGGAGCTGTCGACCCGTATCTCCGAGCGGATCATGCTCGCCGCGTACGAGGCCTCCGCAGACCTCGCCGAGCGGCAGGGCCCGCACCCGGCCTGGTCGGCGACGCGCACCGCCCGCGGAGTGCTGCACCCCGACCACTACCCGGACGCCGAGCCCCGCTGGGCCGACCGCTGGGCCGCGCTGCGCGCCCGGATCGCGAAGACCGGGATGCGCAACTCCCTCCTCCTGGCCATCGCCCCGACCGCCACCATCGCCTCCATCGCGGGGGTGTACGAGTGCATCGAGCCGCAGGTCTCCAACCTCTTCAAGCGAGAAACCCTGTCGGGCGAGTTCCTGCAGGTCAACGCGTATCTGATCGAGGAGCTCAAGACGCTGGGCCTGTGGGACGCACGCACCCGTGACGCGCTGCGCGAGGCCAACGGCTCCATCCAGGAGGTCGGCTGGATCCCCGAGGACGTCCGCGCCCGGTACCGCACCGCCTGGGAGATCCCGCAGCGCGCGCTGATCGACATGGCCGCGGCCCGTACGCCCTACCTCGACCAGAGCCAGTCGCTGAACCTCTTCATGGCGTCGCCGACCATCGGCAAGCTCAGCTCGATGTACGCCTACGCCTGGAAGCGCGGCATCAAGACGACGTACTACCTGCGGTCGCGCCCGGCCACCCGGATCGCCCAGTCCGCGCGCGCCGCGTCCATCCCCGCCCAGCTGCCGGTGGCCGACCCCGAGGCGGTCGCCTGCTCCCTGGAAAACCCCGAGTCCTGCGAGGCCTGCCAGTAATGCCCGACCCGTCGCCCGACCACCGCCCCTCAACGACGGCGCTGCGCGCCGGGAGCCTCATGGAAACGAACGCCGCCGCCGCCGCGCACACCGCCACCACCGGCAAGAAGAACCTCCTCGACCCGGGCTTCGAGCTGACGCTGCGTCCCATGCGGTACCCGGACTTCTACGACCGCTACCGCGACGCGATCAAGAACACCTGGACCGTGGAGGAGGTCGACCTCCACTCCGACGTCGCCGACCTCGCCAAGCTCTCGCCCGGCGAGCAGCACATGATCGGCCGGCTGGTCGCGTTCTTCGCGACCGGTGACTCGATCGTTTCGAACAACCTGGTCCTGACCCTCTACAAGCACATCAACTCCCCCGAGGCGCGGCTGTATCTGAGCCGTCAGCTCTTCGAGGAGGCCGTGCACGTCCAGTTCTATCTGACGCTGCTGGACACCTACCTCCCCGACCCGGACGACCGCGCCGCCGCCTTCGCCGCGGTGGAGAACATCCCGTCCATCCGGGAGAAGGCCGAATTCTGCTTCAAGTGGATGGACTCGGTCGAGAGCATCGACCGCCTGGAGACGAAGGCCGACCGCCGCCGCTTCCTGCTCAACCTCATCTGCTTCGCGGCCTGCATCGAGGGGCTGTTCTTCTACGGCGCGTTCGCGTACGTCTACTGGTTCCGCTCGCGCGGTCTGCTGCACGGCCTGGCCACCGGCACCAACTGGGTCTTCCGCGACGAGTCCATGCACATGGACTTCGCGTTCTCGGTGGTCGACACGGTCCGCGAGGAGGAGCCCGACCTCTTCGACGACAAGCTGGAGCAGCAGGTCACGGAGATGCTCAAGGAGGCCGTGGAGGCGGAGCTGCAGTTCGGCCGCGATCTGTGCGGTGACGGCCTGCCGGGCATGAACACCGAGTCGATGCGCGAGTACCTCCAGTGCGTCGCCGACCAGCGGCTGCAGCGCCTCGGCTTCCCGCCCGTGTACGGCTCGGAGAACCCGTTCTCCTTCATGGAGCTGCAGAACGTCCAGGAGCTGACCAACTTCTTCGAGCGCCGGGCTTCGGCCTACCAGGTCGCCGTGGAGGGCTCGGTCTCCTTCGACGACGACTTCTAGTATCAGCTGCGACCGGCCGTCCGCCGCGCTTTTGTGAGCGTTCGATGAGCGGACGGCCGGACCGCAACCGAGCCCGCATCCGTACTATCTACGGAAGTATGAAGGGGAACAGGGGTCGTCGCCGGGGACCGCGCCAGGAGCGCCGCCGGATCATCGACTATCCGCGACAGGGACACCAAGGCCCACGTCGCTGGCTGCCGTCCTGGCAACTGGTGCTCGACGCCTTCACCCACGTCTACGGAAGTGTGAAGGGGAACAGGGGGCGCCGCCGGGGGCAGCGCCAGGAGCGCCGCCGGATCATCGACTATCCGCGACTGGGGCGAGTGGGGCCGCGCCGCTGGCTGCCGTCGTGGAAGCTGCTGCTCGGCACGTTCGGCGTCGCTGTCGCGGGCCTGGCGGGGCTGTTCGTCCTCGTCTACGTCACCATCGACATCCCGAACGAGAACGAGCTGGCCGCCCAGGAAGCCTCCATCTATTACTGGGCGGACGGCAGCCAGATGGTCAGCGTCGGCGCCGTCAACCGGCAGAACGTCGGCCTGGACAAGGTCCCGGATTCCGTCGAGAACGCCGTTATCGCTGCCGAGAACGCCACCTTCTACAGCGATTCCGGTGTCTCCCTCAAGGGAATTGGCCGGGCCGTGGTGAGCATGCTCTCCGGCGGGGACACCCAGGGCGGCTCCACGATCACCCAGCAGTATGTGAAGAACACCTATCTTTCGCAGGACCAGACGTTCACCCGTAAGGCGAGGGAATTCATCATCTCGCTGAAGGTGAGCAATCAGAAGTCCAAGCGGGACATTCTGCGCGGTTATCTCAACACCAGCTGGTTCGGCCGGAGTTCGAACGGCATCCAGGCGGCCGCGCACGCCTATTACGGCATCGACGCCGACCGGCTGAACCCCAGCCAGGGAGCGCTGCTGGCCGCCCTGCTCAAGGGCGCGGAGCAATACGACCCGTCGCTGAGCAAGGGCAATCACCAGCGGGCCGTGGAGCGCTGGCGGTGGATTCTCGACCGGGAGGTCGCCACCGGCAAGATGAGCGCGAAACAGCGGGCGAAGTACACCAAGTTCCCGGAGCCCCGCGCGCTGGCGAAGCCCACCAGCCAGGCCGGCCAGACCGGTTATCTCGTCGATGTCGCCAATAAATTCGTCCAGAGCAGCACCGGGCTGACCGACAAGGACCTGGCGCGCGGCGGCTACCGCATCCACACCACGTTCGACAAAACGCTCACCCGCCGCCTGGAAGAGGCGGTCATCAATGTCCGTAAGAAAAGCATCGATCCGAAGAAGCGCGCGACCGACACGTTCGTGCAATTCGGTGCCGCCTCGGTGCGGCCCAAGGACGGGGCGATCGTCGCGGTCTACGGCGGCACGGACGCGACCAAGCACTTCAGCAACAACGCCGACACCAGCGCCGTACCGGCCGGATCGACGTTCAAGCCGTTCGTGCTGGCGACGGCCCTCCAGCAGCAGACCGAGACCTGGGGCGCCGAGGCGCGTCCGGAGGACCAGGACCGCGGCACGGAGGAGCTGCGCGGGGCCCTGATGTCGGCACAGAACCCGCCGTTCGTGGCGGCCGGGCAGCGCATCGGGCTGGAGCAGATCCGGGATCTCGTGGTGTCCGCGGGGCTGCGCGAGGAGAGCCTGGCGCAGCTGGAGCCGACGTTCCCGCTCGGCACCTCCGCACCCAGCGCGATCCGGATGGCGAGCGCCTACACCACCTTCAGCAACGGCGGACTGCACGCCGATCCCTACGCGGTCTCCCGGATGACCCTCGACGGCAAGCCCCTCGACGGCTTCGACCGCCCGGACCCCGAGCAGGTCCTGACGCCCGAGGTGGCTCAGCAGATGAACGGGATCCTGGTGGGGCTGGGCTGGCGCGCGCTGGGAACCCCGGTCGGCCGGGCCGCCTACCAGCCGGTCGCGGCGGGCATCAGCGAGCCCGGCGACCGGATGAAGTCGGCGTGGTTCATCGGCAGTCACTCCACCGGGGCCCTCGCCCCCGCAGGCGGGCCGGTGGCCGCCGAGGCCGCCAAGAAGCAGGCCCTGCAGGACGGCAACGAGCCGACCACCGCCATCACGATGTTCCGCAACAAGCCGGGCGCCCCGGAGCTGCTGCCGATGAACGGCGTGGGCGGCCCGGACTCCGGGCTGGGGACGAGCATCCCGCCACAGATCTGGGCCGCCTACGAAAACGCGTCCTGAGCAGGGGGCCCTCAGTCGTTGGCGACGACGGGGTAGCGCGGCTCCTTCTCGGCCATCTGCTTGAGCGCGTCCTTGCGCTCCCGCTTGGAGAGCCGGTCGATGTAGAGGTAGCCGTTGAGGTGGTCGGTCTCGTGCTGGAGGCAGCGCGCGAAGTAGCCGGTGCCCTCGATGGCGATCGGCTCGCCCTTGGCGTTCCGGCCGCGCACCACGGCGTAGTCGGGGCGGGCCAGCTCGGCGTAGGCGCCGGGCACCGACAGGCAGCCCTCGTTGGAGTCGTCCAGCACCCGGCGCCCGGGCGGCAGCTCGTCGAGGACGGGGTTGCAGACCGCGCCGACGTGCCGGACGCCCTCGTCGTCCAGGCAGTCGTACACGAAGACCTTCAGGTCCACGCCGATCTGGTTCGCGGCCAGACCGACGCCCTCGGCGGTGCGCTGGCTGGCGAACATGTCGTCGATGAGCCGGCCGAGCTCGTCATCGAACGCCGTGACGTCCTTGCACTCCTTGTGGAGCACCGGGTTGCCGACGACCGTGATCGGCCGCGAGGTGCCGCGCTCCCGGTGGGCCGTCTCCCGCGCTTCCGCGTCCGTGACATCGTCGGTGAACGTCTCGTCCACCTGCTGGTCACCGTCTTGATCAAACACAGGCTGCTGCGCCATGGTCCGCCGTAAGCCTTCCTCAAACCCTGAAAACCCTGCTTAGTCGCCCTACAGCCTACGGCGACGCGGGCGACGGCTCAGCAGACCTCTTCAAGATCGCGCCACTCCCGGGTGTCCGGGCTGTCGGCGACCCAGCCGTCCAGCAGGCCGCGGACCAGGGCGGCGGGCGCCGCGATGCCGCATTCGCGCTCCGGGACCCACAGGGAGCCCGAGCCCGCGGTGCGGTGCCCCAGCGGCCCCGGGTGGCCGGGCTCGCTGTGGTCGTGCGGGTCCAGATGCTCGCCGTCGCCCTCGTCGCTGGGCATCCGGCTCTCCGAGCACGTACGGCACAGCAGGCGCACCGACGACGACCAGTCCTCGGCGGCGAAGCCCGCATCGGCCGCCAGCCGCTCCAGGGCGTCCCGGTCGGCCTCCGTGGCGGCCTCCAGGAGCACCACCCAGGTGGGGACCGGGGAGGGCGCCCACAGCTCGATCTCGTCGAAGACCGGGTAGGCGGGCCCGGCGGCGGTGGTCCGCTCGCCGTGCGGGACGCCGTCGTGCAGCACGACCTCGCCCCAGCGGCGCCCGGAGGACGGCAGCGGGATGGAGAGCACCTCGATACGGGCCGGGTCCAGGCGGCGGCCCCAGACCACCTCGGCCTCGCCCTCCGGGGACAGGCGGACGGCGGCGCTGCCCAGGGCCATCCCGACCGGCTCACCGGACGGCGAGCCCTCACCGGGGACCTTGAGGCCGTACGCCTGCCAGGCGCGGCGGGCCAGCGGCCAGTCCTGGAGGGCGGTGGCGGCGATTCCGACGTTCCACCAGTCGGGCGCCCCGGTCTCGCGGTCCAGCAGGGCCACCGCGCGCAGTCCGGCGGCGCGCGCCTGCTCCCAGTCGTGCCGGAATTTGTGCAGCAGCGCGAGGTTGAACCAGGACTCCGACAGCCACGGCTCCATGTCCGCGGCGCGGGTCAGCAGCGCCCCCGCGTCCTCGTAACGGCCGTCGCCGATCAGCGTGAAAGCGCGGTCGGTCGCCTGCCGCCACGAGGCGGAGGGCCGGTGCCGTACCTTGCCGAAGATCCTCACGATTCCCGCCTGCTGGTTGCTCTCGATGCCGCTTTCCGGGGTGTCCCGAGCGGCGCCCGGGGCCCTTGTGGGGGCCCACTCGACAACCTGCCACAGATTGCCGTCGGACTCAGCCTGATTGCCGTGCCCTCTGCGGCTCCTTGCCCTTCGCCGACCCCCTGAATCCCCCTGCGAGGGGCTTCCTTCGCATCCAACCATGCCCATCTCACAGGGCGCTCATTACCCATGGGTTCCACGATGTGGGACGGCCCGGAACCGCCCGGAATCTCACCGCGCGTGATCCCGTCCGCACCTCCCCGTCACCTCGTGCCGCCCGGCCGCCGCCAGCACCCGGGCGAGCGCCTCGACGACCCGCGGTTCATGGTCCTGGGCGGTGGACAGCCGCAGCCGCTCCAGAGCGCGCAGCCCGCCTCCGGGGCCCGCGGCCGGCCGCGAAAGATCGTCGTAGGCGTTGACCGTACGGACGATACGGGCGGTGACCGGCTGGTCCCGGAACGGATCCGCCTGCCGTTCGACGATCACCGCGACCTGGGCCGGGACACCGGTCTGCCGGACGACGGCGCCGCCCAGGAGCGCGATCCGGCGCTGCTCGGCGGGCGGCAGCGGTGCGGTCGCGCCGGCCGGGACCGGGTCCAGGAGCGAGAGCTGGCCGATGTCGTGCATCAGCGCGGCGTATTCGAGGACATCCAAGTCCGGTTCGCTCAGGCCCAGTTCGCGGCCCACCGCACGGCTGAGCGCGGCCACCCGGCGGGCGTGGCCGGGCGGGGTGTAGCCGGCGATCTCGGTGGCGCGGGCCAGCGAGGCGATGGTCTGACGGTAGGTGGCCCGTACGGCGGCGAACCGGCGGAAGGCGAACTGGGTCAGCAGCAGCGGCAGCGCGCACACCGGCAGCGCCCAGAGCCCGGCGACGGCGGTGACCAGCGCGATGACCACGCCGGTGGCGCAGATGGCCGTGCCGATGCCGAGCAGCGCCCGCAACTCGTCGCGCAGCAGCGGCCCGTACGGCCAGCCGGTGCGGGCGCGGGCGAGGCCGGCGGCCAGCACCGCGTCGCACAGCAGGGTGAGCGCCAGCAGCCCGATCAGGAGGAGCGGGTGGAGCCGGCCGTCGGCGCCCCACTGCGCCAACGTGCCGGTGTTGTAGAGGGGTTGGAAGCAGGTGGCGGCGAAGCCGGCGGTCAGCACCCGGCGGGCGAGGTGGTCGAGGGCATGGCCCCCGCCGAGCGCGAGATGCGGGACGAGTCCCACCAGGACGGCCGCGACGACGACGGTCACGGTCTGCGCCACGCCGTGGGTCGTCGGCCGGCCGCCGGCCTCGCCGAGCAGCGCATACGCGAGCGCGCCGGCCGCGCCGAGGGGTGCGCTCTCCCGCTCGCCGGGTCCCGCGGTGTGCGCGGACGCCCGGCGCAGCAGTTCGCCGGCCGCGATCAGCGCGCCGAAGGCCAGCGCGGCCCCGGGCTGCGCCAGGCCGTCCCACAGGGTCCGGCCGAGGCTCCAGGCGGCGAGGGCCGCGGCGGCCGCGTACACGGCGGCGACGGTGAGGGCGCTCCCGCCCCTGCCCGCAGGGCCCTGGCGGAGGCTCATGGTGCGTCGTCCCGGCCGGGCGCTCCCGGGGCGCGGGAGGCGGGCGCCGTTCGGGGCGCCCCGGCCGTCGGCCGCGCCGGAGGGACGTTTCCGCTACCCGGCACCATGGGCGCGGCCGCCCGCGCCGCGCGGCCCGGCCCCGGGTCCGCCGCCGTCACCAGGTCGGGGTGCCAGCCGTACCGCTCGAGCGACGCGGCCAGCGCCCGCACCATCCGCGGGTCGAACTGGGACCCGGCGCATCTGCGCAGCTCCGCGACCGCGGCCGGGACGGGGCGGGCGCGGCTGTAGGAGCGAGTGGAGGTCATCGCATCGAAGGCGTCGGCGACGGCCACCACTCGCGCGCACTCCGGGATCTGCTGCCCCGACAGGCCGTACGGATAGCCTCGGCCGTCCAGCCGCTCGTGGTGGTGCAGGATCGCCGCCCGCGCCTCGCCCAGGAAGCCGATGCCGCGGACGATCTCGTGGCCGTACTCGGGGTGCAGCTCGATGATCCCGCGTTCGGCCGGGGTCAGCGGCCCGTCCTTGCGCAACAGCCGGGTGGGGACGCCGAGTTTGCCGACGTCGTGCAGGATCCCGGCGAACCGGAGCACCTCCATCCGGTCCTCCGCCATGCCCAGCTCCCGGGCAATCATCACCGAGGCGCGGCCGACCCGCTCGCTGTGCCCGCGGGTGTAGCGGTCCTTGATGTCCACGGCCTGCACCAGGGCGCGGATGGTGGCCTGGTGGGCGGCGCGTTCGCGGTGGTACTGGGCGAAGACCCAGCAGGAGAGGTACATCGGCAGCAGGACGAGCAGCGCCGCCGGCGGCCCGTACACGCTGCGCCACAGCACCGCCATCGTCAGCCCGGCGAGCCCGTGCAGCAGATACGGGCCCAGGGAGCGGGTCAGCAGACCGCGCCAGGCGGTACGCGGCGGGTGGCGTTCGGCGGCGATCAGGATCCCGCCGTCCAGCGCGGCGAGCACGGCGCAGAAGGCGAGGGCGGCGGCCGCGGCGGGGAGCAGCACCAGGGGGAAGCCCGCCGCGGACAACGGGTGGTCGTGGGCGCCGAGAGCGTCGAAGAGGGCGTGGCCGAGCCGGGAGGCGGCGCAGCAGGCCAGGGCGAGTTCGGCGGCGTGCCAGATCCTGCGGGCGGCCGCCGGGCGGGCCTCGGCCGGGGCGGTCAGGGCGCCGGGGACGGCGACCAGCGCGGCCAGCGGCGGCGGCAGCAGCAGGGCCGAGGCGAGGAGAACGGGGCTGGCCCAGCCGGCCGGAAAGGCCGCCGGCGGTGCCGCGGACGTGGCCGACGGCGCCGAAGGGCCCGTGGACGCGGCGTTCGACCGGTCGCTTCCGCCGCCCGTGCCGAGCCGCGCCCGCTCCCCCGTGCGCCCGCCGGTCAGCGGGCAGCGGCGCAGCTGTTCGCACAGCCCGTACAGGGCGGTCAGGGCCAGGGTGCCGGTCCAGGGGGCGGCGCCCAGCCATAAGGCGGGGGCCGCACACAGCGCCGCGGCCAGGGCCGCGCCGCCGATATACCCGCGCGCTGCCACCGGAAGTTCCCGCATCGCGCCCTCCTCACGCTTTCCCGCGCTTCCGAGGAGCGGGGGAATACCCCGGCGCGCGCTCCGCGGCACGCCTGGGTCCGGTGAGAATAGAGGGGGCGGGGCGCCGAAGAGGGCGCATCGGCGGATCGGGCGGGACGAACGGCCCCGCCGCTCACACCTTGGGGTGGTCTCCCGCATGATCCGGCCCGCGCGGCCGCGATATGTGCTGGGGCCCGGGGAGCCCTAGGAGGGGTCGGCGGCCTTTTCCGGCTTTCCGGAGCCGGCGCTGCGGGCGCCCGCACCCTTCGCCGCCTGCTCTTCCCGCTCCCGCTGGGCCTGTTCGTGCTTGGCCTGTTCGAGCACGCTGACCTCGGGGACGGTCTCCCCGGCCCGGATCAGGTCGATCCGGCCCATGACCTTCGAGCGGAGGTCGGTGGGGACGTCGTCATGGCCGCAGCAGCGCTTGACGAGCTTCTTGACGGCCTGCTCCAGCCCGTACTTCTCCAGGCACGGCGAGCATTCGTCCAGATGTACCTGGAAATCCGCGCACTCACCGGCGGGCATCTCACGGTCGAGATACTCATAGAGGTGATCGAGGACCTCTGAGCAGTCCTTCTCGTGCGGCTCTCCGCAGCTCATGATCCCGAGCCTTTCCGGTCGTGCGACTCCGATGTCCGCGCGGCCTGCGGGTCCGCGGCCGTCGCACCCGCGGGGACCAGCCCGCGTTCACGGGCGTAATCCTCCAGCATGCCGCGCAGCTGGCGGCGGCCGCGGTGCAGACGGGACATCACCGTGCCGATGGGTGTCCCCATGATGTCCGCGATCTCCTTGTACGCAAAGCCCTCGACGTCCGCGAGATAGACCGCAATGCGGAATTCCTCGGGGATCGCCTGGAGCGCGGCCTTCACGTCCGAATCGGGCAGATGGTCCAGTGCCTGCGACTCGGCGGAACGCAGCCCGGTCGACATGTGCGACTCGGCGCGGGCGAGCTGCCAGTCCTCGATCTCGTCGGCGGCGCTGCGCTGAGGCTCCCGCTGCTTCTTGCGGTAGGAGTTGATGAAGGTGTTGGTGAGGATGCGGTACATCCAGGCCTTGAGGTTCGTGCCCTCCCGGAACTGGTGGAAGGACCCGTACGCCTTCGCGTAGGTCTCCTGCACCAGGTCCTCCGCATCGGCCGGATTGCGCGTCATGCGCAGCGCCGCGGAGTACATCTGGTCCAGGAAGATGAGCGCGTCCCGCTCGAAGCGCGCATTGCGCTCGGCGTCGCTCTCCCGTCGGCCGGCGGTCTTGTCTTCAGCCGTGCCGTCGGTCCCTGCGTCGGTACCGGTGACCGGACCCACCTCCTCCAACACCATGACGGATCCTGATGCGGACCCCCTCGAATCGGAGAATAGACGACGATCCGGGGCCGCCGCCGCTCCAGCCAGGGCGGACTGCGCCACCTGCATCTGCGACCACGGCAGGTCAGCGGCCGGGCGGGCCGGGCAAGCGATTCCCATGCGGCGGACTCCCACTTCTCGTGCTGTGTGCGGACGACGTACTTGATCCTTACGCCTGGCACAACAGCCGCACCGGGCGCCTCATTCCCGGTCCGCGAGGTTATTTCGCGGGTATTTCGCAGGTGGGGTCGGTACGGCGGACCGCGCCCGGCGTTCCCGTCGCCGCGTCAGCCGAACATCGTGTCCAGCCACCCCACCACCGCGTCCGTGATCACGGCCATCGACTCCGCCTCGCCGACCCCCGCCGTCTTCGGCACCGCGAACCCGTGGTCCCCGTACGCCACCTCGGCGATCCGCGTCCCGGGCGGGAACTCCCCGGGCCTGCCGAACGGGTCGCGGCCGCCCTGGACAACCAGCGTCGGCACCCCCGCGCCGGTCAGCTCGTCCACACGGGACTTCTCGGGCTTGCCCGGCGGGTGCAGCGGGAAGCTCAGCGCCAGGACGGCGTGCGCGCCCAGTTCGCGGGCCGTACGGCAGGCGACGCGGGCGCCGGCGCTGCGGCCGCCCGCCACCACCGGCAGCCCCGGCTTCTCCAGGGCGGGCCACAGCGCCGTCCACCCGGTGTCCAGGGTCTTGGGCGCGGGGGCCAGCTTCTTGCCGGCTACCCGCCACGGCTGCTCGACCAGCGCGACGGTATAGCCGCGGGCGGGCAGCGCGGCCGCCAGGGCGCGCAGATCGCGGGCCTCGATGCCGCCGCCCGCGCCATGGCTGACCGCCACCACGGCCCGCGCCGGCGTCACCTCGCGGTACCAGGTGATACGGGCGTCGCCCACCGGGGTCGCGACCGTCTCACTCTCGTTCGCCCTCGTACTCATAGCTCCATCCTGCCCCGCGCGGCAGCCCACCCGTCACCCGGCCACCACCCCTCAACGAGCTTCGCGCCCCTCCCCCCTCAGCCCGGCGCTCAGAACAGCGTGCCGGCCTCCGGGGCCTCGAGCTCCTTGAGCAGCTCCGGCCCGTTGTTACGGACGTTGCTGACGTCCGTGGGGACGGGGTAGGCGCGCATCAGCCCGGCCGGCGGGGGCGCCAGCAGCGCGCGCAGGTCGTCGGGGTCCGTACGGGCCGGGTCGAGCCAGGCGTCCCAGCGGTCCGGGGGCAGCACCAGCGGCATCCGGGGGTGGATGTCGGCCAGCGACCGCGGGCCCTCGCCGCCGGCGCCGGCCAGCGGTGTGGTCTCGGCCTCGGTGGTGACGACCGTGCAGGTCACCCACCAGGCCAGCGGGTGGTCCTGGGGCAGCGTCGGGTCCCGCCAGAATTCGTACAGCCCGGCCATCGCCATGACGGAGCCGTCGGCCGGCGTCACGAAATACGGCTGCTTACGGGGCCGCTTCTTCCTGCCGCGCTCCTCCAGCTCCCGCTCGGCGGCGGCGGTGACCCACTCGAAGTAGCCGTCGCCGGGGAGCAGGCAGCGGCGGGTGCCGAAGGCCCGCTTGAAGGACGGCTTCTCGTGGACCGTCTCGGACCGTGCATTGATCATCTTCGCGGCGGCCTCGGGTGATTTCGACCACGACGGGACCAGGCCCCACTTCAGCGTCCGCAGCTGGCGCACCGGACCGGGCGGGAATGCGGCCGCCGCCTCGCCCTTGAGGGGACGTTCGAGCACCGCGTGCACGCCTGCCGTCGGGGCGACGTTCCAACTGGGCGCCAGGGTCTCCTGCGGCTCCCACTGCTGGATGCCGAAGAGGCCCACCAGGTCCTCGGGCTTACGACTCGCTGCATACCTACCGCACATGCGTGCCACACTGCCATGCCACCGGAAGGGGAGACATGGATACCGACCACATCACCGACCTCTGGAGCCGCGTTTTCGGGGTCCAGCCGGATCCGTCCCTCTGGTTGGTGATCGTCACCGGGGTGCTGGCGCTGGCCGTCGTCGTGCCGGGCACCGCCTGGCGGCTGTCGCGGAACGCCGTGACCATCGCGCACGAGGGCGGGCACGGACTGATCGCGCTGCTCACCGGCCGCCGCCTGCAGGGCATCCGGCTGCACTCGGACACCTCGGGGCTGACCGTCTCCCGCGGCAAGCCGACCGGCCTGGGCATGGTGCTCACCGCCGCGGCCGGCTACACCGCCCCCTCCCTGCTGGGCCTGGCAGGCGCCGCGCTGCTGGCCGCGGGGCACATCACGGCCCTGCTGTGGGGCGCCACCGCGCTGCTGATCGCCATGCTGCTCATGATCCGCAACGCGTACGGCGTGCTCACCGTCGTCGTGGCCGGCGCCGCCTTCCTGCTCGTCTCCTGGCTGACGACGCCGGACGTCCAGGCGGCGTTCGCGTACGCGGCGGTGTGGTTCCTGCTGCTGGGCGGCGTCCGGCCGCCGTTCGAGCTGATGGGCAAGCGGCGCAGGGGCGGAGCGGTGGACTCCGACCCCGACCAGCTGGCCCGGCTCACCCACGTCCCGGCGGCCGTCTGGCTGGGCCTCTTCCACGTCGTGACGCTGTGCTCCCTGATAGGCGGCGGGCGCTGGCTGCTCGGCATATGAGACAGGAGCCGACTCCGGGACGCCCGTCCGGCTCGCCATCAGCCCTTATGGCGCCCGTGCGCACTACCAGCGTCGTGTTTCGCGGAGGTTGCGCCACTTTTGATCAAGATCGGCACCCTTGCCCAGCCATTAAAGTAAGGGCATGACCGAGAGCCCCGCACTCCCCTCCCTGTGGCCCGCCCCCCTCGCCCCCGGGGCCGTCGATGCAACCGTCACCGTGCCCGGCTCCAAATCGGTCACCAACCGCGGCCTCGTACTGGCCGCCCTGTCCTCCGAGCCCGGCTGGCTGCGCCGCCCGCTGCGCTCCCGCGACACCCTCCTGATGGCCGAGGCGCTGCGCACCCTGGGCGTCGGCATCGAGGAGACCGCCTCCTCCAGCTCCGCCGGTTCCGCGGGCGCCGATGCGCTGCCCGGTGGCGGCGAGGCCTGGCGGATCATCCCTGCGGGGCTGCACGGCCCGGCCACCGTCGACGTCGGCAATGCCGGAACGGTCATGCGCTTCCTGCCGCCGGTCGCGGCCCTGGCCGACGGCCCGATCCGCTTCGACGGCGACCCCCGCTCCTACGAGCGCCCGCTCGGCGGCGTCATCGACGCGCTGCGTGCCCTGGGCGCCCGGATCGACGACGACAACCGCGGCGCGCTCCCGATGACGGTCTTCGGCGGCGGCGCCCTGGAGGGCGGCCCGGTCGAGATCGACGCCTCCTCGTCCTCCCAGTTCGTCAGCGCCCTGCTGCTGTCCGCGCCGCGCTTCAACCAGGGCGTCGAGGTCCGCCATGTAGGCGCCGCGCTGCCCTCCATGCCGCACATCCGGATGACCGTCGACATGCTGCGCAGCGTCGGCGCCCAGGTGGACACCCCCGAGGCGGGCGGCGAGCCGAACGTCTGGCGGGTCACCCCGGGCGCGCTGCTCGGCCGCGACCTGGTCGTCGAGCCGGATCTGTCCAACGCCCAGCCCTTCCTGGCCGCGGCGCTGGTCACCGGCGGCCGGGTCACGATCCCCGACTGGCCCGAGCACACCACGCAGCCCGGTGACGCGCTGCGCGAGATCTTCACCGCCATGGGCGGCTCCTGCGAGCTGACCGAACACGGCCTGACCTTCACCGGCAGCGGCCGCATCCACGGCATCGACGTAGACCTCAGCGAGGTCGGCGAGCTGACGCCGGGCATCGCCGCCGTCGCCGCCCTGGCCGACTCCCCCTCCACGCTGCGCGGCGTGGCGCATCTGCGGCTGCACGAGACCGACCGGCTGGCCGCGCTCACCAAGGAGCTCAACGAACTCGGCGGCGATGTCACCGAGACCGCCGACGGCCTGCACATCCGGCCCCGGCCCCTGCACGGCGGGATCTTCCACACCTACGAGGACCACCGCCTGGCCACCGCCGCCGCCATCCTCGGCCTGGCGGTCGAGGGCGTGGAGGTGGAGAACGTCGCCACCACCGGCAAGACCCTGCCCGACTTCCCCGCGATGTGGACGGACATGCTCGATCCGGCCGCCGTCCCCGCCCGGAGAGCTTGAGGGCTGACGCCGCCATGCGCCGCTACGGCAAGAACCCCGATGAGGACGACATCCGCGTCCGCCCCAACCCCAAGGGCAACCGCCCCCGCACTAACATCCGCCCCAAGCACGAGGACGCCGGCGAGGGCCTGGTCCTGACCGTCGACCGCGGCCGGCTGACCTGCCTGATCGAGGGCCGTACGGTCACCGCGATGAAGGCCCGCGAGCTGGGCCGCAAGAGCGCGGTGGTCGGCGACCGGGTCGCGGTCGTCGGGGATCTGACCGGCGCCAAGGACACCCTGGCCCGGATCGTCCGGGTCGAGCCGCGCACCTCGACGCTGCGCCGTACGGCCGACGACGACGACCCGTACGAGCGGGTGGTGGTCGCCAACGCCGACCAGCTGGCGATCGTCACCGCGCTGGCCGACCCCGAGCCGCGTCCCCGGCTGATCGACCGCTGCCTGGTCGCCGCGTACGACGCGGGCCTCGACCCGCTGCTCGTCCTGACCAAGTCCGATCTGGCCTCCGCCGACGCCCTGCTGGAGTCGTACGGCGCGCTGGGCGTCCCGTACGTCGTCACCAACCGCGAGGAACTGGCCGACGGCGCCGCCGCCGAGCGCGTCCGGGAGCAGCTGACGGGCCGTATGACGGCGTTCGTCGGGCACTCCGGGGTCGGCAAGACGACGCTGGTCAACGCCCTGGTACCGGAGCGCCGCCGGGCCACCGGACATGTCAACGCGGTCACCGGGCGGGGCCGGCACACCACCACCTCGGCGCTGGCGCTGCCGCTGCCCGGCGATTCGGGCTGGGTCATCGACACCCCCGGTGTGCGGTCGTTCGGCCTGCACCACGTCGACCCGTCGCGGGTCATCCACGCCTTCCCCGACCTGGAGCCGGGCACCGACGGCTGTCCGCGCGCCTGCAGTCACGACGAGGTGGACTGCGCGCTCGACCAGTGGGTCACCGACGGGCACGCCGATCCGGCCCGCCTCTATTCCCTGCGCCGGCTGCTCGCCACCAGGGAGAGACGCGAGGGCGACTGATCGTGCGAAGGGGCTGCCACCCGTCCGAGGTAACTGCATAATCACCCCAAGGCAGGCGAAGCGCTCACCGATCTCTGAGGACCTGACGACCACACGGACCTGACGGAGGCAATGGGACATGGCGTGGCTGCTGGTCGTGGTGGCGGGGATCCTGGAGACCGGGTTCGCCGTCTGCCTCAAGCTCTCCCACGGCTTCACCCGGCTCTTCCCGACGGTCGCCTTCGCGGTCTTCGCACTGGGCAGCTTCGGCCTGCTGACCCTGGCGCTGCGCAAACTGGACGTCGGCCCGGCCTACGCGGTGTGGACGGGCATCGGCGCGGCCGGCACCGCGATCTACGGCATGGTCTTCCTCGGCGACCTGGTCTCCACCCTCAAGCTGGTCTCCATCAGCCTGGTCATCGTCGGCGTCATCGGCCTACAGCTGTCGGGCTCGGCGCACTGAGGTCCCGCGCGCTCATGGGCCCGGGCGCGCTCATGGGCCCGGCGCGCTGAGGCCGGAGCACTGGGGGTCGACCCGCTCGGCGTGGCGGCGCGCGGCGTGGCGATCCCGGGCCGCGGATCCCGTACCCCGGAATACCGCCCCACCCCGCCACGTTGTGGCCCGCAGGGGGCGCACCCATCCCCTACGGGATCTGTTCCCCTCCCCCTAAGGGCCCTCACCCACCCCGCACCCGCACGAACGCGCCCCGTACGAGCCGTGACATCGCCTCCGGCCCGGCCCGGTCCGACGGGCCGGCCGGGGCGACGACACAGGACAGCGTCAGCCGGGCCGCGGTCTCGCAGGCGGTGTCGAGGGCGGGCAGCTCGCCCTTGGGCCAGTCGGGCTCCAGCGCGGCGACGGCCCGGTCGCAGAACCGGCCGACCAGCTCGGCGGGGCCCGGTCGCGGCGGGGCCGGCAGCCGGTCGCTCCAGCATCCCGTCAAAGCGGCCCTGACCAGGGGATTCGTCCGTGCGGTACGGATCGTCCAGGCGGCCGCGGCCACCACCCTGCCCGCCGCGTCGCCGCCCGGCCCGGCCGTGGGGCGCCGGGTCAGCGCCCGCTCGACCCCGGCCAGATAGTTGTCGGTCTCGCGCCGTACGAGGGCGCGGGCCAGGCCTTCCTTGCTGCCGAACTCGTTGTAGAGGGTCTGCCGGGAGACCCCGGCCGCGGCCGCGATATCCACCATGCGGATGTCGGCCCACGCCCGTCGTGTCAGCGCCGTGTATGCGGCATCCAGCAAGCATTCACGCGCTGCGGGCATCCGTCGCCTCCCCGGCCGTCGGCCCAAAAGGCCGCTGTGCGCACAGAATTGACGGGGCACCAGAGACTGTCAAGGGTCGCCGCACGCCCCGTCCATGCGCCCGGCGCGCGCCGTGCGGAAGGGCTCACACGGCCAGTGGAATGACCCCGCACGGCGGGCCGGGCATGGCCGTGTGGCTCCTGCGTATACCAGTAGATACTGTTCGCACATGCCCGACTATCACGATGATCTCCGCCTCGGCCATGTCCTCGCGGACGCCGCCGACGCCGCCACCATGGAGCGGTTCAAGGCCCTCGACCTCAAGGTTGAGACCAAACCGGACATGACGCCGGTGAGCGAGGCGGACAAGTCCGCCGAGGAGCTGATCCGCGGCCAGCTCCAGCGGGCAAGGCCGCGCGATGCGGTGCTCGGCGAGGAATTCGGCAGCGAGGGCGCCGGACCGCGCCGCTGGATCATCGACCCGATCGACGGCACGAAGAACTACGTCCGCGGGGTGCCGGTCTGGGCCACGCTGATCGCCCTGATGGAGCGCGGCGAGGGCGGCGACCGCCCGGTGGTCGGCATCGTCTCCGCCCCGGCCCTCAACCGCCGCTGGTGGGCCGCCGAGGGTCTGGGGGCCTTCACGGGCCGCAGCCTGACCTCCGCCACCCGGCTGCGCGTCTCCCAGGTCGGCCGCATCCAGGACGCGTCGTTCGCGTACTCCTCGCTCACCGGCTGGGAGGAGCGCGGCCAGCTGCCCGGCTTCCTCGATCTGAGCCGGGACTGCTGGCGCACCCGGGCCTATGGCGATTTCTGGCCGTACATGATGGTCGCCGAGGGCTCGGTGGACATCTGCGCCGAGCCGGAGCTGTCGCTGTGGGACATGGCGGCCTGCGCGGTGGTCGTCCAGGAGGCGGGCGGCCGGTTCACCGGCCTGGACGGCAAGCCGGGCCCGCACAGCGGTAACGCCGCGGCATCGAACGGCCTGCTGCACGAGGATCTGCTGACTTATCTCGGCGACGCGCGCCACTGACCTGCGAAGGGGCGAGTTTTCGGACAGGCGTCCAATACTTGCCCCTTGAGGCACCTTGTTGTGTCGGCCCCGGCATGTGAACATGAGAATCCCCCACTTTGTGAACTTGTGAATCTCTTCGCAAGCACATTCACCAAGGAGGTGGCTCCACTCCATGCCCATGTTCGTCAAAGACGCCATGAGCACGGTGGTCCTCACCATCGGGCCCGCACACACCCTCCGCCAGGCCGCACAGCTGATGGCGGCCCGACGGGTCGGCGCGGCCGTCGTCCTCGACACCGACACCAGCGGCCTCGGCATCCTCACCGAGCGCGACATCCTCAATTCCCTCGGCGCGGGCGAGAATCCCGACCGGGAGACCGCCCAGACCCACACCACCTCGGACGTGGTCTTCGCCGCGCCGGACTGGACCCTCGACGACGCCGCGGCCGCGATGGTGCGCGGCGGCTTCCGCCATCTGATCGTGCTGGACGACCGCGAACCCGTCGGCATCGTCTCCGTACGCGACATCATGCGCTGCCGCACCGACGTGCTCGAGCGGGCCGGCGTCGTGCCCGCCTGAAGCTCGGGACCGGCACGCACGAAGAGGCCGGAGCCCCATGGCATCCGGCCTCTTCGGCTGTTACGGCAAGCGACGGCTGAGCAACCGGGTGGGAAGGCTCATTCAGCCGCGCAGGGCCTGGACCGCGGCTTCGAGCCGCTTGCCGTAGTCCGCGTCCGCCTTGCGGAAGTTCTCGATCGCGCGCTGCGCGATGTCATCGCGCGAGACCTGGGAGATGAAGCCCGCCAGGTTTCCGATCAGGCGCTCCTTCTCGTCCTCCGACATCAGGCGGTAGAGGTTGCCCGCCTGCACGAAGTCGTCGTCCTCGGTGTGCGAGGGCGCCACGTGCTCGCCGGTGGGGCCGTTCAGGGAGGCCGGCTGCCACAGCGGCTGACCGGTCTGGACCGGGCCGCCGAAGCTGTTGGGCTCGTAGTTCTTCTGGCCGGCGTGGCGGCCGTCGTAGAGCGCACCGTCCCGGCCGTGGCTGCGCGCCTCGGTGGCGTGCGGGCGGTTGACCGGCAGGTGGTCGGCGTTGATGCCGACGCGGTAGCGGTGGGCGTCGCCGTACGCGAAGAGGCGGCCCTGGAGCATCTTGTCGGGGGACGGGCCGATGCCCGGCACGAAGTGGTGCGGGGAGAAGATCGACTGCTCGACCTCGGCGAAGATGTTCTGCGGGTTGCGGTTGAGCTCCAGCTTGCCGATCTCGATCGGCGGGTAGTCCTCGTGCGGCCAGACCTTGGTCAGGTCGAACGGGTTGAAGCGGTAGTTGGCCGCCTCTTCCGCGGGCATGATCTGCACCTGCACGGTCCAGGTCGGGAAGTCGCCCCGCTCGATGGCCGTACGCAGGTCACGCTGGTGGCTGTCGGGGTCCTGGCCGGCCAGCACCGCGGCCTCTTCCGAGGTCAGGTTCTTGATGCCCTGGTCGGTCTTGAAGTGGTACTTGACCCAGAAGACCTCACCGGCGGCGTTGTTCCACTGGAAGGTGTGCGAGCCGTAGCCGTTGAGGTGGCGGTACGAGGCGGGGATGCCGCGGTCGCCGAACAGCCAGGTCACCTGGTGGGTGGACTCGGGCGACAGACCCCAGAAGTCCCAGACGTTGTCCGCCTCCTGCGAGCCGGTGTACGGGTCGCGCTTCTGGGTGTGGATGAAGTCGGGGAACTTGATGGCGTCCTTGATGAAGAACACCGGGGTGTTGTTGCCGACGAGGTCGTAGTTGCCCTCTTCGGTGTAGAACTTCAGCGCGAAGCCGCGGGGGTCGCGCACCGCGTCGGCCGCACCGAGGTTGCCCGCGACGGTGGAGAAGCGCAGGAAGGTCTCGGTCTGCTTGCCGACCTCGGAGAGGAAGTTGGCGCGGGTGTACTCGGTCACATCCGCGGTCACCGTGAAGGTGCCGTAGGCGCCGGCGCCGCGGGCGTGCACGATGCGCTCCGGGATGCGCTCGCGGTTGAAGTGGGCGAGCTTCTCGATCAGGAGCTGGTCCTGGATCAGGCCGGGTCCGCCGATGCCGGCCGTCTCGCTGTTCTGGTTGTCCCCGACCGGAGCCCCGGACTCCGTGGTCAGCGGTCCAGTGATGCTCTCTACCGACACGTGCGCCTCCTGAAGTGTTCTCCACCTGTCCCTTGGCTTGCGCCGATCCCGATCCTACATTGGACATTGTCTAAGTCAAGAAGTACCCGAAACTCGTACTCGATCCGGCGATGGACCGGCCACTGCTACCCTGGCTGTATCTGACTGATAGGTGATTGGCATGAGTGACCTGCTGGAACGGCTCCGCGGACGCGGCTGGCGGCTGACCGCGCAGCGACGCGTCGTCGCCGAGGTCCTCGACGGGGACCACGTCCACTACACCGCCGACGAAGTACATGCGCTCGCGACCGAGCGGCTCCCGGAGATCTCCCGCGCCACGGTCTACAACACGCTGGGCGAGCTGGTCTCGCTCGGCGAGGTGCTCGAGGTGAGCACCGACGGCCGGGCCAAGCGCTACGACCCGAACGCCCACCACGACCACCAGCACCTCGTCTGCTCGCAGTGCGGCACGATCCGCGACGTCCACCTCCAGGGCGACCCGCTCTCCGCCCTGCCCGAGCCCGAGCGCTACGGCTTCCAGGTCTCCGAGGTCACGGTGACCTACCGCGGCATCTGCCCCCACTGCAGCGCCCACCACTCCTGACCCTTCAGGGCGCCGGCCCCCGTCCGGGCCACCCCTGAGCCGTCACGCCGTACACCACTCCGAGCCCGCGCCGTCCACGGCAGCGGGCTCCTTCGCATGCCCGGACCCCCTCCGGCCGGCACCCGCGCCCGCGCGCATCGGGGCCCGCCCACCCTCTTGCCCGAATCTGACGACCCGTCATATCGTCGGCGGGCAGGCCACGCTTTTCGGCCATCGGGTCCCACCGGACCCGGCCCCGTATCCCCGCGCCCCCTTGTCCGCATCCGCACCCGCAAGGAGCACCCCGTGGGAGAGCCGCACCCGTCCCCGCCCACCGACAGATCCCCCCGTCCACCGGCCCTGCACGCCCGCGCCCTGGCCCGTTCCTTCGGCCGCGGCGGCAAGGCGCTGGCCGCGCTCGGCCCCGTGGACGTCGAGATCGCGCCCGGCGAATTCGTCTGCATCGTCGGCCCGTCCGGCTGCGGAAAATCGACCCTGCTGCGGATCGCGGCCGGCCTGCTGCGCCCCAGCGCGGGCGAGCTGGAGATCCGGGCGAGCGCCGACCGCCCGGCCGCGATGATCTTCCAGGACTACGGCATCTACGACTGGAAGACCGTGCTGGCCAATGTCCGCTTCGGCCTCGACATCCAGCGCGTGCCCCGCAAGGAAGCGGACGAACGGGCCCGCTCCTGGCTCGCCCGCATGGGGCTCGCCGACTTCGCGGGCGCCTACCCGGCCGCCCTCTCCGGAGGGATGCGCCAGCGCGTCGCCATCGCCCGCGCGCTCGCCGTCGAACCCGAAATCCTTTTGATGGACGAGCCGTTCGCGGCCCTGGACGCCCAGTTGCGCACCATCCTCCAGGACGAGCTGCTCGACCTCACCCAGACCACCCGCACCACCACCCTCTTCATCACCCACAGCCTCGAAGAGGCCCTCGTGCTCGGCGACCGGGTGCTGGTGATGTCCGCCCGGCCCGGCCGGATCATCGCCGAGCGCCGCCCGCCGTTCGCCCGCCCCCGCACCGGCGAGGTCCGCAGCGCCCCCGAATTCACCGCCCTGAAAGCGGAGTTGTGGCAGCTGCTGCGCGGCGAGGTCGACGGGCGGGACGCCGCCGCCAGGAAGGGGGCCGTGCCGGCATGACCACCGCGCCCCGCAAACCCGCCCCCGACCGCCTCCTGATCCGCCGCCCCGGCCCCCAGGAGCGGCACCCCGAACGCACCCACCGCCGCCGGCGCACCCTCGAACTCGCGCTGGCCGGCGCCGTCCCGCTCGCCCTCGTCCTGCTGTGGCAACTGGCCGCCGCCCAGGCCTGGATCGACGCCCGCGTCTACCCCGCACCGTCCACCATCCTGGCCGACGGCTGGCACCGCGCCCTGGCGGGCGAGCTGTGGCCGGACGTCCGGTCCACCCTCCAGCGCGTCCTGGCCGGCTACGCCATCGGCACCGTCAGCGGCTATCTGCTCGGCCTCCTGATGGGCTCCCTATCCCTCGTACGGGCCGCCCTGGAACCGCTCCTCGACGCGCTCTACGTCGTCCCCAAACTCGCCCTCCTGCCGGTCTTCCTCAACATGTTCGGCCTCGGCGAAGGTCCGCAGATCGCCCTCGTCGCCGCCACCGTCTTCTTCTTCGTATGGATCTCCACGATGGCGGCGGTGCTCGCCGTTCCCGCCGGACACCGCGACGCGGGGCAGGTCTTCGGCGCGAGCCCCTGGCAGATGTTCCGCCACGTCCTGCTGCCCGCCTCGCTGCCCGCCGTCCTGGTGGGCGCCCGGATCGCCGCGGGTGTGGCCGTCCTGGTGATCGTCGCCTCCGAACAGATCGCCGCCGCCGACGGTCTGGGCCATCTGATCTTCGATTCGCGCGCCCTGTTCCAGAACGACGTGATGTTCGTCGGCATCGTCTGCGTCGCCGTCCTGGGGGTGCTCTTCTCCGAACTGGTGCGGCTGGCCGGGCGCATCCTCACCCCGTGGGCCCCCCGCGACCGCGGCCGCGCCCAGAACTGACCCGGCAATTCCGAATCCCGCCGCACGGAGGCCCCATGCTGCGCTCCCGCACCACCACCCTCGCCGTGCTCCTCGCAGCGCTCGCCCTCAGCGCGGGCTGCACCGCCCAGCAGGACACCGGCACCCCCGCAAAGCCCCGCACCGTCAAGCCGGTTGCGGGCTGCGGCAAGGCCTCGTGGACCGACCCCGCCGACCGCTCCCCCGGCCGCACCCCGGCCCGCTGCGACAAGGGCGCCCCGGCCCCCAGGCCCCTCAAGAAGCACCGCACCGTCACGGTCGCCACCGGCACCCTCGCCGCCGAGTACGTCGCCCCGCTGCGACTGGCCATCGCCAAGGGCGAGTTCAAGAAGGAAGGCCTGGACGTCAGGCTCAAGGTGCTGCCCACCCCGGAAGCGCTGCCCCTGCTGGCCAAGGGCGATCTGGACGCCCTGTGGGCGGCCCCCGAGGCCGCCGTCGTCAACGGCATCAACGGCGGCTTCGACATCCGCTGGGTAGCCGGAAACTTCTCCCCCGCCCCGAAGTCCAGGAGCGGCCTGTGGGTGCGCCTGAAGAACGGCCAGAGCGCCTCCGCGGTCTCCCTCAAGGGTTCCAGGATGGGCACCATGATCGGCAAGGGTTCCGTGATCATGTACCCGATGGACGCCGCGTTCGCCGCCCACGGCGCCGACGCGAACTCCGTCGCCTTCCAGCAGCTCGGCTCCTCCGACGTACTGACCGCCCTCACCGGCGGCGGCGTGGACTGCGCCTGGCTGCTCGACCCGGTCTGGCGGCAGGTCGACGGCAACAAGAAGTACGCGTTCCTGGGCGGCCAGCCCCAGGGGGAGCCGCTCGGTGGCGCCCTCTACGGCTCGAACCTCCTCCAGCGCGACCCCGACGCGGGCGTGGCCTTCCTGCGCGCCTACATCCGTACCGTCAACACCTACTTCGCCGGGGACTACAAGGCGGACAAGGCCTTCACCGCCGAGCTGGCGAAGCTGCTCGGGGTGGATGCCGGGGTCCTGGCCTCGGTGCCGTCGCTCCGGATGGACTGGGAGATCCGCAAGGGCACCGCGGACCGGCTGCAAAGGGCGTACCGGGACGCGGGGGTCACCAAGGGGGCGCCGCTGCCGGAGAACAAGCTCGTCGACCGCTCGCTCTACGGGGAGGCGGTCGGCCACCGTCCGTGACTCCGGGCTCCGGGCTCCGGGCTACGGGCTACGGGCTACGGGCTACGGGCTACGAAGCGTGACCACCCGGAGCACGAACCCCGGAGCACGACAAAGGCCCGGATCCCTGAGGATCCGGGCCTTTGCCCTTCAGTAGCGGGGACAGGATTTGAACCTGCGACCTCTGGGTTATGAGCCCAGCGAGCTACCGAGCTGCTCCACCCCGCGTCGTTGTGTCTTTACTTTAACCCCAGCCCGACGACCAGCGCAAATCCCTTCCCCGTGGCCCAGGACCGGACCCCATGGGCAGCCCCCGGGGCCCGGTCCTGGGCCCCATGGGCTGCCGCTACGCGCTGAGCTCCTCCTGGAGCGCCGTGCGCAGCCGCGCCGCGCGCTCGGCCACCTCCGGCGGGCCCAGTTCGACGGCGCGCGCGCACCAGCTCTGCGCCTCGGCCAGCGCGCCGCGCCGGGCGGCGAGCAGCGCGAGGCGCAGCGCCGCGCGGCCGTGGCCGTCCTCGGCGGCCCGCTGCCACCACAGCGCGGCCTCGGGGAGGCTGCCCTCGCGGGCCAGCAGCAGCCCCAGGTTGAAGGCGCCGTTACGGCTGCCGGCCTCGGCCGCCGCGCGGTACCAGTTCGCGGCCTCCACCACATCGCCGCGGGCCGCCGCGAACATGCCGACCCGGACCTGGGCGCGGCGGTGCCCCTGCCGCGCGGCTCGCTCGTACCACTGGGTGCTCTCGTCGTCCGCGGTGCGATCGCTGTCCGCCAGCCCCTCGCCGGCCGCCGCGGCCCTGCGGTCCAGCAGGTCCGCGAGCCGGAAGGCCGCCTCCCGGCTGCCGCCGCCGGCCGCACAGCGCAGATTCCGCTCCGCGTCCTGAAGCTCGCCGTCGCGCAGCTGCACGATGGCGACCTGCAGCGCCGCCTCGGTGTGCCCGGCCGCCGCCGCCCGCTCGTACCAGACGTGCGCCGTCCGCTCCTCGCCCCGCCCGGCGAAGAGGATGCCGAGGTTGAACGCCGCGTCCACGCTGCCGGCCTCGGCCGCCTTGGAGAACCACGGCTCGGCGCCCGCCGCGTCGCCGCGCTGGAGCAGCAGGATGGCCAGTGCGTTGGCGGCCTCGCGGTGCCCGGCGTAGGCGGCGCGGCGGTACCACTGCTCGCCGCGGTCGGCCCGGTCCTGCGCGGCGCACAGCAGGCCGATGTTGTACGCGCCGTTGACGTCGCCGGCGTCCAGGGCGACGCGGTACCAGCGTTCGGCGGTGCCCAGTTCGCCGCGGTCGGCGTGCAGCGCGCCCAGTGCGTTGGCAGCGTTGCCATCGCCGTCCTGGGCGGCCCGTCGCCACCACTCGGCTGCGCTCTCCTCGTCCCCGGCGTCGCGCAGCAGGAAGCCCAGCGCGCAGGCGGCCCGCGCCTCGCCGTCCTTGGCGGCGGACAGGTACCAGCGACCCGCCTCCTGGATGTCCCCTCGGTCCTCCAGGAGCACGCCCAGCTGGAGCGCGGCCCGGCGGTGGCCGCGGGCGGCGGCCTGGCGGTACCACTGCTCGGCCTCGGCCTGCCGGGTCAGCTCCCCGTAGGCGGGCGCCGTACGGCGGTCGCCGTCGCGGCCGTCCTCGATGATCCGGGCGAGGCGGTAGGCGGCCTCGCGGTGGCCGCGCTCGGCGGCGGCGCGGAACCAGCGCTCGGCGCCGACGTCACCGCGGTGCTCGAGCAGGTCGGCGAGGGCGTACGCGCCCAGGCAGTGGCCGGATTCGGCGGACTGGCGCAGCCAGTACTCGGCGGCGGGCTCGTCGCCGCGCTCGCGGTAGTGCCGGCCGATGGCGTGGGCAGCCGCCGCGGAGCCGGCGACGGCGGCGATCCGCCACCAGCCGGCGGCCTCGTCGCCGTAGCCCCGCTGGTGGAGCAGTACGCCGAGGTTGTTGGCCGCGGCGCGGTCGCCGGCCGCGGCGGCGGAGCGCAGATGTGACTCGGCGCCGTCCAGGTCGCCGCGGCGCAGCAGCATCGCGCCCAGCGCGCTCATCGCGGCGGTGTCACCCGCCTCGGCGGCCCGCCGGTGGCCGGTCTCGGTGACCGCATCGGATGCTTCGGCGGCCTCCGCGGCCTCCATTGCGTCCATCGGCAGCTCGGATTCGCGCCCGTCGTCGGGCGCATGCACAAACCGGTCTGTCTCCAACAACCTTGCCTTGTCCCCCATAACAGCCATCGTCGCATCACCTGTAACCCGCGTACACCTGGTATACCGCAGCCAGTGAGGTCACTTCAGCGGTTTGTCGACTTCCCGACACGGCGACTTGTCAAACTCAAGCACACAGGTTCGCCACATCGGCAGTTCGACGCGGCCTTCACCAGCATCGGCCGAAATCACCTGCCACACACATGAAGAAGGCCCGGATCCTGAAAGATCCGGGCCTTCATCTTCAGTAGCGGGGACAGGATTTGAACCTGCGACCTCTGGGTTATGAGCCCAGCGAGCTACCGAGCTGCTCCACCCCGCGTCGTTGTGTCCTCACGCTATCACGATGCCGGGGAGAGCCCCGACCACGGATGCCGTGCGGCCGCCGGCAGGTTCACCGGCGGCCGCAGGCACCGCAGTTGACGCCGGGGCCGCTCAGCCGCCCGACGAGCCGCCGTCCTTGCCGGACGACTTCGCCTTCTCGGACGCCTTCGCCGCCCGGTCCAGCGCCGCCTTGAGCTTCTTCTTGGCCGCGTCGTATGCGCCCAAGTCCTTGCGCTCGAGGGCCTTCTCGCCCTCGTCGTAGGCCTTCTCGGCGTCGCTCAGCGCCTGCTGCACCGTCTGGTTGGACGGCGCCTGGCCCGTATCGCCGCCGCCCGGCGGCTTGGTGCCCGTACTCGGCGCCTTCTTGCCGAAGACGACATCCAGCGCGTCCTTGAGGGAGTCCTCCAGGACCGGCTTGCTGTCGCCGTAGCTGACCAACACCTTCTTCAGCAGCGGGTAGTTGGTACCGGCGCCGCGCAGATAGACCGGTTCGACGTAGAGCAGTCCGCCGTCCAGTGGCACGGTCAGCAGATTGCCGTACTCGATCTCCGAGTCGCCCTTCTTGAGGATGTTGAGCTCATTGGCGATCGTGGGATCGGAGTTGAACTTCGACTGCGCCAGCTGCGGACCGGGCACCGGGGTCTGTGCGGGCAGTTTCAGCAGTCTGATCTTGCCGTAGTCGCGGCTCGTGGCGTTGGCGTCGACGGCCATGAAGGCGCCCAGGTTGTCCTTCTTGTTGGGCGTGAACGTCGTCGTCAGCGAGAAGGCCTGCTGCTTCTGATCCGGCATCTTCATGCTCAGGTAGTACGGCGGCACGGAGTTGCCCGACTTGGTCGTCGGGTCGCTCGGCACCTGCCAGCGCTCCGAACCGGAGTAGAACGTGTTCGGGTCGGTGACGTGGTAGGTGGTCAGCAGCTGCCGCTGCACCTTGAACAGGTCCTGCGGATAGCGCAGATGAGCCTTCAGCTCGGGACTGATGGCGTCCTTCTTCGTGACCGTACCGGGGAACGACTTCATCCAGGTCTTGAGGACCGGGTCCTTGTCGTCCCACTGGTAGAGCTTGACCGAACCGTCGTAGGCATCGACCGTCGCCTTGACCGAATTGCGGATGTAGTTGACCTGGTTCTGCTGGGCCACCACCGTCCGCTGTCCGTCGGTGAGCGAATCGGCCGTGGTGTCCCCCAGCGTGGTGCGCGAGGCGTACGGATAGCCGTTGCTGGTGGTGTACGCGTCCACGATCCACTGGATCCGGCCGTTGATGACCGCCGGATAGGCATCGCCGTCGATGGTCAGCCAGGGCGCGACCGCCTCGACCCGTTCCTTGGGCGTGCGGTTGTACAGGATCCGCGAGCCGTCGCCGATCGCACCGGAGTAGAGGATCTGCGGCTCCCCGAACGCCACCGCGTACGCGGCGCGGTTGATCGGGTTGGACAGATTCACTCCGCTCTTGCCCGTGTAGCGATAGCTCTTCTCGCCGGTGTCGTCGGAATAGTCCAGCTCCTTCTGCGGACCGCCGACGATCGAATACTGCGAGGTCTTCTCGCCGTAGTACACCCGCTGCTGGTACTTGGGGAGCTGCCCCTTGGCCGGCAGGTCCGACTCGCTGTACTTCGGACCGCCGCCGTCGGCCGTCTCGGTCCCCTTCGCGGCGACCGCGCCATAGCCGTGGGTGTACTTGAAGTGGTCGTTGATCCAGTTGTGGTCCGAGATGCCGGCGACGTTCAGCTCACGCAGACCGATGACGGTGTCCTGCTCGGCGCCGTCCTTGTCCTTGTACCGGTCGACGTCAAGGGTGGAGGGGAACTGGTAGTACGCCCGCACCTGCTGCTGTTGCTGGAACGCCGGCGAGACCACGTTCGGGTCGAGCAGCCGCATGCTGGCCGTGGTGTCGGCCGCGTCCCGCAGCCGCTGCCTGTCCTGCTCGTCCGCGGGCTTGTAGTCGCCCTTGTACGGCGTGACCTCGGAGTTCTGGATGTCGTACGCGTCCCGGGTCGCCTTGATGTTCTGCTTGATGTACGGCGCTTCCTTGCTCGCCTCGTTCGGCTGGACCTGGAACTTCTGCACGATCGCCGGATACAGCCCGCCGATCAGGACCGCCGAGAGCACCATCAGCCCGAAGCCGATCACCGGGAGCTGCCAGGTGCGGCGCCAGAGCGTGGCGAAGAACAGCACCGCGCAGATCGCCGCAATGAAGAACAGGATGGTCTTCGCGGGGAGATAGGCGTGCGCGTCGACATAGCGCAGCCCGGTCCAGTTGTCCGCCGACTTCAGGCCGCTGGACTTCACCGCCAGGCCGTACCGGTCCAGCCAGTACGCGATGGCCTTGAGCGAGACGAAAATACCCAGCAGCACCGACAGATGGCCGGTCGCCGCGGCCGTCGCCCGGGAGCCGGGGCTGGTCACCCGCAGCCCGCCGTACAGGTAGTGCGTCAGCGCCGCGGCCACCAGGCACAGCACCGCACAGGCGAAGCCGAAGCTCAGCAGAAAGCGGTACCAGGGCAGATCGAAGGCATAGAACGCGACGTCCTTGCCGAACTGCGGGTCCTTTTGCCCGAATTGCACGCCATTGACCCATTGCAGCCAGGTGCGCCATTCACCGGACGCGGAGGCGCCCGCGATCAGCCCGACCACCGCGGTGATCGCGATCAGCGCCCATTTCTTGAACGGGGCGATGCCCATCCGGTAGCGGTCCAGGCTCTGCTGCTCCATGGACATCGCGCTCAGCGGCGGCCGCAGCCGGTGCGCCAGCCAGATGTTGAGGCCGACGGCCACCGCCATCACGGCGCCGAAGGCGAAGAACAGACCGATCTTGGTCCACAGGGTCGTGGTGAAGACCGAGGAGTAGTTGACCGAGCGGTACCAGAGCCAGTCGGTCCAGAACCCCGAGAACATCACGAAGAGCATGGCCAGCACGGCCAGTACGCCCAGCGTCATGAGCAGGGTCCTCGCCCGCCGGGACGGTCGGCCGACTCTGATCCGTGGCCCGGAAGGTCCTGAGCCGCGGTCCGGCATCTGGAAAGCCAAGGTGCGCACCTCGAAGTTCGCTGTTGTGTGGAACAGGCCCGGCGATAGTAGGACCCAGTGATGCAACTTACGAAGGCTTTACTCGGTTCCCGATTTCCGGGACGGACAAGGCACGATGTTGGGCATGAGCAACCTCCCCGTTGACGGCACCCCCCTCGCCGCCGACCCACTGACCCGCGCGGTACTCGAGATCGACGAGTACGCCGCCGGGCTCGGCTGGGACCAGCCCGCCCGACTGTTCGCCCTCGTCGACACCGCCAAGCTGCGCGATCAGGAGCCCTCGCTCGCCGCGCAGCTCGGCATCGACGACTCCACCACCGCTTCCCTGACCCCCGTCGAGCAGGACGAGATCCCGGCCGGCGCCCCGCTGGACGAGTTCCTCGCCACCATCGCCTGGCCGGACGCCGTCGCCGGCTGCGCGCTGACCGTGGAGCGGCTGATGCTGCCGCCGTCCGCCGAGGACTCCGTGCCCAAGGGCATGGACGAGGCGCAGCTCGCCAAGTGGGTCGCCGACCACCCGGACCGTCAGGAGGTCCGTATGACGGTGGCCGTACTGCGCGACGGCGCGCGCGAATCGGCGCTGCGGCTGCGCGAGAAGGACTCCACGTCCGAGGTCCTCACCGGCTCCGCTCTGGTGCCGGGCCTCGCGGAGGCGCTGGCCGCGACCTTCGAGGCGTAGGACGGGCCGTCGGCCCGTCCCCGACGCCCTCCCCTACGACCGGCCTGCCGGGCTGCAGCTCGGCAGGCCGGCGGTGTCGTCCTTACGGATCTTCTCCAGTGCCTTGACGGCGTCGCCTATGGTGCCGACCTTCACCAGGGTCAGGCCCTTGGGGGTGTCCTTGACGGCAGCCGCGCAGTTTTCCTTCGGCGTCAGGAAGAACTGCGCGCCCTTGTTCCGGGCACCGACCGTCTTCATCGAGATGCCACCGATCGGGCCGACCTTCCCCTTGTCGTCGATGGTGCCCGTGCCGGCCACGAACTTGCCGCCGGTCATGCTGCCGGGCGTCAGCTTGTCGACGATGCCGAGCGCGAACATCAGCCCGGCGCTGGGCCCGCCCACATCGGCCAGCTTGACGTCGATGGGGAACGGGAAGATGTGGTCCACGCCGGCCTGGATGCCCACCACGGCACGGCCGTCCTGCGCCTTGGTCGTGGTGATGGTGACCTGCCGCTGCCCGGCCCCGGGCTTGTGGCCCTTTTTCTCCGCCGCGGCCGCCACCTTGGCGGGGATGATCGTGAAGACGGTCTTCTCGCCGGGCTTGTGCCGGGTGACGAACTTGGCGACGTCCCCGGTCTCCTTGACCTTCGTGCCGTCCACCGCCGTGATCACATCGCCCGCGTGCAGCCGCCCGTCGGCCGGCTTGTCCTTCATGACGGACGCGACCACCGTCTGCGCCGCCACCGGGATGTGCAGCTGCTGGAGCGCCGCGACCTTGGCGCTCTCCTGGGACTGGGTGAACTCCTCGGCGTTCTCCTGGTCGGCCTGCTCGGCCGTCTGCCCCTCGGGGTAGAGCGTCTTGTGCGGCACCACGGCGCTGTCGTGGTCCAGCCAGCCGACGAGCGCGTAGAAGACATTCATGCTGTAGTCGGGGCCGGTGACCCGGACCGTGGTCATGTTGAGATGACCGGTCGGCTGATACGTCTTGTGCCCGGAGATCTGCAGCACCGGCGCGCCTTCGTGATCGCCGAGGGTGTTCACCGTCGGCCCCGGTGACATCTCCGAGTACGGCGCCGGGATCAGCACCGCCGTGCAGAGCAGCGCGATCAGCATCAGGGTCGAGGCGAGCAGCGTCGCGGTGCGGCGTGGCATGGAACGACAGTACGGGACGGGTATGACAACCGGCCCGCGGGGCCGTCCGTACGGGAACGGGGAGCTACGGCCGTTGCTCACGCATATGCCGGGAGCGGTCAGGCGGGATCGGAAGCGGAATGCTCCCGCTCCATCGCCTCGCGGAACCGGGCGTAGCCCGCGAGCTCCTCGCCGTCCCCGGCCTTACGGCTGCGTTGGGTCCAGGTACTCCACACCGTGGCGACAAGCGCAGCCATAACCGGAACCAGCAACCACAGGAGCGCACCCACAGCGACCTCCCAACCCCTTGCACGACCGCAATCGACGATTAGCAGATTAACCATCCGATGGGTCAACGCTTACGCCAGGGGGCGGGTTACGCAACCGGAGCAATGGCGGCCGGCGCCCCCGCTAAACCCCTACCCACTCCTCTGCACCATCACTGAACGTCTGGTGCTTCCAGATGGGAACCTGGTGTTTGAGGTCGTCGATCAGCATGCGACACGCCTCGAACGCCTCGCCCCGGTGCGGGCACGAGACCGCCACGACGACCGCCAGATCGCCGATGGCCAGTTCACCCACTCGGTGTACTGCGGCCAGCGCCCGGACGGGGTACTCCGCGACCACCTTCTCGGCGATCCGGCGGATCTCCGCCTCGGCGGAGGGGTGCGCAGAGTAGCCGAGCCCGTCGACGTCCGCACCGCCGTCGTGCGAACGGACCGTGCCGACGAACAGCGCCGTACCGCCCGCCGCGGCGTCCCCGACGGCCGCGAAGACCTCGTCCACGGAGAGCGCGGTGTCGCGGACCGCGATGAGCCTGATCGGGTCCGCGGCCGCCTGCTCACCGGGGTGGTCGCGGTCAGGGCGTGAGGTATCGGCTGACATGCTCCCCATCGTGCCGTACCGGGGGCGCGCTGGGGAATGGCCGATTCCACCGGGCGTCCGGGACACCGTATGGAGGCTCATACAGCCCGCGGGCCCCCGCCTCAGAGGCGTCGCCGGGCCTTCCGGGCGCGGCGGACCAGGGCGGCGGTGCCCAGGAGGGCGACGGTGGCACCGGCCGCACCGGCGGCGGTGGCGTCCTTGCGGCCCAGGCGGCGGCCGGCGACGGTGTGCCGTCCGGAGACCTCCTCCAGGAGCTCGGCCAGCACCTCCTCGTTCGTCCACTTCGGCCGCCAGCCCGCCTCGTGCAGGCGGCTGCCGCTGACCACCCAGGGGTGCATCGTGTACGCGAGGTCCCCGGCGGGCGACGGGGTCAGCCCGATGCGGTGCAGCCGGGCGGCGGCCCCCAGGGCGACCGAGGAGGGCAGTTCCATCCGTCTGATTCCGGACAGTTCCTCGACCTCCTCCTGTTCCAGCCAGCCGTCGCAGCCCACCGCCAGCTCGCCGTCGACCTTCTCCAGGG
Source organism: Streptomyces sp. NPDC101227 (assembly GCF_044767545.1). Taxonomy (NCBI): domain Bacteria; kingdom Bacillati; phylum Actinomycetota; class Actinomycetes; order Kitasatosporales; family Streptomycetaceae; genus Streptomyces; species Streptomyces sp. NPDC101227. The sequence goes on along the minus strand of NZ_JBIWOD010000007.1, from coordinate 103,570 downwards.
CGGCGTATTCCAGGGCGCTGACCAGGTCCTCGACGTGGCAGAACTGCCAGGCGGGCCGGGAGCCGGCGACGACCAGGAGGCGGGGCGACTCGAAATAGCGGGTCAGGGCGGTGTCGGTGCCGCCCACCAGGACGGCGGGGCGCAGGACGGTGACGTTCAGGCCGGGGTGGGCGCGGGGCGCCCGGTGGGCCAGGTGCTCGATCTCCAGGAGGTCGCCGACGCCGGTGGCGTCCGCGGTGGCGCGCAGCTCGGCGTCCTCCGCCAGCGGAACATCGTTGTCGGGCAGCGCGCCGTAGACCATGGCGGAGGTGCACAGCACCACGCGGTGCACACCGGCCGCCGCGGCGGCGGTCAGGACGGTCTGGGTGCCGCGCACGTTGTAGGCGGTGCGGGCGGCGGCGTCGGTCTCCAGGTCGAGATCGAGCGCCAGGTGGACGACGACATCGGCGCCGCGCAGTTTGTCGGCAATGGCCGGGTCGCGGACGTCCAGGACGTGCCAGTGCGCCTCGGCGACCTCGCCGCGGCGCTCGTCGATGGCCACGACCTGTTTGATCTCGTCGGATGCCACCAGGGCGCGGGTGAGCAGCGCGCCGACGCCGGAGGCGGCTCCGGTGACGGCCACGACGGGCCGGCGCAGCGGCCGGTCGACGGCGCCGCCGGTGCCGTTGCCTGCCGGCTCGGGCTTGGCCGCAGCGTTTCGCGCTGCGCGAACGGTCGGATCTGGGGAACTCACCGGGCGTCTCCAGCGGTTGAATTCAGTACGCACGCGAGATGACGCGTACGTACCAGGTGCCGTCCATCCTGCCGCAGGCACCGCCCCGGCGAAGCACCGAGCCCCGAAGCGGGCGGGGTGTCTACGCTGGAGGTGATGTCGGGCAGCCGCCGTCGGCCCCTGCCGATGGCCCTACGAGCCGAGGAAACCCGTGAGTGACACCCCATTTGGATTCGGCCTTCCGCCGGAGGAGCCGGAGGACGGCGACAACGGCAAGAAGAAGGGCGGCCAGGGAGGTAGCCAGGGCCCAGCGGACCCCTTCGGGTTCGGCGGCGGGAGCGGCGGCGCGGACAATCCGTTCGCGGCGCTCTTCGGCGGCATGGGCGGCCCCGGCGGCGAAATGAACCCTGGCGACCTGGGAGCCGCCTTCCAGAAGCTCGGCCAGATGCTCTCGTACGAGGGCGGCCCGGTGAACTGGGACATGGCCAAGGACATCGCGCGGCAGACCGTCGCGCAGGGCGCCGAGGACGGCAGCAAGGACGCGAGCCTGTCGCCGGGCGAGCGGTCGGCGGTCGAGGAGGCCGTGCGGCTGGCGGACCTGTGGCTGGACGGCGTGACGTCGCTGCCGTCGGGCTCCGGTTCGGTGGTGGCCTGGAGCCGCGCCGAGTGGGTCGAGGAGACCCTGCCGGTGTGGAAGGACCTGGTCAATCCGCTCGCCGAGCGCGTCGGGTCGGCGATGGGCGATGTGCTGCCCGGGGAGATGCAGGCCATGGCGGGCCCGCTGCTCGGGATGATGCGTTCCATGGGCGGCGCGATGTTCGGCACCCAGATCGGGCAGGCGCTGGGCGTGCTGGCCGGTGAGGTCGTCGGCTCGACGGACATCGGGCTGCCGCTGGGTCCGGCCGGCAAGGCCGCGCTGCTGCCGGGGAACATCTCCGCGTTCGGTTCGGGCCTGGGCGTGCCGGAGGAGGAGGTGCGGCTGTATCTGGCCCTGCGGGAGGCCGCCCATCAGCGGCTCTTCGCGCATGTGCCGTGGCTGCGCTCGCATCTGTTCGGTGCCGTCGAGGGCTACGCCCGCGGCATCAAGGTCGATACGACCAAGCTGGAGGACGTCGTCGGGCAGATCGACCCGCAGCATCCCGAGGAGCTGCAGAACGCCCTCCAGCAGGGCATGTTCCAGCCCGAGGACACCCCGGAGCAGAAGGCGGCGCTGGCCCGTCTGGAGACGGCGCTGGCGCTCGTCGAGGGCTGGGTGGACGCGGTGGTGCACGCCGCCGCCAAGCCGCATCTGCCGTCGGCGGACAAGCTGCGGGAGACGCTGCGGCGCCGCCGGGCGAGCGGCGGACCGGCCGAGCAGACGTTCTCCACCCTGATCGGTCTCCAGCTGCGTCCGCGGCGGCTGCGGGACGCCTCGCGGCTGTGGGCGTCGCTCACGGACGCCCGGGGCCTGGAGGGCCGCGACGGCCTGTGGGCGCATCCGGACATGCTGCCGACGGCGGCCGACCTGGACGACCCGGACGGCTTTGTCCACCACGAGCAGCTGGACTTCTCCGAGCTCGACAAGATGCTCGGCGAAGCGGCGCGCGGCGGCAAGCCGGATCTGTCCAAGCCCGCAGGGGACGCCAAGGACGCCGACGGCCCGGACCGGGCGTCCGACGACGGCAGCGCCTCCGACGAGGGCAAGGGTGACGACGGCCGGTGAGTCTGCGTGAGGACGCGGCGCGGGTGCTCAAGGAGTGGCCCGCGCCGTCGGACGACCAGGAGCGGCTGCGGCTGGCGTATCTCGACCATCTCGCCGCCCACCAGGACGGCATGTGGAAGCCGTGCAAGGACGGCCATGTCACGGCGAGCGCCCTGGTGGTCGACCCGGCCGGCGGCCGGGTGCTGCTCACCCTGCACCGCAAGCTGGAGATGTGGCTCCAGATGGGCGGGCACTGCGAGCCGGGGGACGCGACATTGGCGGACGCGGCGCTGCGGGAGGCCCGGGAAGAGTCCGGGATCGCCCAGGGGCTCACCCTGCTGCCCGGCGGGCCGGTGCGGCTGGACCGTCATCACACGCCCTGCGCCTGGCATTTGGACGTCCAGTACGCCGCGCTGGCCCCCGAGGGCGCCGAGGCGGCGATCAGCGACGAGTCGCTGGACCTGCGCTGGTTCGCGTACGACGACGTGGCCTCCGTCGCCGATGCGTCGGTGGTGCGCCTGGTGGAGCGCACCCGCGCGCTGCTTCAGCGGTCCGCTTGAGGATGCGTCCGGCGCCCGTCCCCTCCATGGGGCGGGCGCCGGATTCACTGGCGCGGTGCGTCAGTTGGTGAAGATGTTGCCCTGGTTGGCTCCGTGGGCGCCGTGCTGGCCCATGCCGAACTGGGCGGCCATCCCGGACCCGATCACGGCGTTCTGCGGCGGCAGCAGCTCGCTGGGCTGCACCAGCGCATAGCCCTGCCCGAGGAAGCTGAGCTCCCAGCCCTCGCCGGTGTTGCCGCGCCGCCGCCACACCCCGGAGGAGTGCGTCTGCGCCTGCATCTGCACCCGCAGCGACTTGGACCAGGCGACGACCGCGTCGGCGTCGGCATTGACGTACTTCTCGGGCGTGACCTGCAGCATCAGCGGCTGGCCCGAGGTCATCAGCACGACCTTGCCCTGCCCGGAGATGTTGAGCTGGTACTTGCCGGTGCCGGAGATGCCGTACTGGCTGTCGACGGAGACGACGTCCCAGTGGAGGGCGGAGTCGAGCGCCAGGACATAGCTGCTGTCGACGGTCAGGCCCTGGTGGTCGACGTCGACGACATGGATGTACTGGGCGAGGTTGGCCAGATAGACCGTGCCCTGCCCGGAGACCCGCATCAGGTCCAGGCCCTCGCCGGAGACCGCGCGGGCGTGGTGCTGGCCCTGGGTCTGGTAGTTGCCCTCGAATTCGAGCAGGCCCTGGTAGGCGACCATGCTGCCCTTACGGGCGAGGAGGTCCTCGTGGCCGGTCAGGGCGACCCGCAGCAACTGATCGTTCTGCAGGGCGTAGCGGTCCTGGGTCTGTGTCTCGGTGAAGGCGAAAAGCGGACTCTGCATGGCGTGTTCGGTCCTCCCCCTCAGCCCCGGGCCCGGAGCCGGTCGGTGCTGTCCTCGCTGGGCTGGACGACGACGAAACCCTGGCCGGAGAAGCCCATTTGGTATGCCTCGCCGCTGCCGCGTCCGATCATCGAGGACGCCTTGAAGCTGCGCTTGCCCTTCATCTTGAGGTTGGTCGACCAGGCGACCAGCGCGTCCGGGTCCACATAGGTCTCGTCCTCGCCGCGGCCGCAGTCGACGACTATGGGCGTGCCCCTGGAGGTCAGTGCGACCCAGCCGGTGCCGGCGATGCCGACGTTGAAGAGCCCCTGGCCGGCGAACTTCGCCATGCCCTTGACGCGCTGCACGCCCCACTGGAGGTGGGCGTCGAAGGCGAGGATGTTGGTGCCGTTGACGGAGAGCGCATCGTCGTTGAGGTTGATGCAGACCACGTCGGCGCCGTAGTCGGCGAGGAAGAGCAGGCCGTCACCGGAGCACTTCATCAGCGGGGCGCCCTCGCCGGTGAGCCACTGGGAGGCCATCTGGCGTACGGCGGGTGGGTTGGGCTCGTACTGGACGAAGCCTTCGTAGGCGACCATCGAGCCGGTGCGTGCGAAGACGTCCTGGCCGCTCTGCATGGCGATCTTCACCATGGCGCTGCCGTGGTTCTCCATGCGGGCGGCGGGCGGGGTCGGGACGTAGCCCGACAGCTGCTGCTGGGTCATGATTGCGGGCTCCCTCAGACCTCGTAGGGCTGGACGACGATGAAGTTGCCGGGCGCGCCGCGGAACTGGAGGTTCACGCTCTCGCCGGAGTGGCCCGGATAGGCCTGCCGGCGCACGCTCACCTGGCTGGAGATGATCACCTGGGAGGCGGCGGACCAGGCCACGATGGCGTTGGCGTCGGCGAAGGTGGTCGGGGTGACCGGCAGCACGACGGGCGTGCCCTGGGTCTTGACGACGATCGTGCCGGTCCCCTGGAACTGCATGGTGAACAGGGCGCCACCGGGGATGCCGTGGCCCTCGATGCGGCGGACCTCGTGCTGGAGGGTCTCGTCGAAGGCGAGCACGCTCTCTGCGGAGACGCAGATGGCGTCGCCCTGCAGCTCGATGGGGTGGACATGGGCGCTGTTCTCCGCGAAGAACACCTGGCCCTGGCCGGTGCAGCGCATCAGCTGCATCTCCTGGCCGGTGGCGTTGCCGGTGATCCGGCCGCGGAAGCCGGCGCCCTTGTAGCCGAAGTCGACCTTGCCCTGGTAGAGCACCATGCTGCCCTGCTTGGCGAGCACCGGCTGTCCGTCGACGCCGAGGTCGACGCGGATCAGCTTGGCGTTCTGCGGGGTCCAGCGCTGGCCGGTGGGCGCTTCCTTGTACTTGTCCAGGACGACGCCGAGGCCGGGGCCGCCGCCCTGGGGGGCAGCCGGGGCCTGGCCCGGATACGGCTGTCCGGGCTGACCGTACGGGGCGGGCTGGCCGGGGAACTGGCCGGGCTGGCCGTACGGATCCTGTCCGGGCGCCGGCTGGCCGTACGGGGGTGCCTGCGGGGCCTGCTGGCCGGGATAGCCGCCGGGCGCGGGCTGACCGTACGGTGCGGGCTGGCCGTAGGGCGCGGGCTGCTGCTGTCCGGGCGGGCCGGGCACACCGGGCGGCGGCGGAACCTGGCCACCGGGCGGGACCATGGGGGCGGCGATCGTCGGAGCGTTGTGCACCTGAGGGGCGACGGGCGCCTGGGGCTGCTGGTGCTGCGGCTGCTGCGGGGCCGCCGGGGGCGCGCCCTGGGGCGGGCCGAAGTCGGGCGCGGGCTGCTGCGGCGGTACGGGTGCGGCGGGGGCCGCGAAGGACGGCGCGGGCGCGGGAGCCCCACCGGCCGGCGGCGCGAAACCGGGCGCGCCCTGGGCCGCGGCGGGCGGTGCGGGCGCCGCCTCCGCCTCTTCGGCGACCTCGCCGCCGAAGTTCTTCAGCAGCGCCTCCAGGCCGCCGTCGAATCCCTGGCCGACCGCGGCGAACCGCCAGACGTCCTTGAGGTAGAAGTCACCGAGCATGACGGCGCGTTCGGTGCTGAACTCGCTGCCGTCGAAGGAGTAGCGGGCGACTTCCTCGCCGCCGGCCACGATCCGGAGGTAGCCGGGGCCGATCCCGGAGACCTGGCCCGCGCCGTCGAGCGCCGCCGTGAAGGACAGCTTCTGGATGTGCGGCGGGATCTTGTCGAGGGTGACGCGGAAGGACTCGGCGTCGCCGGCCTGCGCGCCGAGCAGCTGGATGGACTCCTCGGGCGACTTGGGCTGGTTGAAGAAGATGAAGTAACGGTCGTCCGACAGCCGCTCGCCGGCATCCAGACCGAAACAGCTGATGTCGAAGGTCAGGCCGGGTCCACCGATCTGCACACCGACGTACAGATCCGTTCCCGCCGTCAGATCACTGATCTTGGCCTTGTGGCCCCGCTGGAATTCCCTGGCCATACGCTACGACCGTCCCCCGCTCCCGCTGTGAGTTCGTCACGCGCCAGGCTAACCGCTGACGCTGACAACGGGCGATGCCGGGGCACCGCCAATGCCGCCCGGCGCGGCCGTCATTCGCTGCGCGCCGCGGGCAAATGCGGCAGCCTGTCGGCCGCGACGACCCCTTCGAGGTAGCCGCGGGCCCGTTCCGTACGCGGATAGGACTCCAGCAGGCGCCAGAAACTCGGGCCGTGGCCGGGGACGAGGAGATGGGCGAGCTCGTGCAGCAGGACGTACTCGATGACGTACTCCGGCATGCCCTGCAGACGGTGCGAGAGACGGATGCTGCCCTCGGCGGGGGTGCACGATCCCCAGCGGGTGTTCTGATTGGTCACCCAGCGCACGGACGCGGGCCGGGCCCGGCCCTGAAGGAATTGGCCCGACAGCCGCTCGGCCCGCTCGGCGAGCTCGCTGTCGCCCAGCATCCGCTTGCTCTCCTGGGCAGCGAGCTTGTCCAGCATGACGGTGACCCAGCGCTGTTCCTCGGCCTCCGACATGCGGGCCGGAATCAGGACCACCGTGCGGTCGCCCTCGCGGTACGCGGAGACCGTTCTTCGCCGCCGTGAGCTGCGGCGTACCTCGACCGCGCGGGCCGCCGATCCCCGGGCCAAGGGGCTCTGGGCAGCCCCGCGCGCGGTGTCTGCGGCGCGGCGCAGGGGTGTCTCTCCGGAGCCGCGTGGGGAAGGGTCGGCGGGCACGCGCCCGACGTTACCCGCTGGCCCCTGGCGAAGTCCCGCCCGGCGGACGGTTCGCCGCCGAAACACTCCATGGTGCACACCGCTTGTATGACAAATACCCGATGCCGGTGGATAACGTCGCCTGTGGATAACTTCCACGCCTTTTTCGTTCTGCCGCATGCTGAGGGCAGGACGACGAAGGACGGGGGGCGGATCATGTATCCGATGCTCAAGCCCGCGCTGCGGCGCGGCTGGCCGGACAGGGAAACGGTGCGGTTCGGGGTGGCACCGGCGCACGCGAAGGTGGTGCGCCCGGTCGACACCGCGACCGGCAGCTTCCTGGGAATGATCGACGGCACCCGCACCCTGCCGCAGCTGGTCGCGGCGGCCGGTTCGCTGGACCTCCCGCCCGCGCACGCACGAGGTGTGGTGGAACGCCTGGGCGCGGCCGGACTGCTGGAGGCCCCGGCCGCGGGCGGCCCGGCGGCCGATGCGGTACGGGCGGACGGCCCGGCGTGCGAGCGGCTGCGGCCGGATCTGGCGTCGCTGTCGGTACGGCATCCGGAAGCGGCGGGCGCGCTGGGGCGGATGGGGGCGCGCCGGGGCGTCCGCGTACGGGTGCGCGGGACGGGGCGGGTGGGGGCCGCGGTCGCGGCGCTGCTCTCGGCCTCGGGGCTCGGCCGGGTGGAGGTGCTCGACGGCGGCACCGTCGAACCGTGGGACGTCACGCCGGGCGGGCTGCCGGCCGGGCGGATCGGCGAGCGGCGCGATGCGTCCGCGCGGCGGCTGGTCCAGGAGGCCTCGCCCTGGAGCCGCACGCCGCGGCCCAGGGGTCCGTTCGGCGATTCCGGCGAACCGGGGCTGTCCCTGGTGGTGCTCGCCCCGCGCGACGGCCTCGCCGCGTACGCGCCCGACCCGGTCCTGTCCGAACCGCTGCTCACGGCCGGCATCCCGCATCTTTACGCCGGTGTGATCGAGGGCACGGGAGTGGTGGGTCCGCTGGTCCTGCCGGGCGGTTCGGCGTGCGCGCGCTGCGACGAGTTACGGCGTACGGATGCGGAGCCGGCCTGGCCCCGGCTGCTCTCGCAGTGGCGGTCGGGACGCGCATCGACGGCCGTGCCGGCGTGTGATGCCGCGTTGGCGTCGGCGGTGGCCGGGCTCGCCGCCGTACAGGCGCTGACGTTCCTCGACGGCGAACTCCCGCCGTGCACAGGGGCGCGGATGGAGCTCGCGTTGCCGTGTGCGAGCGTGCGCACGGAGCGGATCGAGCCGCATCGCGAGTGCGGCTGCGGTGCCGCCGCTTCGGCGAGTGGGGCGGGCGCCTCGGATTCTCGAACACGAGACGCCACAATGACGGAGTAACCCCGGTAGGGGGACAGTGTGAGTTGGAGGGGCGCATGTCTGATCTTCCCCGCAAGGCGGTCACCCGCACCGCCAAGCTGGCCGCCCTGCCGCTGGGGTTCGCCGGCCGTGCCACCTGGGGGCTGGGCAAGCGGATAGGCGGCAGATCCGCCGAGATCGTCGGTCGCGAGCTCCAACAGCGCACCGCGGAACAGCTCTTCAAGGTGCTCGGGGAGCTGAAGGGCGGCGCGATGAAGTTCGGGCAGGCGCTGTCGGTCTTCGAGTCCGCGCTGCCGGAGGAGATCGCCGGACCCTACCGCGCCGCCCTGACGAAGCTTCAGGAAGCGGCGCCGCCGATGCCGACCGGCACGGTGCATTCCGTACTGGCGGAGCGGCTCGGCGACGACTGGCGGGAGCTGTTCGAGGAGTTCGAGGACAAACCGGCGGCCGCCGCATCCATCGGCCAGGTGCACCGGGCGGTGTGGCACGACGGCCGGGAGGTGGCCGTCAAGGTGCAGTATCCGGGCGCGGGTCAGGCGCTGCTGTCGGACCTCACCCAGCTGAGCCGGTTCGCGCGGCTGCTGGGGCCGCTGATCCCGGGCATGGACATCAAGCCGCTGATCACCGAGCTGCGCGACCGGGTCTCGGAGGAGCTGGACTACGCCCTGGAGGCCGAGGCCCAGCGGGCGCATGCCGAGGAGTTCGCCGACGATCCGGATGTGACCGTACCGGCCGTCGTCCACCAGAGCGACCAGGTGCTGGTGACGGAGTGGATGGACGGCGTACCGCTGTCCGAGATCATCGCGAAGGGCACCGAGGAACAGCGGAACCGGGCCGGACAGCTCCTGGCCCGCTTCCTCTTCTCCGGGCCCGCCCGCACCGGCCTGCTGCACGCCGACCCGCATCCGGGCAACTTCCGGCTGCTGACCGGGGACGACCCGGACGGCCCCGCGGACCGGTGGCGGCTGGGGGTGCTGGACTTCGGCACCGTGGACCGGCTGCCCGAGGGCCTGCCGCCGACCATCGGCAGCTCGCTGCGGATGACGCTGGACGGCGAGGCGGACGCGGTCTACGAGCTGCTGTGCGAGGAGGGCTTCGTCAAGGAGACCATCGAGCTGGATCCGGACGCGGTGCTGGACTATCTGCTGCCGATCATCGAACCGGCGCAGGTCGAGGAGTTCACCTTCACCCGTGACTGGATGCGCCGGCAGGCGACCCGGATCGGCGACCCCCGCTCCCCCGCCCACCAGTTGGGCAAGCGGCTCAATCTGCCGCCCGCGTATCTGCTGATCCACCGTGTGACGTTGAGCACGATCGGGGTGCTGTGCCAGCTGGGGGCGACGGTACGGCTGCGGGACGAGCTGGAGGCGTGGCTGCCCGGGTTCGTGCCGGAGGAAGAAGAGGAAGCTGAGGAGGCTGAGCTGACGGCGGTCGAGGCCGGCCTGACGGCTGAGGAAGCGGAGATCGCCCTGGAGATCGACGCGGAGATCGACGCGGACATCGAAGCCGTCAGCCACGCCAAGGGGGAGAAGGAGGCCGTCCGGGAAAGCCCGGCCTGAGCGCGCCGCCCGGCGGACCGGGCGGCCTGAGTGGTGGCCGCCCGCCCTTCACCACCAGCTGGAGTCCAGCCGTCCCTCGATGGCCCGGATGTTTTCCCGCGCGCAGGCCTCACAGAAGTAACGACGCTCCCCGTTCTCGACGGAGCAGGTCCAGGTCGGCGGTGTGCCCTTGGCGACCGCGCCACAGCCGGCACACACGGTGTGATCGCCGGTCAACTCCGCCTGTTCATGCGTCTGCTGTTCCACCATCCGACGATATCCCCGCAGACGGCGTCAGCCCGGATACAACGCCGCAACGCCACACGGGGCCCGCCCTGTCGGACGGACCCCGTGTGGGTGGATGCAGACCCCCGTTACTGCATCACGGCCATGGCCAGTGCGCGCCGGGCACGCAGCGACGCACGCTCGGCGCGCCGCTGCATACGCCGCGCGGCGGCGAGCCGATGGGCCCTGCGTTCGGATTCGGCCTCCCGAAGGCGTTCATGCATATGCGCACGCGCCAGGGCTTCTGGGATGAGTTGCATGGCGTGGTTCCTGTTCTGACGCGACTCGATCGCATCGGCGTTCACGGGGGCGGGCGTGTCGGTGAAGGTGGAGTTCATCGTGGGGTCCTGCTTCTTGGGATCCCGAGTGACGGGACGGTCGATCGTTCCTGTGCCGGTGGTGTTCATGCCGCGACCGGGTTCTTGCGCGGACGGCCACGCGGACGCTTGCGGGCCACGACAACGCCCTGGACGAAGAGCTCCCCGCCCCAGACGCCCCACGGCTCGCGGCGGTCCTTGGCGCCGGCGAGGCAGGCCTCACGGACGGGACAGGTCTGACACAGCGTCTTGGCGTACTCGACGTCGGCCGGGGACTCGGCGAAGAAGACCTCGGGGTCATAGGTACGGCACGGGACGGCGGTGCCGAGGCGGTCGATCTCGTCGTCGAGCTCGGTGAGGGGCAGCAAGGAGTTCTCCTGGGGGTCGGGCGGAGGGATCAGGTCGGTCGCTACGGACGGGGTGTGCGTCTGCAGTTGCACGGTGTGTGTTCCTCGTCTGTTTCGGCCCGGCTGGTGGCGGGCGCGTTGGGCAAACAAAAGGGCCGCGGATCCCGGTGTGGGTTCCGCGGCCCTGGAAGGTGCCGACCTGATCTGCCGATCAGGCTGGATCTCTCCAGGGTTCGAGGCCGCGGTAGGCCCACATTTCATGCTGCTTGCGGTACTGCTCCGGGGATCCGGCACCATTGGCCGCCGCTTCGATGGCAAAGGCATTCACCCGTGCCGCCGCTGCTGCTACCGCAGGTGCCTCGGTCGGTCGCGCGGTGCGCTCACTGCGCGTCAGCACAGTGAGGGACTCGGGGCGCGCGACCTCGGTACCGGACAGGCGGCCGAAGCCGGACAGACCGGTGCCAGGGAGCGAGGAGCCGAGGGCGCAGGTGGCGACGACCGAGAGATCGGTCATTTTGTTGGTCTCGATGAAGCTGATCACTGGGCTCGCCTCCTCTCGGCGTCTCGGTGGACCGGGAATCCCGTTCCAGGCTTGTTCAAGTACAGCACGGATCCATCGGATCTCGGAAGATTCCGTTGTCTCCGTTGCTTGTGAAGGCTATGGGGCTGCGCTCCACACACGCAAACTATTTTTCCGACGAGTTTTTCGCGGCGCCTTCGGATGGCTCATCCGGCGCGTCCACGAGTCCCTCGCCGGCGCAGAGTGCCAGCACGTCCGCCCCGTAGCGGTCCAGCTTTCGCCGTCCCACCCCTGAGATGCCCGCGAGCTCCGATTCGGTTCCCGGAACCGCCTCGGAAATCGCCATCAGTGTCTTGTCGGTGAAGACGCAGTACGCCGGCTGCCGCGTCCGGGCGGCCTGTTCGGCGCGCCAGTCCCGCAGCCGCTCGTACAGCGCCTCGTCGATCTCCGACGGGCAGTCCTCACAGCGCATCAGCTTCATCTCGCCCGCGTCCGTCAGGGTCTTGTTGCAGACCCGGCAACGGGCCGGACGGCGCTCCCTGCGCCGGCTCGCCCCCGCCACCGCGCCACCGCGCTCCACGCCGCCCGTGACCGTACCGGCCGTACGGCGCCCGGCCATCGCCCCGGACCCGGGCCGCAGCCCGCTGAGGAACCGGCTGGCGCGGCGCACGGCCCGGCCGCCGGGCGAGCGCGCCAGCGACCACGAGAGACCGAGATGGAGGCGGGCGCGGGTCACCCCCACATAGAGGAGCCGGCGCTCCTCCTCTATCTGCTCCTCGGTCTTGGCGTAGGTGATCGGCATCATGCCCTCGGTGAGACCCACCAGGAACACGGCGTCCCACTCCAGGCCCTTCGCCGCGTGCAGCGAGGCGAGCGTGACCCCCTCGACCGTCGGGGCGTGCTGGGCACTGGCCCGCTCGTCCAGCTCGGCGACCAGATCGGCGAGGGTCGCCTCGGGGCGGGCCTTGGCGAAGTCCTCGGCCAGCCGCACCAGCGCCGCCAGGGATTCCCAGCGGTCGCGCACCGCCCCGGATCCGGCCGGCGGCCGGCTCGTCCAGCCCATGTCGCTGAGCACCGCTCGTACCTCGGACGGCAGACCGACCGCGTCGTCGAGCAGCGCGTCATTGCCCCCGAAGCGGGCGGCGCCGCGCAGCTTGACCCCCGCCTCCCGCACCTCGGGCCGCTCGAAGAACCGCTCGGCCCCGCGCAGCTGGTAGGGCACGCCGGCGTCGGCCAGCGCCTGTTCGTAGACCTCGGACTGGGCGTTGATGCGGAAGAGCACGGCGATCTCGCCGGCCGGGACACCGGCGGCGATGAGGTCGCGGATGCGCCGGGCCGTGCCCTCCGCCTCGGCCGGCTCGTCGGCGTACTCCACGTACGCGGGCTCCGGGCCGGCATCGCGCTGCGAGATCAGCTCCAGCCGGTGTTCGGCGGCGCGGCCCTTGGCCTGTGTGAGCAGCGCGTTGGCGAGATGGACGACCTGCGGGGTGGAGCGGTAGTCGCGGACGAGCTTGACGACGGTGGCGTTCGGGTGGCGGGTCCGGAAGTTGAGCAGATGGTCGGGGGTGGCGCCGGTGAAGCTGTAGATCGTCTGGCTGGCGTCGCCGACCACGCACAGGTTGTCGCGGTCCCCCAGCCACAGGTCCAGCAGCCGCTGCTGCAGCGGGCTGACGTCCTGGTACTCGTCCACGACGAAGTGCTGATACTGCGCCCGCACCTGCTCGGCGATGTCGTGCCGGTCCTGGAGCACACCGACCGTGAGCAGCAGCACGTCCTCGAAGTCGATGGTGCCCCGGTCGCGCTTGAGCTGTTCGTACGTGACGTAGATCTGCCCGATCTCGGCCGGGTCGCGCGGCGCTTCCCGTCCGGCCTTGACGACCGCGGCCGGATAGTCGGCGGGCACGGTCTGGGTGACCTTGGACCACTCGATCTCGGCCGTGACATCGCGCAGCTCGTTGCGGTCGAGCCGGATGCGGCAGCGCGCGGCGGCCTCGGCGACGAGCTGGATCTTGCGCTCGAGCAGCCGCGGGACGTCGCCGCCCACCGCCTTCGGCCAGAAGAACTGCAGCTGCCGCAGGGCCGCGGAGTGGAACGTCCTGGCCTGGACGCCGCCCGCGCCGAGCTGCCGCAGCCGCCCCCGCATCTCGCCTGCCGCGCGCGCGGTGAACGTGACGGCGAGCACACTGGCCGGCTGCAGGATCCCGGCCCGCACTCCGTACGCGATCCGGTGCGTGATCGCGCGGGTCTTACCCGTACCGGCGCCGGCCAGCACGCACACCGGGCCGTGCAGGGCCGTCGCAACCTCGCGCTGCTCGGGGTCGAGCCCGTCGAGCACCGCGTCGGCCGACTCGGGGACCTGCGGGAAAAGAGTGGAGTGCGTTGCTGGTGTCACCCCGCCATGCTGCCAGGTCCGCGGAGGCACCCGGGAAAGTTGTCCACAGGCGCCGGGCTCCGGTCACTCTGCGCCGCGGCGCTGTGGATGAATGCCGACGCGGGACGCGCGGCTCTGCTGTGATGTGTTCCGGCGGCCGAGGACGGGGCGATCCTCCGGCTGGAGCTGCCGAGGCCGGATCGGGCGGTCGCGGATATGCGGCGTTGTCGCGGAGGTATGCGGGGCGGTGGGGTGCGGGGGGCCGCTGGGGGGCGGTGGGGGGCGTGGCGCGGGCGGGCCGTGCCGCGGCGCGGGCGGCCGTGGGGCACGGGGCTGCTGGACGGCCGGCGCGGGGCGAGGGGCTGGGGAGGGGCGGGGTGGGGGTGGGGGTCCCCCCGGAGGGGCCGGGAATGGTCCGGCCGCTCCGTGCGTTCATGCTCTAGTCGTCGCCGGACAAGGTGTCGCGGCGGCAGGGAAACCGAGACGTAAGGAGCGCGGGGCGCATGGCGGGCACTGTGACGATGTACAGCACTACCTGGTGCGGCTACTGCCGTCGGCTGAAGGGTCAGATGGACCGCGAGGGGATCGCGTACACCGAGATCAATATCGAGCAGGACCCGGAGTCGGCGGCGTTCGTGGAGAAGGCGAACGGCGGCAACCAGACGGTTCCGACCGTGCGCTTCGCGGACGGTTCGACGCTGACGAATCCGTCCCTGGCGCAGGTCAAGCAGAAGATCGGTGCCTGAGGCGGCTCACCTCCGCCGCACACGGTCGTGGGCCGGTCCCGGTGACGGGCCCGGCCCACGGTGTCGTGCGGTCAGGGCTTGGGGAGCGGCTTGCCGTACCAGAGCTCGATGAGCCGCGCGGCGATGGAGATGCCGTAGGGCGGGAGGACCTCGCCGGATTCGAAGGCGGCGTGCAGGTCCTCGCGGGAGAACCAGCGGGCCTCTTCGATTTCCTCGCCGTCGACCTGGATCTCGGAGGACGTGGCGCGGGCCATGAAGCCGAGCATCAGGCTGGAGGGGAAGGGCCAGGGCTGGCTGGCCACGTACTCCACCTCGCCGACGACGACGCCGGCCTCCTCGAAGACCTCGCGGGCGACCGACTGCTCGATGGACTCGCCGGGCTCGACGAACCCGGCGAGGGTGGAGAAGCGGCCCTCGGGCCAGTGGACCTGGCGGCCGAGGAGTGCGCGGTCCTCCTCGTCCGTGACGAGCATGATCACGGCCGGGTCCGTACGCGGGTAGTGCTCGGCGCCGCAGGCGGGGCAGCGGCGGATGTGGCCGGCGGCCGCGATGACGGTGCGCTCGCCGCAGCGTGAGCAGAAGCGGTGCAGGCGCTGCCAGTTCTCGAGGGCCACGGCGTGGACGAGCAGTCCCGCGTCGCGGGGGGACAGGAGCAGCCCCGCCTCGCGCAGGCCCGCCGGGCGGGCGGACTGGTCCATGCGGCCGGGGAGGGCGTCCTTCTGGAGGGCGAAGTAGCTGATGCCCTCTTCGTCGGTGCCGAGGTAGTAGCGGTGGGCCTCGGTCATCGGCGCCTCGAAGGCCGGCGTCATGATCAGTTCGGTGCGGCCGTCGGGGGTGTCGTCGATCAGTGCCTGGCCGCCGGACACCACGAAGACGCGCGTCGTCGGATGGCTCCAGGCCGCCGCGAGCCATGCCTCGTCGAGACGGTGGTGGGCGGAGCGGTCGATGCCGCTGGGCGCGCTGAAGGTGATGGGCCGGTCGGTGCTGTGCTCGTTGGTCCAGGTGGTCACTGCTGTTTCCAACTCCCCCTATGGCGTGGGTGATTGCTGCGTACGGGCGCGGGGCGGGACGGCGGAGGCGCGTGGGTGGGTCGCGCGGGGTCAGGGGGTGCCCGGCCGGGGCCGCCAGTTCTCCGCCAGGTCGCTCCACAGGTGGGCGGCGGTCTCGACGCCCTTCATCAGCAGGTCGAGCTCGACCTTTTCGTTCGGTGCGTGCCAGCCGTCGGACGGGATGGAGATGCCGAGGAAGAGGACCGGGACGCCGAGGACGTCCTGAAGATCGGCGGCCGGCCCGGAGCCGCCCTCGCGGGTGAAGCGGATCTTCTGGCCGAAGGCGCGTCCCATGGCGCGGACGACGGACTGGAGCGCGGGGTGGTCGAGCGGGGTCAGGCAGGGGCGGGTGGCGCCCCAGAAGGTGATCTCGTGGCGGATGCCGGCCGGTAGCCGCGCCGCGACCCAGTCGCGTACGGATCGCTGGACGGCTTCCGCGTCCTGGCCCGCGACCAGCCGGAAGGAGAGCTTGAGCTGGGCGCTGGAGGGCACGATGGTCTTGCCGCCGGGGCCCTGATAGCCGCCGGAGATGCCGTTGACCTCGGCGGTGGGGCGGGCCCAGATGCGTTCGAGGGTGGTGGCGCCCCGCTCGCCGAGGGCGGCGTGGGAGTGCGCGGTGCGCAGCCACCGGTCCTCGTCGAAGGGCAGCTCGGCGAAGAGTGCGCGCTCGCGGTCGGTGAGCTCGATCACGCCGTCGTAGAAGCCGGGGACGGCGACGCGGCGGTCGTCGTCGTGCAGCGCGGCGGCCAGCCGGGCGGCCTCGGTGGCGGGGTTGGGGACGGCGCCGCCGAAGGAGCCGGAGTGGATGTCCTGGTCGGGGCCTCGGAGGTCGATCTGACAGTCCGTCAGGCCGCGCATGCCGGTGCAGACCGTGGGGGTGTCCTCGGCCCACATGCCGGTGTCGGAGACGATCACGGCGTCGCAGGCGAGGCGGTCGGCGTGCCGGGCGATCAGGGCCGGGAAGTTCGGGGAGCCGGACTCCTCCTCGCCCTCGATGAGGAGCTTGAGGTTGACGGCGGGGGCGGTGCGGCCGGTGGCGGCGAGGTGTGCGCGGACGCCCAGGGTGTGGAAGAAGACCTGGCCCTTGTCGTCGGCGGCGCCGCGGGCGTAGAGCCTGCCGTCCACGGTGTGCGGCTCGAAGGGGTCCGTGTGCCAGCCGTCCTCGCGGGCGGCGGGCTGGACGTCGTGGTGGCCGTAGACGAGCACGGTCGGCGCGGCCGGGTCGCCGGCGGGCCACTCGGCGTAGACCGCGGGCAGGCCGTCGGTCTCCCATATCTCGGCGGTCGGGAAACCCGTGCCGGTGAGCTTCGCGACGAGCCATTCGGCGCTGCGGCGCACCTCGCCGGCGCGCTCCGGGTCGGCCGAGACGGAGGGGATGCGCAGCCAGTCCGCGAGGTCGTCGAGGAACGTCTCGCGGTGGTCGGCGATGTACGCGCGGACGGCGTTGTCCGGGGTGGTGCTCATATGGCCGAGCCTATCGGCCCTCCGGGGGTGGGCGGTCGGCGGTCTCACCGAGCAGGATGCGCTCGAGTCCGGCCCGGCCGGGCAGCCGCCGGGGTCTGACGACCTCGCCGCTGCGGATGTAGACGAAGGCGGCGTCCACGGCGGAGGGCCGCAGGCCGTGCCTCTCGGCCCAGGCGAGGCGGTAGATGGCCAGCTGGAGGGGGTCGGCTCCTGGGGTGCGCCAGGGGCCGCGGCCGCGGGGCTGGGCGCGGGTGGTCTTCCAGTCGACGATCTCGAAGCGGTCGCCCTGGGGGCCGCGCTCCCTGTAGACGGCGTCGATCCGGCCGCGGATCACCCGTCCGGCGAGTGTGAGCTGGAAGGGGGCCTCGACGCGGTAGGGGGTGCGGTCGGCGTAGGGGGTGCGGGCGAAGGCTTCCTTGAGGGCTTCCAGCTCGCGTTCGTCGGCGATCTCCGCGTCGTCCGGCTCGGCGCCGGGGAGGTCGTCGGGGCCGGCCAGGGGCAGCGTCAGCTCCTCGAAGCGGGACTCGACCCAGGCGTGGAAGCGGGTGCCGCGGCGGGCGCCGGGCAGCGGCGGGCGCGGCATGGGGCGGGCGAGCTCGCGGGCGAAGCCGTCGGGGTCGGCGGCGAGGTGGAGGAGCTGGGTGGCACTCAGGGACGGCGGGAGGGGGACGTCGGTGACCGTTGCCCGGGAGCGGCGCAGCTCGTCGGCGAGGGCGTCGAGGTCGCGGTCCCAGGAACCCACGGTGCGGCGTTCCTCGGGGAGGAGGGCGCGGGTGGTGTCCTCGAGGGCGGGGGGTGGGGCGGAGCGCTGGGCGATGATGCGGTGGGCCGGGGTGTCGTGGCGGGCTTCGTGGGCGGCTTCGTGGGCGCCGTCGACTGGGTCGCCTTCGTCGGGTGCGTGGCTGTCGTACGGGTCGGCGTAGGCGTCGTCGTACGGATCGGGGTACTCGCGGTGGGCGTCGGCTTCCGGCTCGGCGTAGGGCGCCTCGTACGGGCCGTCGTACGGCTCCCCCGCCGCCTCGTGGTCCGGGGGCGGAGGCCACTCGGGATCGTCGGCGAAGAGCGACCCGGAGGGGAGAGCGGGGGCCTGGGCGGGGATCGGAGCCGGGGCCTTGCCGAGCCGTGCCAGGTGGCCGAGGACCGTGGCCTCGGCGGCCCGGCGGCGGGCGGTGGCGGCGGGGTCCAGGGGGAGCGGCCAGGCCTGGTCGGCGGCGGCCTCGGTGAGGGTGGGGTTTTCGGCGTCCTCTTCCGGGGCGTCGGCCCAGGCCTCGATCTCGCCGTGGCCTGCCTCGCAGTGCTCGCGCAGGGCGTGGAGGAAGGCGGAGGGGCCACGGGGACGCTTCTGGGTGGGGCCCCACCAGTGGCCTGAGCCGAGGAGGAGGGAGCGGGGGCGGGTGAAGGTGACGTAGCCCAGGCGGAGTTCCTCGGTCTCCTGGTGGTGCTTCATCGCCTCCTTGAAGTCCTTCAGGCCGCGGGCGGCCCATTCCTCGACGTCGGGGAGGGTGGCGGCGTCGCCGCGCAGGGCGTGCGGGAGGACCTTGGGCTGGGTGATCCAGGACTCGCGGGCCTGTTCGCTGGGGAATTGCTTGGCGACCAGGCCGGGGACGGCGACGACGTCCCATTCCAGGCCCTTGGACTTGTGGGCGGTGAGCACCTTGACGGTGTTGTCGCCGCCTGGGAGGGAGCTGTCCAGGCCCTTTTCGTACTGGGCGGCGGTGCTCAGGAAGCCGAGGAACGCGAGCAGCGAGGCCTCGCCGTCGAGGGCGGCGCCGCCCTGTTTGGCGGCGAAGCCGGCCGCGATGTCGAGGAAGGTGCCGAGCGTTTCGCGGCGGCGGGCGGCGAGGGCGTGCGGGGAGGCGGAGAGCTCGACCTCGAGGCCGGTGGTGGCCAGGACGCGGTGCAGTACGTCCATGAGCGGGTCGCTCAGGGCGCGGCGCAGGTCGCGGAGCTCGGTGGCGAGGCGGGCGAAGCGGATGCGGGCGTCGGCGGAGAAGGGCAGGCCGTCGTCGGGGCCGTCGGCTTCCAGGAAGGTGTCGAGGGCGTCGGCGAGGGAGATGGTCTCGGCCGGGTCGGTGCCCTCGACGGCTTCGGCGAGCCGCTGTTCGGGGTCGTCGGAGGGGCCGCCGTGGTGGACGAGGGTGCGGGCGCGGCGGCCGAGGAGGGCGAGGTCGCGGGGGCCGATGCGCCAGCGGGGGCCGATGAGGAGGCGGACCAGGGAGGCGTTGGCGGTGGGGTCCTGGAGGACCTGGCAGACGGCGACGAGGTCGGCGATCTCGGGGAGGTGGAGGAGCCCGGAGAGGCCGACGACCTCGACGGGGATGTCGCGGGCGACCAGCTCGCCCTGGATGCGCGCGAAGTCGGCCGCGGTGCGGCACAGTACGGCGATCTCGCCGGGCGGGGTGCCCGTACGGACGAGGTGGGCGAGGGAGTCGGCGAGCCAGGTGAGCTCTTCGGCGTGGGTGGGCAGCAGGGCGCAGCGGACCGTGCCGTCGCGTTCGGCGCCGGGGGCGGGACGCAGCGCCTCGACGCCTTCGTGCATCTGGCGCAGGGGTGCGGCGAGGCCGTTGGCGAGGTCGAGGAGACGGCCGCCGCTGCGGCGGTTCTCGCTGAGGGCGAAGCGGCGGGCGGGGGTGCCGTCCTCGAAGGGGAAGTGGGCGGGGAAGTCGTCGAGGTTGGCGACGGAGGCGCCGCGCCAGCCGTAGATGGCCTGGCAGGGGTCGCCGACGGCGGTGACTGCGTGCCCGGTGGCGGACCCGGTGGCGGACCCGGTGCCGGACCCGGTGCCGGACCCGGTGGCGCTCCCGTCGGCGGTCCCGGTGCCTGCGCCGAAGAGGCCGGAGAGCAGGAGGCGCTGGGCGACGGAGGTGTCCTGGTACTCGTCCAGGAGGACGACGCGGAATTCGTCGCGCAGGGCCTGGCCGACCTCGGGGCGGGTGGTGGCGAGGGTGGCGGACAGGGCGATCTGGTCGCCGAAGTCGAGGAGGTCGCGGCGGCGTTTCTCGTCGCGGTAGGCGCCGACGAGGTCGAGGAGTTCGCGGCGGGCGCGGGCGGTCTCCGGGATCTTGCGCAGATCGGCGTTGGTGAGCTTGACGCCGTCCAGGGTGGCGAGCAGGTCGCTGTCGTAGGCGTGGAGGCGGGCGGGGTCCACGAGGTGTTCGGCGAGCTCGCCGTCGAGGGCGAGGAGGTCCTCCACCAGGGCGGGCAGGGACTTGGTGAGCGCCGGGTAGGGGCCGGGGGCGGCGCGCAGGACGCGGGCGGCGAGCTGGAAGCGCGTGGCGTCGGCGAGGAGGCGGGCGCTGGGCTCGAGGCCGATGCGCAGGCCGTGGTCCTTGAGGAGCTGGCCGGCGAAGGAGTGGTACGTGGAGATGCGCGGCTCTCCGGGGGGCCGGTCCGCCCCGGGGCCGTCGGCGGGGAGGGGGTCGGGGTCCGTGACACCGGCCGCCAGCAGGGCGGCGCGCACCCGCTCGGCGAGCTCGCCGGCGGCCTTGTTCGTGAAGGTCAGCCCGAGGACGTGTTCGGGGGCGACCTGGCCGGTGCCCACCAGCCAGACCACGCGCGCGGCCATGACCGTCGTCTTGCCGGAGCCGGCTCCGGCCACGATGACCTGCGGGGCGGGCGGGGCGGTGATGCACGCCGTCTGCTCCGGAGTGAACGGGATGCCGAGGAGCTCCTTGAGCTGCTCGGGGTCGGTGATGCGGGCTGACACATCGCAAACCGTAACGGGCGGCACTGACAATCGCCGCGGGCCGGGCCGTTTGCGCAGGTCAGGACCCTTCCCGGCCGGAACCGGCGGGCTCACTCCACGATGTGCTGCCCCTCCGGCCGGGCGCTGCACGAGGCGCGGAAGGCGCAGTGGGTGCAGTGCGTGCCGGTGGTGGGCGTGAAGCGTTCCTCCAGGACGCGGCCCGCGGCGGTGGCGAGCAGTTCGCCGACCCATTCGCCGCCCTCCTCGGGCGGCGGCTGCGCCTGTACGGCGGGCAGCGCGTCGCCGCCTTCCTTCTGGGGCGCGCCGAGGCGCAGGTGGACCAGCTCCGCGCCTCCGGGGTCGGGGGTGTGCCCGTCGAAGGCGTCGTCGACCGCGCCCTCGCGCACCGCGAGCTGGTAGACGGCGAGCTGGGGGTGGCGGGCGACCTCGGGGCCGGTGGGTTTGTTCTTGCCGGTCTTGAAGTCGACGACGTAGGCGCGGCCCTGGGGGTCGCGTTCGACGCGGTCCATGCTGCCGCGGATGCGGACCTGGTAGGCGCCGGCTTCGAGGGTGACGTCGAAGCCGTGTTCGGCGGCGACGGCGTGGCGGCCGTGGGTGTCGCGTGCCATGACGTGCCAGCGCAGGAAGCGTTCCAGGGCGGCGCGTGCGGTGTCCTTTTCCTGGCGGGACTTCCAGGGGGCGTCGAAGGCGAGGGCGTCCCAGACGGAGTCCAGGCGCGCCATCAGGACGTTCAGGTCGGCGGGGCTGCGGCCGGAGGCGACCTCGTCGGCGAGGACGTGGATGACGTTGCCGAAGCCCTGGGCGGCGGTGGCGGGTGTGTCGGCCTTGACCTCGCGGCCCAGGAACCACTGGAGGGAGCAGGTGTTGGCGAGCTGGTCGAGGGCGCTGCCGGAGAGCACCACGGGCCGGTCGCGGTCGCGCAGCGGGACGCCGCTGTGGGTGGGTTCGTGCAGGCCCCACCAGCTGTCGGGGTGGGCGGCGGGGACCAGGGGGTGGCCGTCGTCGTCGGTGAGCGCGGCCAGTTTGGCGAGCCGCCGGGCGGCGGCGTCGCGCAGCGCGTCGGTGGCGGCCGGGTCGACGGTGGTGGCGCGCAGTTCGGCGACGAGGGCGGCGACGGAGAGGGGGCGGCGGGGGCGGCCGGTGACGTCCTGGGGGGTGATGCCGAGCTCGGTCAGGAAGCGGGAGGGCTGGTCGCCGTCGTCGGCGGCGGCCTTGACGGCGGTGACGACCAGGCGTTCGCGGGCGCGGGTGGCGGCCACGTAGAACAGGCGGCGTTCCTCGGCGAGCAGCGCCCCGGGGGTGAGGGGTTCGGCCAGACCGTCGCGGCCGATGCGGTCGGCCTCCAGGAGGGAGCCGCGGCGGCGCAGGTCGGGCCAGAGCCCTTCCTGGACGCCGGCGACGACCACGAGGCGCCATTCCAGGCCCTTGGCGCGGTGTGCGGTCATCAGGCGTACGGCGTCGGGCCGGACCGTGCGGCGGGTGAGGGTGTCGGCGGCGATGTCCTGGGCGTCGAGCTCTTCGAGGAAGTTGAGGGCGCCGCGGCCGCCGGTGCGTTCCTCGGCGCGGGCGGCGGTCTCGAAGAGGGCGACGACGGCGTCGAGGTCGCGGTCGGCGTTGCGCGCGGCGGCGCCGCCGCGGCGGGCGGCCCGCTCCAGGCGGCCCGGCCAGGGGGTGCCGTCCCACAGTTCCCACAGGGCCGCTTCGGCGGTGCCGCCGCCGGCGAGGAGTTCGCGGGCCTTGCGCAGCAGCAGGCCGAGCCGCTGGGCGCCGCGGGCGTACGCCGGATCGTGGGCCACCAGGCGCTGTGGTTCGGCGAGGGCCTGGGCGATCAGCTCGTCGGAGGGCCGGGGCAGCGCCTGGCCGGCGGCCCGCTCCTCCTCGCGCAGGGCGCGCCCCAGGCGGCGCAGGTCGGTGGCGTCCATGCCGCCCAGGGGTGAGGTCAGCAGGTCCAGGGCGGTCTCGGTGTCGAGCGGCTGCGGCTCGTCGGCCGGGGCGTCCAGGGCCGCCCGGGCCGCCGCGCGCAAGGCGGTCAGGAGGGGCGCGACGGCCGGTTCGTGGCGCAGCGGGAGGTCGTCGCCGTCGATGTCGAGGGGCACTCCGGCGGAGGTGAGCGCCCGGCGTACGGCGGGTATCGAGCGGCCGCCGGCGCGTACGAGGACGGCCATGTCGCGCCAGGGCACGCCGTCCTCCAGGTGGGCGCGGCGCAGGATGTCGGCGATGTTGTCGAGCTCGGCGCCCGGTGTCGGGTAGGTGTACGCCTCGACGCGGCCGCCGTCGCGTACGGGGGCCAGTTCGCGGTGGGCCCGTACCTTCCGGGCGGGCAGGCGGGTGAGCGGCATCCGGTGGGTGAGCAGCCTCGTGGCGGCCAGCAGGGTCGCGCCGGAGCGTCGGGAGGTGCGCAGGACCTCCACCGGGGCAGGGGTGCCGTCGGGGCGCCGGAAGGCCTGGGGGAAGTCGAGGATGCCGCCGACGTCGGCGCCGCGGAAGGCGTAGATCGACTGGTCGGGGTCGCCGAAGGCGAGGAGCGTACGGCCCGGGGAGCCCGGTGTGCCGGGCGGGCCCTGGTGGCCGGCGAGCGCGCGCAGCAGCCGGACCTGGGCGACGTCGGTGTCCTGGTACTCGTCGACGTAGACCGCGTCGTAGGCGGCGGCCAGTCCGGCGGCGACGCGGGGCGTCTCGGTGAGCAGTACGGCGCGGTGCATCAGTTCGGCGTAGTCGAGGACGCCCTGGGCGTCGAGGACGTCGAGGTATTCGGCCAGGAAGGCCGCGGCGGCGCTCCAGTCGGGGCGGCCGGTGCGCCGGGCGAAGGCGCCGAGGGCGTCGGGGCCCAGGCCCAGTTCGCGGCTGCGGGCGAGCACCGCGCGGACCTCGTCGGCGAAGCCGCGGGTGGTCAGGCAGGCGCGCAGCTCGTCGGGCCAGCTCACCTGGGCGCGGCCGTCGCCGGCCAGTTCGGCCTGGCCTTCGAGGAGTTCGCGGACGAGCAGGTCCTGTTCGGGGCCGGAGAGCAGGCGCAGCGGGTCGGCGAAGAGGTCGGCGTCCTGGTGGGCGCGGACCAGGGCGTAGGCGAAGGAGTGGAAGGTGGTGGCCTGAGGCGCGCCCACCCGTCGCCCACCACCCTTCGCCGGAAGCCCTTCGGGCTGCCCCTCTGCAGTGCCCGTGCGGGCGGCGAGGCGGTCGCGGAGTTCCACGGCGGCCTTGCGGCTGAAGGTGAGGACGAGGATCCGCTCGGGGTCGGCGCCGTCGCGGACGCGGGCGGCCACCGACTCCACGAGGGTCGTGGTCTTGCCGGTGCCGGGACCGGCGAGCACCAGGAGCGGTCCGTGGCGGTGGTCAACCACGGCGCGCTGGGCCGCGTCCAAGGCAGGAGGATCCACCGGCACCGGCGGGGTGCGCACCAGTCGGTACGCGCCGGGGGCATCCCGCCGCGCCGCGCGGTGCGGCGACGACGGGACGGCCGAGAAGGAGGAACTCACGTGGATCGCCGGTCCTGGTGGGGTTGCTGATCGGGGTGGGGTGCGGGTGGTGGGCACGCCTCGGGGCGCCGGGCACCGGGCCGTGCGTGACGGCGGTGCCGGAGAACGCTACGCCAGTCGGCTCACGAGCCGTCCCAGCGGGCCCGTCGCATGTCCAGCCGCGGTATATGGCCTTCGGCCGAGCGAGCGGCGGGCCGCAAGGGCGTGCCCTCCTCGCGGTAGTGCGCCAGCGCGCGCAGCTCATGGCCGGGCAGGAGTACGCCGTCCGAGCGGACCACCCGCCACCAGGGCACCGCGCCGCCGTAGAGGGCCATCACCCGTCCCACCTGGCGCGGGCCGCCCTCCCGTCGCCCGCCGGCGCCCGCCGGGGGATCTCCTTCGGGCCGCTCCTCGTCGCGGAGCCACTCGGCGACATCGCCGTACGTCATGACCCGTCCGGCCGGGATCAGCTCGGCGACGCTCAGTACGCGTTCCGCGTATGCGGGCAGTTCAGCGGCTTCGGTGTCCGCCTCCGTCTCTCCACTCCCACTCATTCGGTCCATCCTGCCGCACGGCACCGACAATGGGATCGGACACACGGTCCAGGGTTCCGTGGCGGTCCGCCGGCCAGGTGTCGTCGGCGTGGAGCGGTGGAGATCGTTCCGCTTCCCGCGCCCCCGAAATGCACCCTGATGCCCCCCACCACTGGTCGGCCGTGCCACCATCTTCCGGACGGTGACTGGTGATACGAGATCAAGAAGAGACGGCCGAGCAGCAGGGTGCGGCGCCTCCACGGGAGGCGGGCGCCCCTGACGCGCTGGCTGCCGGCTCCCCCAAGCCGACGGAAAAGGCGAGCACGATCAAGAAGGCCGAACCACCCGAGGCGTCCGAGAGGCCGAAAGAGCCCGCGGACCCCGAGCCACGCGCGCGCCGTGAGGAGGAGCCGCCCTCAGGCGGCAAGGAGCGACGGCGGACCGAGCGCAAGGACGAGCAGCCGGCCGCGGCCGCGCCCCGTACGGGCTCGCACCGCGCGGATCTGAGCGCCGACGAGCACGGCGAGTTCCACGTCGACCGGGTCTCCGGCGACGAGCCGCTGCTGCCCGCCCGGGTGCACCGCCCCTCCGACCTGCTGCGGCTGCTGCTGGGCATCGTCGGGATCGCGCTGGTCCTGGGGCTCGCCACCTTCGCGCACGGCACCACCCAGGGCCTGAAGAACGACATCGGCAAGGGCTTCGGGGCGGCGCCCGAGCTGCTGATCAACCTGGCCGGGCTGACGTCCAGCGTCGCGGTGCTGATCGTGCCGGTGGCGTTCGCGGTGGAGCGGCTGATCAAGCGGGACGGGCTGCGGATCGCGGACGGCGTGCTGGCGGCCGTACTGGCGCACGGCGTGTCGCTGGCCACCGATCTGTGGGTGGCCGAGGCGGCACCGCCCTCCATCCGGGCGGCGCTGACCCAGCCGCTGGAGAACGGCTCCCTGTCGGCGCCGGTGCACAGCTATCTGGCGCCCGTGATCGCCTATATGACGGCGGTGGGCATGTCCCGGCGGCCGCGGTGGCGGGTCGCGATGTGGGCCGTCCTGCTGCTGGACGCGTTCGCGGTGCTGGTCGGCCGGTACACGACGCCGTTCGCGATCGTCACGACCGTGCTGATCGGCTGGACCGTCGCCTACGGCACCCTGTACGCGGTCGGCTCCCCCAACGTCCGTCCCACCGGCCAGAACCTCCTCGCGGGGCTGCGCCGGGTCGGCTTCCACCCGGTCAGCGCGATGCGCGCCGAGAACGCCGAGAACGCCGGGACCTCCGGGAAGGCAGCGAACCCGGACCACCGTGAGAACGCCGACCGCGGCCGTCGTTACCTCGTCACCCTGGAGGACGGCCCGCCCATCGACGTCACCGTCGTGGACCGCGAGCAGCAGGCGCAGGGCTTCTTCTACCGGGTGTGGCGGCGGCTGTCGCTGCGCGGCATCAATCAGCGCCGCAGCCTGCAGTCGCTGCGCCAGGCCCTGGAGCAGGAGGCGCTGCTGGCGTACGCGGCGATCGCGGCCGGCGCCAACGCCCCCAAGCTGATCGCCACTTCCGAGCTCGGCCCGGACGCGGTGATGCTGGTCTACGAGCACATCGGCGGCCGCACGTTCGACGCGCTGGCCGACGAGGAGATCACCGATGCGCTGATGCACAGCGCCTGGCGGCAGGTCGAGGCGCTGCAGTCGCGGCGGATCGCGCACCGGCGGCTGGTGGGCGATGCGCTTCTGGTGGATCGTTCCGGCAACATCGTCCTGACCGAGCTGCGCGGCGGCGAGATCGCGGCCGGGGACCTCGTGCTGCGGATGGACATCGCCCAGCTGCTGGCCACCTGCGGGCTGCGGGTGGGCGCCGAGCGGGCGGTGGCCGCGGCCGTCGAGGTGCTCGGCCCGGACGCGGTCGCCGACAGCCTCCCGCTGCTCCAGCCGATCGCGCTCAGCCGCACCACCCGCGCCACGCTGCGCCAGCTGGCCCGCGAGCGTGCCAAGCGCGAGCGGGAGGCCGTACTGGCCGCGTCCCAGGCCGCCAAGGAGGCGCGCGAGGCCCGGGAGGCGGCGGGCCCCAAGGACCGCAAGACGCTGCGGGCCGAGCGGCACGCCGCGAAGAACGCTGAGAAGCGCGCCCTGGAGGAGGCGTCGGAGGAGGCCCGCGAGGAGGATCTGCTGGCCCAGATCCGCCGCCAGGTGCTGCTGATCCGCCCGACGGCGGTGATCGAGCCGGCGAAGCTGGAGCGGCTGAGCCCGCGCATCCTGATCAGCTGGATCGCCGGGGCGTTCGCGGCGTATCTGCTGATGTCGCAGCTGACCAACTTCAACCTGGGCGACGTCATCAGCGAGGCCCGGTGGGAGTGGGTCCTGGTGGCGATGTTCTTCTCGGCGCTGACGTACCCCGCGGCGGCGATGAGCCTGCTGGGCTTCGTCACGGAGAAGGTGCCGTTCGTCAGGACGGTCCTCGCGCAGATCGCGGGCAACTTCGTGAAGCTGGTGGCGCCCGCGGCGATCGGCGGGGTGGCGCTCAACACCCGCTTCCTCCAGCGCGCCGGGGTCCGGCCGGGCCTGGCGGTGGCCAGCGTCGGCGCCTCCCAGCTGTTCGGCCTGGGCTCGCACATCCTGCTGCTGCTGGCCTTCGGCTATCTGACCGGCACCGAGCACGCGCCGCAGATCTCGCCGTCCCGTACGGTCATCGCGGGGCTGCTGACGGTGGCCGTACTGGTGCTGGTGGTGACCGCCGTACCGGCGCTGCGCAAGTTCGTCTCGACGCGGGTGCGGTCGCTGTTCGCCGGGGTGGTCCCGCGGATGCTGGACATCCTCCAGCGGCCGCGGAAGCTGATCACGGGCATCGGCGGGATGCTGCTGCTGACGGCGGCGAACGTGATGTGCCTTGACGCGTCGATCCGCGCGTTCGGCGGCGGCGACAAGATCAGTTACGCGAGCATCGCGGTCGCCTTCCTCGCCGGCAACGCCCTGGGCTCGGCCGCCCCCACGCCTGGTGGTCTGGGTGCCGTCGAGAGTGCGCTGCTCGGTGCGCTGACGATCGCCGGGCTCGCGAGTGCCACGGCGTTCCCGGCGGTGCTGCTGTTCCGGCTGATGGTGTTCTGGCTGCCGGTGCTGCCGGGCTGGCTGGCCTTCAGCTATCTGACCCGTAAGGGCGAGATCTGAGCGGCCTGAGGGCATGCGAAAGGCGCCGGTCCGCACTGCGCGGACCGGCGCCTTTTGCGTGGCTGCCTAGTAGATCGGCTTCTCCGGCTCGACGGTGTTGACCCAGCCGATGACGCCGCCGCCGACGTGGACGGCGTCGGCGAAGCCCGCGGACTTCAGCACGGCCAGCACCTCGGCGGAGCGGACGCCCGTCTTGCAGTGCAGGACGATCTTCTTGTCCTGGGGGAGGTCCTGGAGGGCGGTGCCCATCAGGAACTCGTTCTTCGGGATCAGCCGGGCGCCGGGGATCGAGACGATCTCGTACTCGTTCGGCTCGCGGACGTCGATGATGTCGATCTTCTCGTCGGCGTCGATCCACTCCTTGAGCTGCTTGGGAGTGATCGTGGAGCCGGCGGCCGCCTCCTGGGCCTCCTCGGAGACGACGCCGCAGAAGGCCTCGTAGTCGATGAGCTCGGTGACGGTGGGGTTCTCACCGCAGACCGCGCAGTTCGGGTCCTTGCGGACCTTGACCTGGCGGTAGGTCATCTCCAGGGCGTCGTAGATCATCAGGCGGCCGACCAGCGGGTCGCCGATGCCGGCGAGCAGCTTGATGGCCTCATTGACCTGGATGGAGCCGATGGAGGCGCACAGCACGCCCAGGACGCCGCCCTCGGCGCAGGAGGGGACCATGCCCGGCGGCGGGGGCTCCGGGTACAGGCAGCGGTAGCAGGGGCCGTGCTCGGACCAGAACACCGACGCCTGGCCGTCGAAGCGGTAGATCGAACCCCATACGTACGGCTTGTTCAGCAGCACGCACGCGTCGTTGACCAGGTAACGGGTGGCGAAGTTGTCCGTACCGTCGACGATCAGGTCGTACTGGGAGAAGAGCTCCATGACGTTCGTGGAGTCGAGGCGCTCTTCGTGCAGGTTGACCGTGACGTACGGGTTGATGCCGAGCACCGTGTCCTTGGCGGACGCGGCCTTGGAGCGGCCGATGTCAGCCTGGCTGTGGATGATCTGGCGCTGCAGGTTCGACTCGTCGACCTCGTCGAACTCCACGATGCCGAGGGTGCCGACGCCGGCCGCGGCAAGGTACATCAGCGCCGGCGAGCCCAGACCGCCGGCGCCGACGGCCAGCACCTTGGCGTTCTTCAGCCGCTTCTGCCCGTCCATCCCGACATCGGGGATGATCAGGTGGCGGGAGTACCGGCGGACCTCGTCTACGGTGAGCTCGGATGCGGGCTCGACCAGGGGTGGCAGCGACACGGGGACTCCGTTGGTCGTTATGGCAGTACGGGACCGTCCCCACTGATGCGGGGAGCGTCTCTCGTAACACTGCCACGCCCTACTTCATTCCGAGACACCCGTTCCGATGCGCGAGACGAACTCATCCCAGTAGCCGGGCAGCGACTCCCAGGCACCGCCGGCGGTACCCGCCGCGGCGGCGGCCCGGCGGTCCGTGAGGTACACGGTGCCCGCTCCCTGCCAGCGGGCGATGCGCAGCGCCTCCTCCAGATGGGAGCGGGGAACGCCGTGCACGAGGTGGCAGAACCGCTCGGGCGGGTAGTCGGCGGTCCACTCGGCCACCTGGGACCAGCGGTAGTCGGCCCAGGCGCCGGCAAAGGTGACGAGCTGGTCCGCTGACTCCGCGTAGCCGGGGAAGGGGTGGGTGCCGTGGCCGAAGACGAGGTAGGTGTTCTCGCGCAGGGTCCGCAGGCAGGTGGCGATCCGCCGGGTTTCGGGCAGCAGCGTCCGGTCCGTGGGACAGCGGTCCAGCCAGAAGCCGTCGACGCGGTACCACTCCAGGAAGCGGTGCGCATCGGAGATCAGCTCGCCGAAGGGGCGGGCGCCGCGGCCCGTGTCGAGGTGGCCGAGCACACGGACGCCGGTCTCGCGCAGGCGGGCGACGGCGGGCATGCAGTGGGGGTCGGGGCGGGCCCCGGGCCCGTTGCAGACGTTGAGGACCGCCCAGTGGAGGGGCGCCGCGTATCCGGCGCCGTCGTCCCCGGCTGCGGCCGAGGGGACGAATCCCCGGGAGCAGCGCAGCAGCGCGGCCCATTCGGTGGGCGCGAGCAGGGGATGGGCGAAGCCGGGGACGCCGACGCCGAGGGGGCCGGCCCCGAGGGGGGCGCGTGCCGTGCCGGTGGAGGAGGTCAGATACGACATGCGGCCTCCATCCAGATGTCGGCGAGGGACTCCTCCAGGACGATCCGGGGGCGCCAGCCGAGCCGGTCGCGGGCGGTGCGCACGTCCGCCTGCTGCCAGGTGCCGCAGCCGTCCGGGTACGGGTAGGTGGCGGGCGGCCGGTCCATCGGGTGGTCGGGGCCGGGGCCGGGCCCGGGGATGACCAGGCGGGCGGGCGGCGAGTCGAGCTCGTGCAGCGCGCCGCCGAAGCCGGCGACCCGGGCGAGTACGGAGGCGGCCTCGCGCAGCCGTACGGCGCGGCCGGTGCCGATGTTGACGACGCCCTGCGCGGCGGAGAGGGAGGCGGCGTGCACGGCACGGGCGACGTCCCGTACGTCGACGAAGTCCCGCTGGACGCCGAGCCCGCCGAGCTTGAGTTCGCTGTCGTTGGACTGCATGGCGCGGCGCATCGCCTCGGCGAGCCGGCCGAGCGGGGATCCGGCCGGGGTGCCGGGGCCGACCGGCGAGAAGATGCGCAGGACGACGGCGTCGAGGCCGGAGCCCAGGACCAGCTCGGTGGCGGCCAGCTTGCTCACGCCGTAGGGGCCTCCGGGGCGCGGCACCGCGTCCTCGGCGGTGGAGGAGCCGGGCTGCGAGGGCCCGTACTCGGAGGCGCAGCCCAGCTGGACGAGGCGGGCGCCGCAGCCGCTGCGCCGCAGGGATTCGCAGATGGTGGCGACCGCGACGGTGTTGTGCCGGGTCAGCTCGCGGGCGCCGCCGCGGGTGGCGCCCGCGCAGTTGACGACGACGCCGGGGTGGACGGCGTCGAGGAAGCGGGTCAGCGCGCCGGGGCTGCCGGTGGCCAGGTCGAAGCGGACGTCGGCGTCGTCGCCCCGCCCGAGGACGGTGAGCTGGACGGCGGGGTCGGCGAGCAGGCGGTCGGCGACATAGCGGCCGAGGTAGCCGTTGGCGCCGATGAGCAGCACCCTCATCGTGCGGCCCCCCGGTGCCCGTGACGTGTGGTCGGGTGGACGTTCATGGTCGTGCTCCTAAGGCGGGATCGAGGGAAGCGAGCAAGTAGGTCGGCTTTGGCCGCGGGGTCGGCGTCCGCCCTGGGGGCGGGGGCCACGTGGGGGGTGGGGTCCGCGGCGAAGTGACCGGGGCGGCGGTATCGGGCTGCCGCTTCGGGGGTGGTGCGTGGTGCGAGGGGGGTGTGGGGTGCGGGGCGCAATGCCGCCGCGCGACCGGGAGGAGCGCCGTCGGGGGGCGGTGGCCGGGCCGGTGGGAGCGCCCGAAGGTGGCCGGGCGAGGCCGGGCGGGTATCCGGAGGGTCACGGCCGGTCCGCCTCCGCCGGCAGGGCGGGCGAGTGCGCCCAGGCGCCGGTCAGCGCGCGCAGGCCGTACGCCAGGAGGCCGAGCGCGGTGGCGGCGCAGGCGAGGGCGGGTACGGCGGCGGGTCCGGCGTGGCGGATCAGCGTCTCCACCGGGGCGCCGAGCGGCGTCAGTCCGGGGAGCCGGGCGGTGAGCACCAGGGCGGGGGCGAGCGCCTCCAGGGCGGCGGCGGTGGCGAGGCCGGCCGCCGCGGCCCGGGGGTAGCCGTGGACGGCGAGCAGCCGGGCGAGGAAGAGCAGCACCCCGAGGGCGGCCGCGGCGGTCAGGTCCGTGGTGCCGATGCCGCCGAGGACGGCGCGCGCGCCGGTCAGCAGCGCCAGCAGGGCGCCGAGGAAGAGGGCGGTGGCGCCGAGGAGCAACGGGCGGATGCGGGCGGCGAGTTCGGTCAGCCGGCAGCTTGCGGCCAGGCCGCGCCGGCCGCGGCGGGCGAACCAGCGGGCGCATCCGGCGGCGGGCGCGACGGCGCAGGCCAGCGCCACGGCGGTGGCGGTGGCGGCCCGGGGGTGCGGCGGCAGATCGGGCCCGCCGCCGAGGAGTTCGGTCAGCAGCCAGTCGCCGTAGACCGCGTAGCCCACGGTCCAGCAGATCCACAGGCCCGCGGCGCCGCCGCCGTGGTGGCGCGAGCGCAGCGGTCCGGTGCGGACGGCCAGCCGGACCGCGAGGGCGGTGAGCGCGCCACCCGCGACGGTGACCGCCGGGCGGGTCAGGGGAGTTGACGGTTCGACGGCGGCGAGCGCGGCGACGGTCGCGGCGCAGACCGCGCCGGGCAGCAGTTGCAGCGCCGCCCGTACGCCCAGGGACCGCGGTGCGCATTCGGCCGCGGGCGCGGCGGCCTCGGTGTCCTCGGCGCGCGGCACCCGGGCGTACAGCTCCTCGGCCAGCGAGAAGACGTCGCGGTGACGACAGCGGGCGGCGGTGCGGTCGGTGACGCCGTGCGCCTCCAGGCCGGCGGCGATCTCCAGCGGGTCGACGGCGTGTGCGCACAGCTCCCGGTGGCGGTGCATCAGGGCCCGTACGGGGTCGGCGGGGCCCCGGCGTACGGGGCGTGCGACGGCTTCCTTGCGGGTGGGCGCGGTCATGTTCCCTCTCCTCTCCCTGCGGACGGGACGGGAACGGCGCAGGCCTGCACGCCGGCGCCGTCCCGTCCCTCCCCCGCCGCCCAGCTGGGCGTCCGCCCCGCGCAGGCCGCGGCCCAGTGGCCGGGCACATGGGACTCGGCGGGGCTGTCGAACGGCCGCGGCACGCCGTCCGCGTAGGCCGCGCCGGAGGCGGCCGGGCGGCCCGGGGCGTGCGAGATCAGCTCCAGGTAGATGCCACGAAATGCCGCGATGTTCTGCTCCACGGTGAACAGTTCGAGCGCCCGCGCGCGGGCCGCCGCGCCCAGCCGGGCCCGTCGGTCGGGGTCGCCGAGCAGCGCGCGGCAGGCCTCGGCGAGGGCATGGGGGTTGCGCGGCGGGACCATCAGGCCGGTGCCGCCGATCACTTCGGGGACCGCTCCGGTGTCGGTGGAGACCGTGGCGCGGCCGCAGAACATCGCCTCGACCAGGGAGCGCGGGAATCCCTCGACGGCGCTGGAGAGGACCAGCACCGTGCCGCAGGCGTAGGCGTCCTCCACGGTGGGCACCTCGGGGCTGCCGATCTCCTCGAAGCTGACGGGGTTCTCGCCGGCGGTGCGGTCGTCGGCGGCCTCGTCGGGGAAGAGCTGGGCGGCGAGCGCCCGGCAGTGGGCGCGGTAGCCGGGCGCCTGGGGGTCGCGGCCGACGCCGCCGATGATCCGCAGGGTCGCCTCCGGCTCGCTTCTGCGGATCTCCGCGAAGGCGTGGAGCAGGCCGATGATGTCCTTGGCAGGCTCGATGGCGCCGACCCACGCCAGGGTCTTGGAGTCGTCGGCTTCGGCATCGGCGACCGCGGCGAAGCGGCCGGCGTCCATGCCTTCGTGGACGGTGCGCAGCCGGGCGGGGTCCGCGCCGCAGCGCTGTTGCCAGCGCCGGGTGTGGGTGTTGCCGGGGGTGATCAGCGCCGCCTGGGCGTAGGTCTCGGCGGCCAGCGCCTTCTGGAAGGCGGCGAGCAGGGCGCGCACCGGCGCTGTCAGGGGCGCCGTGGCGCGCGCGAGGTAGTGCTCGCGCAGCCGTACGCCGTACTCGGTGACCAGGAGCGGGGTGCCGAAGAAGCGTTTGGCCAGCAGCCCCGGGAGGGCGGCGGCACCGCCGGAGGTGGCGTGGCAGAGGTCCGCGCCGCCCAGGCCCTGGGGGTCGCCGTACCAGTCCAGCGAGAGGGGGCGCAGCGCGCGTTCGAGCTCTTCGGTGACGGTGAGCAGGTCCCGTACCTGGGCGCCGTGGGCGGCGGGCAGGGCGCGGGGGGCGCGGCAGGCGGCTTCCAGGATGCGTACGGCGTCCTCGGAGCGGAGCAGCGCGGGCAGGCCGCCGTGGGTGCGGGCGAGGTCGGCGAGCCCGTAGAGCCCGGCGGCGAAACGGTCCGCCTTGTCGATCATGAGGTGGTCGGGGCCCGTACGGCCCTCCCCGGCGGGCGTCGCGGTGAAGGCCGCCGCGAGGTCGGCGAAGTGGCCGGCGAAGCGGCGCCGTTCGCGCCGTCCGGCGGCGCGGCCCCAGCGCTCCTCGGCGGGGCGGCGGTGCTCGTCGGGGAAGGCGCCCCACAGCGGCGCGGTGCCCGCCGGCCGTACGTGTGCGGGCAGCCGTGGCGGGCTCCCGGCCGCTTGGCGGGGGTGGGTGGTCAGGGCGTAGACGTCGAATTCATGGGTGGTGAGCCCGCGCACGAGCCGGTCGCACCACGCGTGCGACTCACCGGTCGCATACGGATAGCCACCCTCGGTGAGCAATGCGATGCGCATCGAGTGCACCCCCGTTCCCTCTGTCGGCGTCCCTGGCGCGACGGCCGGGCCGTCACCTGCAGGAAGAAGCTATGCAAAGGCGCCGGTGGCGCGATGGACGGTTGTCCGTCGCGCCACCGGAAGGGGTGAACGCGCGTAACTTTCCACCCCTAGGGGCGTTTCGACGCGCTATGTGAGCGTCAGGCGACGGTCCGTAGCGCCCGCCTATCTGCGGCGACCCGGGGATCGAGTACCGGAACGGCCGTCAGGAGCTTGCGGGTGTAGGGGTGTTCGGGGCGGTCGTACACGGTGTCGACCGGGCCTTCCTCCACGATGCGCCCGGCGCGCATCACCGCCACCCGGTCGCTGACCGCCCGCACGACGGCCAGATCGTGGGCGATGAAGATCATCGCCAGGCCCAGTTCCCGGCGCAGTCGGCCCAGCAGTTCCAGCACCTGCGCCTGGGTCGTGACATCCAGCGCGGAGACCGGTTCGTCGCAGACCAGCAGCCGGGGCGAGGGGGCCAGCGCCCGCGCGATGCCGACCCGCTGGCGCTGGCCGCCGCTGAATTCGTGCGGATAGCGGTGGTACCACGCCGGGTC
Organism: Streptomyces sp. NPDC101227; assembly: GCF_044767545.1. Lineage (NCBI taxonomy): Bacteria > Bacillati > Actinomycetota > Actinomycetes > Kitasatosporales > Streptomycetaceae > Streptomyces > Streptomyces sp. NPDC101227. The sequence goes on along the minus strand of NZ_JBIWOD010000007.1, from coordinate 68,906 downwards.
GAGCCCGACCAGCTCCAGCAGTTCCTCGGCCCGCCGCACCACACCCGCGTCGTCGAGCCCGCCCGCGGCGCGCAGCGGGTCGGCCACCGATTCGCCGATGCTGCGGCGCGGGTTGAGCGAGGCGACCGGGTCCTGGAAGACCATCTGCAGCTCGCCGCGCAGCGGCCGCAGCGCGCGCTCGCCCAGCGCGCCGAGGTCGTGGCCGCGGTAGCGCAGGGTGCCCGCGGTGGGGTCCAGGAGGCGGACCAGCATCCGGCCGACCGTGGTTTTGCCGCTGCCGGACTCGCCGACCAGGCCGAGCGTCTCGCCGGCCCGTACGGTCAGCGAGACGTCCTCGACGGCGGTCGTCCGCGCCCCGCGCCGCCCGAACTCCCGCCGCAGCCCGACGGCTTCGAGCAGCGGTTCCTCGGGGGCCGCCGCGAAAGGCGCCGCGGGCCGTTGCCGTACGGCGTCCACCCGCGGCACCGCCGCCAGCAGCTCCTTGGTGTACGCGGCCCGCGGCGCGCCCAGCACCTCCCCGACGGGCCCGCGCTCCACGGCCCGCCCCGCCCGCATCACCAGCACCTCGTCCACGCTCCCGGCGACCACGCCCAGATCGTGGGTGACGAGGATCAGGCCCATGCCCGTCTCGGCCCGCAGCTCGTGCAGCAGGTCGAGGATCTGGGCCTGGACGGTGACGTCCAGCGCGGTGGTCGGCTCATCCGCGATCACCAGCCTGGGTTCGCAGGCCAGCGCCATCGCGATCAGGGCGCGCTGGCGCATCCCGCCGCTGAACTCGTGCGGCCGGGAGCGGGCGCGGCGGGCGGCGTCCGCGATGCCGACCCGCTCCAGCACCTCCACCGCGCGGGCGCGGGCGGCGCGCCGGGACACCGCCGGCCGGTGCACCCGGTGGACCTCGGCGATCTGGTCCCCGATGGCGTAGTACGGGTCCAGTGAGGACAGCGGGTCCTGGAAGACCATCGCGGCCGTCCCGCCGCGCAGCCGGCGCAGCCGCGGCTCCGGGGCGGCGAGGACGTCCAGGCCGTCGACCCGGACCGTGCCCGTCACCCGGGCACCGGTGCCCCGGTGGAGGTCGAGCAGGGCGGCGGCCACGGTGGACTTGCCGGACCCGGACTCCCCCACGATGCCCAGCGCGCGGCCGGGTGCGAGGGTGAACGAGAGCCCGTCGACGGCGCGTACGGCGCCGTGTCCGGCGTCCCCGGCGGCCGGGAAGGTGACCGCGAGGTCGGCGACCTCCACCAGGTCTCCCCTCGCGTCCGGTTCTGTGGTCACGTCAGGGTCACCCTTCGGTCGGCGAGTGCGTACAGCACGTCCGCGACGGCGTTGGCGAGGACCACGGCCGCGCCGATGCACAGCACCGTGGCGACGACCACCGGCAGGTCCACGGTCCGCACCGAGCGGACCAGCAGCTGGCCCAGGCCCGGCAGGCCGAAGAGCGTCTCGGTGAGCATCGCGCCGCCGAACATGGTGCCGAGGTCGATGGCGTTGAGCGCGATGACCGGTGGCAGCGCGCCGCGCAGGGCGTGCCGGCCGATGACGGCGCGCTCGCGCAGGCCGTAGGCGCGGAAGGTGCGGATATGGTCCTCGGCCAGCGTCTCCAGCGTCGAGGAGCGGGTCAGCCGGGCGTATTTGGCGGATTCCAGCAGGGCCAGCGCCGTCCAGGGCAGCAGCAGGTTCCAGGCCCACTGCTCGGGGTCCTCGGACAGCGGCACATACGTCGGGAACGGCAGCCACTGCAGATACCCGCAGAAGATCATCAGTAGCAGCAGCCCGGTGATGAAGACCGGGGTGGCGGTGCCGGTGAGGGTGAGCACGGTCAGCACCCGCTCGGTCGCCCCGCCGCGGCGCAGCGCGGACAGCAGCCCGGTGCCGACGCCGAGCAGCAGCCACAGCACCATGGCGCCGAGCGCGAGCGAGGCGGTGACCGGCAGCCGGGCGGCGAGCAGCTCGGTGACCGGCCGGTCGTTCTGGTACGAGAGGCCGAAGCAGGGCGCGTGGCAGTGCAGTACGCCGGTGCCGGTGGAGTAGTCGCGGCCGGCGACCAGGCCCTGGAGGAAGTGCAGATACTGCGCCAACAGTGGCTCGTTCAGGCCGAGTTGCCCTCTGACCTGCCGGAGCTGGCCGGCGTTGCAGCGGGGGCCGCAGGCCAGCTTCGCGGGGTCGCCGGGTGCGACGTAGAAGAGCAGATAGACCAGGACGGAGAGCAGGAAGAGGACGATCAGCGCGCCGCCCAGCCGGCGCAGGACATAACCGGTCATACGGCGACATCCTCCTTCTGTGTCTGCTGCGTCTGCTGCGTCTGCTGTGTCTGCTGCGTCTTGAGGGCGCCCGCTGCCGTGGCCGGCTTTCCGGCCGCCCGCTCGGCGCCCCGGGTGCCGACCCGCAGCCGGGACCGCTCGCGGGGATCGAGGGCACCGCGGACCGCATCGCCCACCACGGTCAGGGCCAGCACGGTCACGAACAGGAACGCCGCGGGCAGCAGCACGTACAGGGGGTCGGCGCGGAACCAGGTCGTGGCGGTGGAGAGCATCTGGCCCCAGGACGAGGTGGGCGGTTTGACGCCGATGCCGAGGAAGGACAGCGAGGCCTCGGCCACGATGTTGGTGGGGACGCGGATCGCCGCATAGGTGATCACCGGCGCGGCGAGCGCGGGCAGCAGCTCCCGGCGGGCCACCCGCCAGGGCCGCGAGCCGCCCAGCCGGGCCGCCGCCACATGATCCAGCTTCTTCAGCGTCAGCGTCTGGGCCCGGACGATCCGCGAGGTGCCGCCCCAGTCGAGCAGCCCGATGACGAGGACCAGCAGCAGCGGCCGGGGGAAGCCGGCCGGTACGACGGCGGTCAGCGCGACGGCGAGGACCAGCATCGGCAGCGCCAGCATGACGTCGGTGAAGCGGGAGAGGACGGTGTCGGCGAACCGCCGGCCGAAGCCCGCCGCGAGGCCCACCAGGACGCCGATCAGAATCTGGACGACGGTGGCGCCCAGGGCGACCAGCAGCGAGACCCGGGCGCCGTACAGCAGCCGGGCGAACAGATCGCGGCCGGTGCCCGGTTCGACGCCCAGCCAGTGGTCACCGTCGATCCCGCCGTACGGGCCGGCCGGCACCCCGCCGCGCGCCGAGTCGATGAGCGCGTCGTGGTAGGCGGTGGGGTCCTGGCCCTCCAGGGCCGACAGCAGCGGCGCGCCGAGGGCGAGCAGGGCGAGTACCGCGAGGACGGCGGCGGCCACCACGGCCGACGGGCGGGCGCGCAGCCGCCGCCATACCCCGCTTTCGTGAAGGTTCGTCACTTGACGGCGACCTGCGAGATGTCGAGCACGCCGTCCCAGTCGCTGATGACGACGTTCTTGACGTCCTTGCCGTAGAGCCGCTTGTAGACGGGGTGGAAGAGCGGCACGGACAGCGCCCGCTCGCCGATCTTCTTGTCCAGGGCGCCCCACCGCCCGGCGGCCGCGGCGAGATCGGTCAGCTTGTTGATGTCGTCGATCTCGTGGTTGACGGCCGGGTCGTCGAGCTGCGCGTGGTTGAAGTTGGAGGCGTCCTTGACGATCTGCCGACCGTCGAAGATCGGCGCGAGGAACGGCCCGCCGGAGGGCCAGTCGGCGCCCCAGTGGCTGATGAACAGGCCGGGCTCGTCCTTGATGCTGTGGGTCTTGTCCTTGTAGTCGTTGTCCTCCAGGCCGGCCAGTTTGACGGTGATGCCGGCCTTCTCCAGCGCTTCCTGGACGGCGGTGGCGACCTCCGGGCTGGTCTCGAAATTCTTGGCCGTGGAGTGGGTGAGGGTGACGGTGAGCCCCTTTGCGTACCCCGCCCGCTTCAGCAATTCCTTCGCCTTGGCCGGATTTCCGGTCTTTCCGGCGGGGAAGGGGTCGGCGGGCGTGTAGCCGAAGGACTTCTGGTTCGGCAGGAAGGTCGTCGCGGGCTCGGCGAGCGAGGAGCCGCCGGCCGCGTTGACGACGCTTTGCCGGTTGATGGCGTAGGAGATCGCCTGCCGCACCTTCGGATTGCCGAAGGGCTTCACCTTCGGGTTGAAGGCGAGGTAAGTGGTGTAGCCGAAGTGGCCGGTGCCGACCCGCTTCTGGAGTTCCTTGTCGTTTCCGATCTGGGCGAGTTCGGCGGGCCCGAGATTGGTGTCGGTGGTGACCGCGGCGGCGTCCGCACCCGAGCCGGTGGACAGCCGCTGATTGATGACGGCGGAGTCGAGGCCCGACCTGACGTCGATGGTGTCGGGGTAGGCGTGGCGTTCCTTGTCGGTCTTCCGCGACCAGTGGGGATTGCGTACGAGGAGGAGACGCTCGCCGTCGCCGGTGTTCTTGACGACCTTGTACGGGCCGGAGGAGACCGGGTGTTCCTCGTATTTCGTTCCGGTGTCCTTCTTCCGCGGCACCGGCGCGAACTGGGTCCCCGTCGCCAGCAGCGGGAATTCACCCTCGGGCTTGCGGAGGTGGAAGACGATGGTCTTTTCGTCGGGGGTCTCGATCGACTTCAGGCCGTCCTTGGAGGTGTCCTTGTACGGGCCCTGATATCCGTCGCCGCCGACCAGCCAGTCCCGCAAATAGGGGGCGCCGCCGGAGAGTTCCGCGGCGAAGGACCGCTCGATGCCGTATTTGATGTCGGCGCTGGTGATCGGCGAGCCGTCCTCGAATGTCAGCCCGTCCTTGAGGGTGTAGGTCCACACCGTGGCGTTCCTGCTGGGCCGCCCGGTGTCGGTGGCGAGGTCCGGCACGACCTTGGCGCCGGCCGCACCGTTCTCCCGGTTGCGGGTGGTCAGCGTGCGGAAGACCAGGGTGGGGACCTTGCCGCCGCCGGAGGTGTAGAGCCGGGCGGGGTCGAAGTCGGTCTGCGGCTCGGAGTTCAGGACGGTCAGCGTGCCGCCCTTCTTCGGCGCGCCGCCGCCCTTGGCACCGGCGTCCTCGGGGCCGCAGGCGACGGCGCCGCCGGCGAGGACGACGCTCACCGTGGCCGCGGCCACCCGGCGGGCGGTGCGGGAGGGATGACGGGAAGGGGCCGGTCCGGCCATGGCGGGGTGCCTTTCGCAGCAGGATGCACCCGCAAAAGGCGGCAGGGAGGGCGCGATGCTGCGCGAGGCCGCCCCTGCGGACACGTAAGGAGGTGAACTACGCGGATACGCGGGGGATGTACCCCGGTCCGGACGAAGGCTCTGGGCCGCGCCGCTACGGAACCGGGTCGGTCTCAGCGACAGTCGATGTCGGCCACGCACTGCACGGACACGCCGATCAGCGCCAGCTCTATGGCGGCGCTGTCGGTGGCGTGGCGGTGCGGCATGCGCAGATCATGGAACGAAGGTTCGCGCCCTGGCAAGGCGTCTCAGGATGAGAGACACCCCGTCTCACGGCCGGCGACCGTCGACTCACGGCCGGCGGCCGCGGAACGCCCGGATCACCCGGCGAACGGGATCACCGTACGGACGGATACGGCCAGGAGTTGGGCCGGCAGGTCACGCCGTCCGTCGTCAGGAACTTCGTCTGCTGCATCATCACCGGGGCCAACGCGCCCTGTTTGGTGCAGGCCTCGTGGTTGTGCCCGAGCCGGTGGCCGACCTCGTGATTGATGAGCATCTGGCGGTAGGCGAACATCTTGTCGGGGCCGTAGGTCTTCGCGCCCTGCGCCCACCGGTAGGCATTGATCATGACGCGCTTGGTGGCCGCCGAATCGCAGGAGACGTTCTCCTCGGCGGTGTCCAGACCGGACTTGGCGCACCACGCCGCGGTCGTGCCGGGGCTGGCCAGCGAGATCACGAAGTCGGCGGGGCCGGACGCCACCCGCTGGAAGGTCTGCTGCCCGCCGTGCGCCCAGCTCCGGTCGTCGTTGAGGGTCTTGTGCACGGCCTCGGCGAAGAGCTTGCCGTCCAGCGGCAGGCCCTCCTCGATGTCGACGCGGTAGCGCCACACCTTGCCGTGCCCCGGTGCCTTGGCGTCCCCGCCGACGGGGGTGAACTTTCCACTGGCCGTCAGCTTGGCGTCGAGCGGGAAGACCTGCGCCATCTGCGCCTCGTACGAGGCGGGCTTGGCGTCGTGGGTGGGGCGGGTGCCCGACCGGGAGGCCGCGCCCTCGGCGCCGTCCGGGTGGTCCGCACCGCTCTGCGGCTGCGGCGCGTCGCCGTCCTTGCGCTGGTCGGCGACCTGGCCCGCGATGACCACGGCGAGCACCGTCGTCACCGCCGCGGCGGCCGCGCCCGTGAACGTACGGCCCTTGGCGCCCTTACGGCCCGGCCGCCCGTCCTCCTCCTCCAGACCCTCGGGGTCGTCCCCGTCGTCCGTCCCCGCGCCCTCGGCGTCGAGTTCGGCCTGCCGGTCCTGCTCGGACATCTCGTCGCGGTCGAAGACCACGGACCGTCCGGTGAACCGGCCGCCGGGCGGGATCCCGTCGGACATGCCGCCGGCCGGGGCGTCCGCCCCGGGGCCGTACGGACCGGCGCCGGGGCCGCCCCGCCCGGGCGCACCGGCCCGGAAGACGTCGTCGTCCTCGAAGGCGTCCACATATTCGGCACGTGGCGCGCCGGCCGGTCCGCCGACGATCCCCTGGACCGAGCCGACGCCCATGGGGCCGGGCGCGCCGTACCGGGGCCGGCCGCCGCCGCCCGGTGCCTCGGCCGCGCGCGGCCGGGGGATCCGCGGCCCGCCCGGCGCGGGCGTCGTGGGGAACGTGCTCGTGGGGACCGCGCCCCAGCCGCCGCCGGGCTCGCGCTGCTCGGGATGGCCGCCGCGGACCTCGGTGCCCGGGTCGCCGGTGGGTGCCTGGCGCCGACGGCGCCCCGAGCCGGGTCCCGGTCCGGGGAGCGTGCCGCCCGGCGGTGCGGACGGCGGGGCCGAACCCGGTATGTCGCCTGCGGATTCCTGCCGGCCTTGGCGGCTATGACGTCCCACGGGGCGTGTCAGCTCCTGCCCGCATCAGCGGTCACATCGGTCACATCTTGTCCATCGGGCGCGGCGTTCGCCTCGATCAGCTCACGGAAGGCCCGCGCCACCGCCTCCGGGTACTCCATCATCGCCACATGCCCCGCCTCCGGCAGCGTCAGCAGCCGCGAACCGCGGAACGCCGCGGCCGCCCGCCGAGCCATCCGGTAGGAGACCAGGCGGTCGCGCCCACCGTAGACGAGAAGCGTGGGCGCGAGCACCCGTTCGGCCTGACGCCACAAATTGTGCTGCCCGCCGAGCGTGTAGGCATTCACCAGGCCGCGCGCGGAGCGCTCCATCACCTCCCAGAAATAAGGGAGTTGGAGCCGTCGCGCATACTCCTCGACGGCGGTGCCGAGGCCTTCGGCGGTGATCCGCGCGGGGTCGCCGTAACACAGGGCCAGCACCTCGCGGGTGCGGCGCTCGGGCGTCCAGTCGCGGGTGGCCTTGCTGAAGAGCCGGGCGACACCCGGGACCGCGAGCAGCGCCGTCGGCACGGCCGTCAGCTGGGGCCGCAGTTCGGGCAGCGCCGGGGAGATCAGGGTGAGGCTGCGGACGAGGTCGGGGCGTACGGCCGCCACCCGGGTGACGGCGGCGCCGCCCATGGAGTTGCCGATGAGGTGGACGGGGCCGCGCCCGGCGGCGTCGAGATGGCGGATGACCGCGCGGGCCTGCGCGGAGACGGAGTAGTTGCCGTCGACCGGGGGCGGCGAATGACCGAAGCCGGGCAGATCGAGCGCCTCACCGTCGACCCGGTCGGCGAGCAGCGGCATCAGGGCGGACCAGTTCTGCGACGAGCCGCCGAGGCCGTGGACGCAGAGCGCGGGCTCGCGCCCGGGCGCGTCGCCGTCGGCCGGTGTCTGCGCGGGTGAACGCACGTACAGCGTCAGGCCCGACAGGGTCACGGCGCGCACCGTCTCCGCCGCGCCCGCCCGGGACCCGGGGCCGGCCGGGGGTACCTGAGGTGCGGCGGTACGGGCGTCCGGCGAGTCGGTCGAAGACATGCAGTCGATGTTACGAGACGATCACGCCCCCGATTGTGTGTTCGCGGTCACACACCGCATCGCGCTGCCGGTGCCGCTCTCCTACGCTCGTATCAAGGGCAGCCGCCCCGGCCCCTGCCGCGAGAAAGGGAGCCATGATGCCCTCCGACCCGACCGAACCGGACACATTTGAGGACGAGAACAACATGACGGAGTTCGACGTGGAAGCGCCCGAGCACGACGCCGCCGAGCAGCACGCCGAGGTCTCACCGCAGCACGACGACCCGCTGACCGCCGTCGCCGCCGACACCGCCAACGAGGCCGACGTCGCCGAGCAGGCCCGCGTGGTGGAACTCAACGAAGACGAATACCGATGACCTGGACTGTTATGTCGGCTTCGGCCGGCGGTCCCGGGCAGAAATTCTCCCCTCGGACCACGCACAGCCGGGTTACCCAAAAGTACGATGGCGGGCGCGGTGCACCATCTTGTGCGTACCGCGTACGGAACAACTTCTGGGAGGCAGCGTGAGCGCCATCGAGCAGACCGAGGCGGCGCGCCCGCGGGGCACACGTCTGCCACGCCGCGCCCGGCGCAACCAGCTTCTGGGCGCTGCCCAGGAAGTCTTTGTCGCGCAGGGCTATCACGCGGCCGCGATGGACGACATCGCCGAGCGGGCGGGCGTCAGCAAGCCGGTGCTCTACCAGCACTTCCCGGGCAAGCTGGACCTGTACCTCGCGCTGCTGGACCAGCACTGCGAGGCGCTGCTGCACTCGGTGCGTACGGCGCTGGCCTCGACGACCGACAACAAGCAGCGGGTGGCGGCCACGATGGACGCCTATTTCGCCTATGTCGAGGACCCGGGCGGCGCCTTCCGGCTGGTCTTCGAGTCGGACCTGACGAATGAACCGGCCGTCCGCGAGCGGGTGGACAAGGTCTCGCTGGAGTGCGCCGAGGCGATAAGCGCGGTGATCGCGGAGGACACGGGCCTGGCGCGCAACGAAGCGATGCTGCTGGCGGTGGCCCTGGGCGGGGTCTCGCAGGTGGTGGCCCGGTACTGGCTGTCGTCGGAGAGCACGGTCCCGCGCGACACCGCGGTGCAGCTGCTGACCTCGCTCGCCTGGAAGGGCATCGCCGGTTTCCCGCTGCACGGCGCCGACTCGCACTGATGATGTTCGCTGCGGGCGTGTTCCGCGGCGTCCTGTCCGTCCCCGCGCCGGGCTAATGTGTGCTCCGTACGGCGCGGACGACCGCGCATCCTCCCCTTGGCGGCGCCAGGGGGACCCCGGACCGTCGGAGGGACATAAGCCGTGGAGGTCAAGATCGGCGTGCAGCACGCGCCCCGCGAGATCGTTCTGGAGAGCGGGCAGTCTGCCGACGAGGTCGAGAGCGCTGTGTCCGATGCGCTGAGCGGCAAGTCGCAGCTGCTGAGCCTGGTGGACGACCACGGTCGCAAGGTGCTGGTCCCTGCGGACCGGCTGGCCTACGTGGAGATCGGCGAGCCGACCGCCCGCAAGGTCGGTTTCGGCGCGCTCTGAGCAGCGGGGCGTCGCACGCGGCGCCCGCAGTCGGTGAAGGGCGGCACCCGGAGAGCTTGTTCTCCGGGTGCCGCCCTTCACCGTTTCCGCCGTCCGGCCGCCTTGCGCTTGCCGTCGGACCGGTGTCCGCACACATGGCTCACGCGAGGGTTGCCCCGTGTATCCCCTGGGTACGACGGGTAACAACCGACTTGTTCGTCCGGATTGTTCGCCCGGTCGGGCTTGTCGCGTTCGTCAAGTTTGACTGTTTGGCACGCGGGAGGGAACGGCATGATCTGGGAAGCGCTCGGCGCCGTCTTCATCGGGTTCGTCATCGCCCTGTCCGCGACGCACTGGCTCTCCGACCGGTTTCCCTCACGCACGCTGACGCTGGCCACGGGGCCGGTCGCCGCGCTGTTGGGTGCGCTGCTGACCCGCTCGATCCTCGGCCCCGGACACCCCGTACAGGTGATGATCGCCGCGCTGGCCGTGGGCGCGGCCCTGCTCTCGCTGCTGGTGCGGCCGCCGCGCCGCCGGGTGCGCCGGCCCGCCCCGCGCCTCAAGGGGCACCGGACGGCCTGACGCAGCAGCGTGACCGTCGGCCACAGAACGACCGGGGACCGGCGCCCGGAAGGGCCGCCGGTCCCCTGCTTGCCCGTGAGTGCGTTACGCGGCGAGCCCCAGCGCCGCCATCCGCTTGGTGTGCGCCTCGGTGATCCGCGAGAACATCCGGCCGACCTCGGCCAGGTCGAAGCCGTCGGCCACGCCGCCGACCAGCATCGTCGAGAGCGCGTCGCGGTCCGCGACCACCCGCTGCGCCTGCGACAGCGCCTCGCCCATCAGCCGCCGCGCCCACAGCGCGAGACGCCCGCCGACCCGCGGCTCGGCCTCGATCGCCGCCCGCACCTTCTCGACGGCGAACGACGCATGCCCGGTGTCGTCCAGTACGGCCAGTACGAGACCCCGGGTGTCCGAGTCCAGCCGGGCCGCGACCTCGCGATAGAAGTCGCTGGCGATCGAATCTCCGACATACGCCTTGACCAGGCCCTCCAGCCAGTCCGACGGCGCGGTCTGGCGGTGGAACTCATCCAGCGCGGCGGCGAAGGGCTCCATGGCCTCGTTCGGCTCCGCCTCGATCTGGGCGAGCCGTTCCCGCAGTCGTTCGAAGTGGTGGAATTCGGCCGAAGCCATCTTGGCCAGTTCGGCCTTGTCGTCCATCGTCGGGGCGAGCTTGGCGTCCTCGGCCAGGCGCTCGAAGGCGGACAGCTCGCCATATGCGAGCGCGCCGAGCAGATCGATCACGGCGGCCCGGTAATGCGGGTCGGCGGATGCCTGCGCCCAGTTCTGGGCAGCGATCCCGGTGAGTGCTTGCGCGTCCGCGGCGGTGTCAGGCGTCTCCATGACCGGCACAATAGCCCGCCGGGCGCCCCTGGGAAGGCCCTGGTCAGCCACCGCGCTCCGGCTCCCGCGCGCGAGCCGCCGACCCCGTGCTCCCGGGGTACGCCGGGGCGTGACCTATTTCTCACTCATACAAGCCTTCGGATCCGGAGCGATATCCGGGGTAGAGTGATAAAGGACCTGCCGAGGAGTCGGTAGGTCTCTCCACGAAAGCGGATGCCCGGTCGGTGGCCCGATCGGCTCCAACCGACCGCCCGCCCCCGCGAACGCGTACGAGAGGTACGCACAGCAGGGGGCACACCGCTCGCGGCAGGAGTGCCTGAGCGTTGGCAGTGGTCCCGCGCCATCCGGCTCTCTCAGGTCGGCCCCCGTACGAACAGGTACGACGGCACGGTACGACCCCCTTCGCCGCCTCATGCCGCGTCTCACAGAAGAGGCAAGATTCTGTCTACGTTCCGAGAGCTCGGGATTTTCCCCGAGACCGCCGAGGCCCTTGAAGCCGTCGGCATCGTTTCCCCCTTTCCCATCCAGGAGCTGACGCTCCCCGTCGCCCTCTCCGGCAGCGACGTCATCGGCCAGGCCAAGACCGGCACCGGCAAGACCCTGGGCTTCGGCCTGCCGCTCCTCGAGCGCGTGACGGTCCCCGTCGATGTCGAGGTGGGCCGCGCCAAGCCGGAGCAGCTGACCGAGGCGCCGCAGGCCCTCGTCGTCGTTCCCACCCGCGAGCTGTGCCAGCAGGTCACCAACGACCTGCTCACCGCCGGCAAGGTCCGCAACGTCCGGGTGCTGGCCATCTACGGCGGCCGCGCGTACGAGCCGCAGGTCGAGGCGCTGAAGAAGGGCGTCGACGTCGTCGTCGGCACCCCCGGCCGCCTGCTCGACCTGGCCGGCCAGAAGAAGCTCAACCTCTCCCAGGTCAAGAGCCTGGTGCTCGACGAGGCCGACGAGATGCTCGACCTGGGCTTCCTGCCCGACGTCGAGAAGATCATCCAGCTGCTGCCGGCCAAGCGCCAGACGATGCTGTTCTCCGCGACCATGCCCGGCCAGGTCATCTCCCTGGCCCGCCGCTACATGTCGCAGCCCACGCACATCCGCGCCACCGCGCCGGACGACGAGGGCCAGACCGTCGCCAACATCTCCCAGCACGTCTTCCGCGCGCACTCCATGGACAAGCCGGAAATGGTCTCGCGGATACTGCAGGCCGAGGGCCGTGGTCTGGCCATGGTCTTCTGCCGTACGAAGCGGACCGCTGCCGATATCGCCGACCAGCTCTCCCGGCGCGGCTTCGCGTCCGGCGCGGTGCACGGCGACCTCGGCCAGGGCGCCCGCGAGCAGGCGCTGCGCGCCTTCCGCAACGGCAAGGTCGACGTCCTGGTCTGCACCGACGTCGCCGCCCGCGGCATTGACGTCGAGGGTGTGACGCACGTCATCAACTACCAGTCCCCCGAGGACGAGAAGACCTACCTGCACCGCATCGGCCGCACCGGCCGCGCGGGCAACAAGGGCACCGCGGTCACCCTCGTCGACTGGGACGACATCCCGCGCTGGAAGCTGATCAACAAGGCGCTGGAGCTGCCGTTCGACGAGCCGGAGGAGACCTACTCCACCTCGCCGCACCTCTACGAGCAGCTGAACATCCCCCAGGGCACCAAGGGCGTCCTCCCCCGCGCCGAGCGCACCCGCGCCGGGCTGGCCGCCGAAGAGGTCGAGGACCTCGGCGAGACCGGCGGCCGCGGCCGTGGCCGCAAGCCCGCAGCAGCCGCCGAGGAGGAGCGCCCCCAGCGGACGCGTACACCGCGGCAGCGCCGTCGTACGCGGGGCGGGTCGGCGCTCGAAGCGGCCGGTGCCCCGGCAACGGCGGCCGGTTCGCCGGTCACCGCGGAGGCGGCGCCCGCCGAGGGCGGCGCCGAGCCGCGGCAGCCGCGCCGGCGTCGCCGCACCCGTGGCACGGCGCAGGCCGCGGCCGTGACGGCGCCCGCGGGCACCGAGGCCGTTGCACAGGCCGCGGTGGCCGCTCCGGTCGCCGAGGCTGTGGCCGAGGCACCCGCCGCACCGCGCCGACGCCGTACGCGGGCCGCCCGCCCGGTGGCTGCGGAGGCCGCCGTGGAGACGGTCGAGGCCGTCGCCGTGACGGAGCCGGCCGAGGCGCCGGCCGCGCCGCGCCGGCGTACCCGGAGCGCGGCGAAGGCCGCCGTGGAGGCTCCCGCCGAGGCCGCCGTGGACACCGTCACCGACGCGCCCGCCAAGCCGAAGCGGACCCGTAAGACGGCCGCCGCGAAGGCCGCCGAAGCCGCCGTGGACACGACCGCCGACGCGCCCGCCAAGCCCAAGCGCACCCGCAAGGCCGCTGCGACGAAGCCCGCCACCGACGCGGTCGACGCCGCGGAGACGACGGTCGAGGCCAAGCCGAAGCGGACCCGTAAGACGGCCGCCGCCAAGGCCGCCGAAGCCGCCGTGGACACGACCGCCGACGCGCCCGCCAAGCCCAAGCGCACCCGCAAGGCCGCTGCGACCAAGCCCGCCACCGACGCGGTCGACGCCGCCGAGGCGCCGGTCGAGGCCAAGCCGAAGCGGACCCGTAAGACGGCCGCCGCCAAGGCCACGCAGGAGAGCTGACCTTCAGCACGCCGACGGCCCGGCTTCCGCACTGCGCGGGAGCCGGGCCGTCGGCGCTTCTCCGTTCCGGGCCGTCCGTTAGCCTCACGCCATGAGCACGCCACCCACCCTCAAGCTCCCTCCGTGTGCCCGCGCATACCGGCTCGAGACCGGGCGCGGGACGTTCGCCGTGCACGACGCCCGGCCCGACGGCGCCCCGGCCGGTACCGCCCTGCTGGTGCCGGGGTTCACCGGGAGCAAGGAGGACTTCATCGCGCTGCTCGAACCGCTGGCCGCGGCCGGGTTCCGGGCGGTCGCGGTGGACGGGCGCGGGCAGCACGAATCCCCCGGGCCGCACGACGAATCCGCTTACGAGCAGCGGGAGTTGGCGCTCGACGTACACGCCCAGGCCGAAGCCCTCGGCGCCCCGGTGCACCTGCTGGGGCACTCCCTGGGCGGCCTGATCACCCGGGCCGCCGTACTCCTCGACCCGGCCCCGTTCCACTCGCTGACCGTGCTCAGCTCGGGCCCGGCCGCCATCGCCGAACCCCAGCAGGCCCGGGTGCGGATGCTGATCGAGGCGCTGGCGACGCTGGACATGGAAGCCGTCTGGCAGGCGATGCGCGCGCTGGACCCGGTGGAGACGCCGGACCGTGCCACGCCGCCGGAGGTCGGCGCGTTCCTGCACCGCCGCTGGCTGAACACCCTCCCCGAGCAGCTGATCGTGACCGGCCGTCAAATGCTGGCGGAGCCCGACCGGGTGGCGGAACTGGCGGCCGTCGAACTCCCCAAGCACGTGGTCTCCGGGACCGTCGACTATGCCTGGCCGGTGCCGCTGATGGACGCCATGGCCGAGCGGCTGGCCGCTCGACGGACCGTCATCGACGGCGCCGAACACTCCCCCAACGCCGAGCAGGCCGCCGCTACGGCGGCGGCCTTGGTCGAGTTCTGGCGGGGTGCGGTGTCGCTGCGCTCTGCCTGAGCCGAACGTTTTTGGCTGTCCCGCCGCGGGGGTGTGTCGCCGTTGCGCCTGCGGCGGGCCGGTCCGCTGCGCTTTGCCGCGGCCGACGTGTCCGGCTCTCCCGCCGTGGGGGGTGCCGCCGTTGCGCCTGCGGCGGGCGTTGCCGCTTGCGCGGGGCTGTTCGGCTGCGGGACCGGGCCTCCGGACTCCGTCCTGCGGCCCGCCCCCTCCCCGTTGAGAGTGGGAGAAAACCGTGGGGCGTACGCAGACGGTCAGCCACACCTTGTGGATCCATCACGGGAAACGGTCAACTCAACACCCGCCCCCACCAGCCCCCTCCCCACCCACGGGAGGGGACGGACCGTAGCGGCGAAGCCGTGTAGGGCCGTCACCGCACCCAACAAACCCACGCCCGCCGCAGGCGCAACGGCGAACAACCACCCACGGCGGGGTCAGCCAAAAACGCGGCCCAGGCAAAGCGCAGCGGACCGGCGGACCGGCGACTAATACTGCCCCTGCACGTGATCCCAGAAGCCGTCCCGCAGCACGCGTCGCAGGTCCGCATGGCCGCGCAGCGAGTGCTGGAGCAGTGCCTCGGCGGTCGTCAGCAGGTCCTGGTCGACCGTGCCGGGCAGGTACGGGTGGCCGGGCAGCAGCGTCGCCACCCACTCGCGGCCGCGTTCGGAGAGCCACTGGGCGGCTATTCGCGCGCCCACGAAGCGGACCTCCTCGCGGGCGGGCACCGGACCCTCGCTCGCCGGGGGCTCGGCGCAGGCCACGCCCGACCGCCGTGTGACGTACGGCTTGCAGAAGTCGAGGTCGAAGGTGCGCTGGCTGTCGACCTCCCACAGCAGTGGCTCGGCCTGGTTGCGGCCCCCGGCGGCCTCGATGCCCCACAGGTGCACCCGGGCGCCGTACCCCTGCGCCGCCTCCACCGCCGAGACCAGGTCCTCGTCACCCCCTATGAGCACCGCATCGCTGATGGCGCGGTGCCGGGCCAGCGACTCCAGGTCGCTGCGGATGAGGGAGTCGACACCCTTTTGCTGGTTGTTCGCATTGAGGTTGCCGAGGCGGACCTTGACGTCCGGCAGCTCGGCGATCCGCTGCTGTTCCTGGGTGTGGATGCGGCGGCGGGCGCCGTCGTACCAGTAGACGCGCAGCAGCCGGCTGTCCGGGAAAATCATCCGGGCCTTGTCTATGAAGGCCTCGATGATGCCCTCCGAGTCCAGCTCGAACGCCTTGCGGTCCTCCGTGCCGGCGACCAGCCGCCCCGCCGCGGCATAGACATAGCCCGCGTCCACGAACGCCGCGTGGGTGGAGGGGGTGGTGGCGACCTCGGCGAGCACCCGTGTGAGCAGCTCATTGGTGCGCTCGATACCTGCGGCGAGCGCGGAGAGGTCTGCGGGGCCCGGGGGCTGGACGTCGTTCATACCGGACCCATTCTCCGGGCGGTCACTCTGTGAGCACAACCGCTCCAACGGCAAGTACTTAGTTCCTCGAAAATTTTCTTTAGCGTAGGGAATGATTGCAGGGTGCGGGTCGTTGTACCCGTACGGAGCGCCCGGCAACGAAGCCGCGCGCGCCACACCACACAGTTCTCCTCAGGAGGATCAGACGAAGGGAGAAGCCGTATGCGCTTCGAGATCATGCGCCTGGACGATGCCGACGGCACCGCCGTGGACAGCACCGTCGTGGACGCCGCCTCCGTCAACCGGATCGTGCAGCAGGCCGCAGCCATAGGCCAGCGCATCTACATCCGCCCGGCCGACACGGCCGCCGCTCGCTGACACCGACGCCCGCCGATATCGACGCCCGCTGATAACGACGTCGAAGCGCCTCCGTACGGACCGTACGGAGGCGCTTCGCGTGTGCGGGCCGCGGTGAACAGTGCGGAAAGACCTGCTCAGGGGGTCAGGACGCCTGAATCACCTGCGTCACACCGTTGATGATCTGCTGCACCGCCAAAGCGGAGAGCATCATGCCCGCCAGCCGGGTGACGAGGACCACTCCCCCGTCCTTGATCACACGGATGATCACCAGCGAGAACCGCATCACCAGATAGAGCACGACATGAATCGCGGCGATCGCCGTCCAGACGGCGAGCTGGGCCGCGGCGCCGTGCGCATGCTGCACCGCGAGGATCACCGAGACGATCGCGCCCGGCCCGGCCAGCAGCGGCATCCCCAGCGGGACCAGCGCCACATTGACGTCCTTGGTCTGAGTGGGCTCCTCCGACTTGCCGGTCAGCAGGTCCAGCGCGACCAGCAGGAGCAGCAGCCCGCCCGCGATCATCAGCGCGGGCGTGGTGATGTGCAGCCGCCCCAGGATCTGCCGGCCGAAGAGGCCGAAGACGGCGATCACACAGAACGCGACGGCGGCCGCCTGCCAGGCCATCCGGCGCTGCACCTTGGCCGGGCGCCCCGAGGTCAGGGCGAGAAAGATCGGGGTGATCCCAGGGGGATCCATGATGACAAAAAGGGTGACAAAGAGCGTACTGAAGACGGCAACGTCGAACACGGTGATGGCCTTGCGGGATTTGAGGGTGGTACGGACGAGCCAGTGCCCGTAGGGGAAAGGGAAGGCGGGATGCGGGCACGAACACGGCAGGCGCGCGGCCTGCGTAAGGGTGGTCTGCCGAAGTGGCGCCGGGTGGCTCAGCCGCCCGCGCCGGGCACGGGGAAGGCGCCGGTCGCCCGGCGCACGATCTCGCCGTAGATCTCGGGGTCGGTGGTGTAGTCACCGAGGCGGCAGGTCTTGCGGCTGCCGTGGTAGTCGCTGGAGCCGGTGGTCAGCAGACCGAGATCGGCGGCCAGGCCGCGCAGCCGGGCGCGGGTGGCGTGGTCCGCCTGCTCGGGGTGATCGACCTCGATGCCGTCGAGCCCGGCCGCGGCCAGTTCGCCGATCACGCTCTCCGGTACGCAGGTGCCGCGCTTGACGGCCAGCGGGTGCGCGAAGACGGTCACTCCGCCGGCGGCCTTGACCAGCCGTATCGCGTCGAACGGGTCGAGTTCGTGCTTCTCGACATAGGCCCGGCCGTCCTGGCCGAGCCACTCGGAGGTGAAGGCATCCGAGACGGAGGCGATCAGGCCCAGCTCGACGAGGGCGGTGGCGATGTGCGGGCGGCCGACGGCGCCGTCCCCGGCGATCTCCGCCACCCGCTCCCAGGTGACCGGCACGCCGAGGTCGCGCAGCTTGGCGACCATGCCCTGGGCGCGCGGCACGCGGTCGTCCCGGACGAGCTCGCGCTCGCGGGCGAGTTCGGGCTCGTCGGGGTCGAAGAGGTAGGCGAGCATGTGCAGGCTCACGCCGTCGATCCGGCACGAGAGCTCGGCCCCGGTGACCAGAGTCAGCCCCGCGGGCAGCGCGGCCCGCGCCCCGGCATACCCGCCGACGGTGTCATGGTCGGTCAGCGCGACGACGTCGAGACCGGCGGCCGCGGCGTTGCGGACCAGCTCCGCGGGGGTGTCCGTACCGTCGGACGCCGTGGAGTGAGCGTGCAGATCGATGCGCACGACGCGGACTCCTCCTGGCTGCTGCGGGACGGACGGGGTACTTCGGGGCGACCGCACGGCGGTGCCCCCAGAAGGATACCGGCCGCCCGGACATGCCCCCGTCAGGCGGCGTACGTGCCCGGGGGCACCCGGACGCCGCGGTCAGCCCAGGATGCGCGGCGACAGCGCCCCGCACGGCAGCAGATCCACCTCGGCGCCGGCCTCCCGCAGATCCGTCAGCACCAGCTCGTCGTACATCATCAGGCCCGAGCTCTCCGGCCAGGCGATCGCCCACAGCCACAGCCCGCGCGCCTCGCCCGCGAAGACCGCGCGGTCGCCGGGCGAGCCGTCGACATGCCACATCGGGGTCGGCCGCCCGGCGGCCAGCACCTTGGCGTGCGGGCTCTTGTCCACACACATATGGGGGCCGGGGTCGGGGCCGTCTATCCCGGCGTAACGCGCGCCGAGGCCGACGCCCAGCTCCTCAGCGATCAGCAGCAGCTCACCGGGGCCGCCCAGCGGTCCGGGCCCCGAGCAGGCCACCGCGGTCGCACGGCCGCCGCTGCGGTCGTCGCCGGCGCAGGCCACGCCGGTGAACAGCCAGCCGACGGGGAGCGGCCAGGGCATCCACACGGGCACCTGCGCACGGTGCACGACAACGCCGAGCGCCTCGACGCTCGGCGGAACGACCGGCTGGAGCGGATGCACGATGCCGTGCACGCCGCACTGCCAGGAGTCGGAGAAAAGACCGGGCGCCCGCACCCGGCCACCGCACTTCGGGCAACTGGGTTCGCCCCTCATAGGGACCAACGGTCCTCCAGGCCCGCCGCCGCGTCAAGGACGATCACCCGTCCGGTGCGCCCGGATTCGCGTGCCCGGGCGCCCATTTGGCCGCCGAATGCGCGCCGCCGCCCCTCCCAGAAAGTAGTTGCAACTTGCACTCTTTAGCTCACCTAACTTAATGTGTGCATACGCCAACGATCTCGGGGGTACCTCGCGGCACCTCCGGGAGGAACGCTCCGGCGCAACCGGCCATGGAAAGGGGAACCGCAGCGTGACGAGCGACACCGAGAGCAGCGGCCACAGCGACGCCGACGACACTGCGTCCGACGAGGGCGGGACATCGATCCTGCGCCAGCCGATGGCGGTCTGGGCCACCGCCGGCGCCTCGGTCGTGGCGTTCATGGGCATCGGCCTCGTCGACCCGATCCTCCCGTCCATCGCCCGGGGCCTGCACGCCTCCAACAGCCAGGTCTCCCTCCTGTTCACCTCCTACTTCCTGATCACCGCCATCGCGATGCTGGTCACCGGCTTCGTGTCCAGCCGCATCGGCGGCCGCAAGACCCTGCTGGCCGGGCTCGCCCTGGTCGTGGTCTTCGCCGCGCTCTCCGGCGTGTCCGGCTCGGTCGGCGAGCTGGTCGGCTTCCGGGCCGGCTGGGGCCTGGGCAACGCGCTCTTCGTCTCGACGTCGCTGGCGGTCATAGTGGGCGCGGCGAATCCGATAGGGGCATCGCGCAGCGATTCCGCTCGGGGCGGTGGCGGGCGACGGGCGGGCGGCGGGGCGGCGGCGATCCTGCTGTACGAGTCCGCCCTCGGGCTCGGCATGGCCTGCGGCCCGCTGCTCGGCGCGGTCCTCGGCGACATGAAGTGGCGCTACCCGTTCTTCGGCACCGCCGCCCTGATGGCCATCGGCTTCCTCGCCATCACGGTCTTCCTCGAGGAACAGCCGAAGCCCGCGCGCAAGACCGCGCTGCTGGATCCCGTCAAGGCCCTCGGCCACGGCGGCCTCGCCTCCGCCGCCGCCTCGGCCTTCTTCTACAACTACGCGTTCTTCACGGTGCTGGCCTTCACCCCGTTCGTGCTGAACATGTCGCCGTACAAGTCCGGCGGCGTCTTCTTCGCCTGGGGTGTGCTGCTCGCGGTCTTCTCGGTGATCGTCGCGCCGCGGCTCCAGCACCGCTTCGGCTCACTGAAGGTGCTGGGCGGTTCGCTGCTGCTGCTCGCCGTCGACCTGCTCGTCCTGGGCTACGGCAACCACATCACCGCCGTCGTCTGCACGGTCCTCTCCGGCGCCTTCATCGGCCTGAACAACACCGTCTTCACCGAGCTCGCCCTGGGCCTGTCGGACGTGCCCCGCCCGGTGGCGAGCGCCGGCTACAACTTCGTGCGCTGGTTCGCGGCGGCCGCCGCACCCTTCCTCGCGCCCAAGATCGAGGAGTGGTCCGACATCCACATCCCGTTCGTGGTCGCGGCCCTCGCGGCGGTGACCGGCGCCGGCATCGTCGCCGTCCGCCGCCGCGCGCTGACCCTCCCGGCCGAGGAGCCGGAGCCGCTCCGCGCCATGGAGGACGGCGTCACGGCCTTCGCCGGCTGACGGCCGACGACTGCCCCGTACGCGGTCTGACGGCCCGTCCGCTCGGACGGGCCGTCAGGCCGCCACACCCACAACGCCACCCCGCGGCCACGATGCCCGGCGGACAGCCGACGCCGCGGCTCGGCTTCGCGCGCCCCCTTCAGTCCTCGAGCGGTACGCCCGTGCGCAGGGGGTCCCGCAGGTCCGTGCCGTGGCGCAGCCAGCGCTCCTGGAGGGCCTCGGCGCCGTGCACCCGCTTCCAGGCCGCCTCGTTGGGCGTCATCGGCAGGAGGGGAAGGAAGCGGACCGGGTCGAGCGGCTCGTCCAGCTCCAGGTCCTCGATCAGCCCGCCGGGCTCGGCGACCAGGACCGAGGTGAAGGGCGCGCCGGGCCACAGCGGCTCCCCCACGTCCAGTGAGGCGCCCGGGGCCACGACCACCCCCTCGACCTGGGGGGATGCGCCGAGGACGGCGAGCGGGCGGAGGACCTTGTCGGTGTCGGCGCGGCCGCCCCGTACGGTCAGGACCAGCTCGGCGCGGGGGCCGCGCAGAGGGTCGGCGACCACCGCGGTGGGGTCGGCCATGGGCTGGGCGGACATCCCGAGCGTGGCGTAGCGCACCACTCCGTTGTCCACGAAACGGAGGACCTCGATACGGTCGGTACCGAGGAAGGTGACGGCGGCGCGCGCGTCCGGTTCGCCCAGAGTCGTACGCAACCGGGCCTCGACCAGCTCAAGAACGTCAGACATGCCGCGAGCATACGGCCGGCCCCTCGCCCGACCGCCGCCGCGCTGCGGTCCCGGACGAGCTTCCTCCGGACTGCCTCCGGAGGGACCCACGCTGCTCCGCCACCCTTGGTATCGAACAGGCAAAGCGGCACCGTAACGCTTCAGACGGCTGATAGCCTTGCCGTCTGGTCAGGGAATGACGTCGTCCCCCAGCGGGGACCGGCCGGAGGAGGTGGGGCTGCGGTGGATCCGAGTCGACCGTGCAGTACCGATAGTTCTCCTGTCATCCCCCTCGCGCAGCGAATCTCCTGATCCGAGAGCTTCCGTACCCCGCCGCCATGCGGCGAAACCCGCGAAGTTCGGGAAGTTCCTTTGCGCCGGATGTAGATGACGGAAGAGCGCCTTCGACTCTCAATTTCCGTGTTCTGCGAACTGCCGTCAGTATCACCGCACGGAGCGCCGCCCGCTTTGCGGACGTACGGCCAAGGATGCCTCGTACGTCCACGTTCCGGGCAGCGTTACGCCCCGCGCCCCGGCTGACGGCCGGCCCGTGAAGGAGCCAGCCATGTCGATGATCCGCGACCTGCGCGCCGCCGTCCGCCCGTCCCGGCGCCGCGACGACGCCCCCTACCACTACGAGACCACCGCCCCGGCCTGCGCCAACAGCGCCATCGTGGACTGCGGTGTCTACCGCGAGGGCCGCCGGGTGAGTGAGCACGTCACCCCCGCCCAGGCGATGGCGAGCGTCCGCGCCGACGGCGGTTTCGCCTGGATCGGGCTGCATGAGCCCACCGAGGCCGAATTCGCCGGTATTGCCCAGGAGTTCGGGCTGCACCCGCTCGCCGTCGAGGACGCCGTCCACGCCCACCAGCGACCCAAGCTGGAGCGCTACGACGACACCCTGTTCACCGTCTTCAAGACGGTCCACTACGTCGAGCACGCCGAGCTGACCGCGACCAGCGAGGTCGTGGAGACCGGCGAGGTGATGTGCTTCACCGGCCGGGACTTCATCGTGACCGTGCGGCACGGCGGCCAGGGCTCGCTGCGCGCCCTGCGGCACCGGCTCCAGGACGACCCGGAGCTGCTGGCCAAGGGCCCGTCAGCGGTACTGCACGCCATCGCCGACCAGGTGGTCGACGGCTACATGGCGGTCGCGGGTGCGGTGCAGGACGACATCGACGAGGTGGAGATCGACGTCTTCAGCTCCGGCACCAACGGGAAGGGGCCCGGCGCCAAGGGCTCGTCCGCGAAGGGCGGCGATGCCGGGCGGATCTACCAACTCAAGCGCGAGGTACTGGAGTTCAAGCGCGCCGTGTCGCCGCTGCTGCGGCCCATGCAGCTGCTGAGCGAGCGGCCGATGCGGCTGGTCGACGCGGACATCCAGAAGTACTTCCGGGATGTGGCCGACCACCTGGCCCGGGTCAACGAGCAGGTGCTCTCCTTCGACGATCTGCTCAACTCCATCCTCCAGGCCAACCTCGCGCAGGCGGCCGTCGCGCAGAACGAGGACATGCGCAAGATCACGGCCTGGGCGGCGATCTTCGCCGTACCGACGATGATCGCCGGGATCTACGGCATGAACTTCACGTACATGCCGGAGCTGCACTGGAAGTTCGGCTACCCGGCGATGATGCTGGTGACGGTCGCCATCTGCTTCGGCATCCACCGGGGGTTCAAGCGCAACGGGTGGCTCTGACGCAGGCGTTGGAGCCGGGCGTTGTCAGTCCCTCGTGCCATCCTCGGGAGCATGACCGGTGAGGTGAGGGCCAGGAGCCCCGAGGACCAGCTCCACGAGGAGGACCGGTCGGTGCCTGTCGAGGCGCCGGCCACGCCCGAGGAATGGGATGCACTGGCCCGTGACTGGGAGAGCCTGCACCAGGGCTATTACCTCGGCAGCGGCCGGCACGCCGTGCTCGAGTGCGCGCGGCACCTCGAGGCGAGTGCCGCGCAGGGCGGTACGCAGACGGCTCTGTGGACGCTCGGGCTGTACTACGTCGGGGGCTATGTGATCCACGCCCGGCCCCATGCGGAGTCCGAGCGCCGGGTCAGAGACGTGATGGGGGTCCTGTGCGCTCCCCGGGACGCCTCCTGTGAGCACCCTGCGCATCCCTGCGACGACGTCCCGGAGGACGGCGAACTGGAGAACTTCCCGCTCGTCCTGGAGATGCTGGCCCATCCCGAGCGGGACGCGGATCACGAGGCGGTGCTCGCCGAGGAGCTCGCCGACGAGGCGGGGTACGTCGACGAGGAGTGGCGGGAGTCCTGGTACGGCGGCCGGCTCACCCGCGAGATATGGGCCTGCCCGCAGAATCTGGCGGGGTTCGCCCGCGCCTTCCTCGGCTGAGGAGTCGCGTCTCAGCGCCTGGGCGGCCCCGGGCCGCCGGGACCGGGCCCATTAGGCTGAACCGCATGACGGAGATCGTGTCGCAGGCCCTGCAGGATCGGGCGCTCATCGAAGAGGCCACGAAGAAGTCCGGCCTGATCTGGGTGCGGGGGACGGCGGGTCCCGCGCGGGCGCTGTGGCATCTGTGGCACGACGGGGCCGCCTGTCTGATCGGGGGCGGGGCGGGCGAGCAGCCGCTGGCCGACCTCGGGCTGACCGACGGCGGTACGGCGACCGTCACCGTGCGGAGCAAGGACAAGGGCGGGCGGCTGGTCGCCTGGCAGGCGCGGGTCCATGAGCTGGTGCCGGAGAGTGAGGCCTGGCGGGGCGCGGTCGAGGAGCTGAAGGGCAAGCGGCTCAACGCCCCGGATGCGGACACCCTCCTGGAGCGCTGGGCGCGGGAGTGCCGGGTGCTGCGGCTGGAGCCCTGCGGGGCGGAGGCGGCGCAGCGTCCCGGCCGGATGCCGGCGGAATCGCATGCCGCGCCGCCGCTGGCGACGCCCGCCACCACCCGCCGGCCGGCACCCGCCGCGCTGCCGAAGCTGCTGCGGCGGGGCCGCAAGGGCTAGCCGACGGTCGCCGTTCGGCCGGCCTCAGGGGCCATGCCCCTCGCTCCCCTGAAGCCCCCTCAGTCCCTCAGTCCCTCAGCCCCGTCCCGAGACCCGCGAGCCGTAGTCCACGACCTGGTCCTTCGCCGGCGCCTTGAGGTCCACGCTCTTGCCCCAGTCGGCGAGCCGGACCACGCCCGCGCCGCCCGCGCGCTGGAGACGGAGCGGATACGGCGTGCCCTCCAGGGAGACGTCCAGGGTGCCGCCGGCGCCCGCGGCCGCGGTGAGGCGGATGGTGCGGACGCCGTCGATGTCGCTGCGGTCGCCGGTGGCCAGCTTGCCGTGCAGCCCGAGCAGGCTGCCCAGTAGCGTGTCCTTGTCGGTGAAGCCGCTGAAGCGCTTGTAGACGGGGTCGGCGGCCGGCACCTTGACGTACTTGCCGCCGAGTTTGGCCGCGGCGGACTCGTCGGGCGTACCGGATTTGGCGCCCTTCTCGCCGGCCCAGAAGGCGGCGTCCGCCTTGAGGTAGAGCGCGCTGCCCACCCGCAGCAGCGAGAAGGCCGCCGCCTTGGTGCTCAGCTCGCCCTTGGCGCCGTTCTTCGCGAGCCGCATATCGAGCTTGTAGGTGCGGCCCTGGCTGACGACATTGCCGGAGAGCCGGACCGTATCGGCCTGCTGGGCGGCCGCCCGCGCCTTGGATTCGATCTTTGCGGCGGGCAGCTTGCCGACGCCGTTGGTGCCGGCGTCCGGGTCCTCGCCGCCGCAGCCCGCGAGCGCCGCGGCCAGTCCCGCGCACACCGCCCCGACGAGCGCCGCACGTCCCGTACGACGGCGGCCGGTCAGGGTTCGGGGGCGCGTCCCCAAGGGGGTAGCAGTCACGTGGGCTCTGCCTCCTGATGCGGGTGACCTCGACAGCAGTACGGCAGCGTACCTGGGCCGTGCGCGGTTTTCGGCGGGGTGTGGACAGGACACCCGTACGACCGTGCGGGCGGCTGTGCACGGCCCGATGCCGGGCCACCATACGGCCGTTCTCCCCGGGGCGCGGCCGTCCCGGGCGCGTTAGCCTGAAGCCGACTCGAGGGTCATTCGGGGCAGAACGGGAGAAAGGGAGGCGCTGCGCATGGCAGTGGTCACTCCCCGGGTCTTCGTCTCCCATATCTCCGGCGTCGCCGTCTTCGACCCCAACGGCGATCAGGTGGGCCGGGTGCGGGACCTGGTGGCGATGCTGCGGGTCGGCGCGCGGCCGCCGCGGCTGCTGGGCCTGGTCGTCGAGGTGATCAGCAGGCGGCGCATCTTCCTGCCCATGACGCGGGTGACCGGAGTGGAGTCCGGCCAGGTCATCACCACCGGCGTGATCAATATGCGGCGCTTCGAACAGCGCGCCTCCGAGACGCTGGTGCTGGGCGAGCTGCTGGACCGCCGGGTGCGGCTGGTGGAATCCGGCGAGGAGGTCACGGTCCTCGACATCGGCATCATCCAGCTGCCGGCCCGCCGCGACTGGGAGATCGACAAGGTCTTCGTACGGCGCGGCAAGGGCGGGGCGCTGCGCCGCAAGGGGGAGACGCTGACCCTGGAGTGGTCGGCGGTGACCGGCTTCTCGCTGGAGGAGCACGGGCAGGGCGCGGAGAACCTGCTGGCCACCTTCGAGCAGCTGCGGCCCGCCGATCTCGCGGGCGTACTGCACCACCTGTCCGCCAAGCGGCGCGCCGAGGTCGCCGCGGCGCTCGACGACGACCGGTTGGCCGACGTCCTGGAGGAGCTGCCGGAGGACGACCAGATCGAGATCATCGGCAAGCTGAAGGACGAACGGGCCGCCGACGTCCTGGAGGCGATGGACCCGGACGACGCCGCCGATCTGCTCTCGGAGCTGCCGGAGGAGGAGAAGGAGCGGCTGCTGACCCTGATGCGGCCGGAGGAGGCCGCGGATGTGCGGCGGCTGATGTCGTACGAGGAGCGCACGGCCGGCGGGCTGATGACGACCGAGCCGATCGTGCTGCGCCCGGACGCGACGGTCGCGGACGCGCTGGCCCGGGTGCGCGACCCCGATCTCTCGCCCTCGCTCGCCGCCCAGGTGTATGTCTGCCGCCCGCCCGACGAGACCCCCACCGGCAAGTATCTGGGCCTGGTCCACTTCCAGCGGCTGCTGCGCGATCCGCCGTTCACGCTCGTCAGCTCCATCGCGGACACCGATCTGCCGGCCCTGCCCCCCGACACCCCGCTGCCCGAGGTGACCCGCTATCTGGCGGCGTACAACATGGTCTCCGCGCCGGTCGTGGACGAGAGCGGTTCGCTGCTGGGCGCGGTCACCGTCGATGACGTGCTGGACCATCTGCTGCCGGACGACTGGCGGGAGGCCGAGATGCACGGCTCGGTCCCGGCCGGCGCGCAGGCGCTGCGGGGTGCCGCGGATGGGCGCTGAGGAGCGGGACGGCGGCAAGGAGCGGGCGCGGACCCACGGCGCCTCCGCGGTGCGCCGCGGCGGCCCGCCCGACCGGCCGCGGGTGCGCCTGGACCTGCCGCGGGTGCCGCGCCGTACGTTCTGGCCGGAGTACGACCCGGAGGCGTTCGGGCGGCTGTCGGAGAAGATCGCCCGCTTCCTGGGGACCGGCCGGTTCATCGTCTGGATGACGGTCATCGTCATCGTGTGGATCGGCTGGAACGCGCTGGCGCCCGGCCATCTGCGATTCGACGAGTACCCCTTCATCTTCCTGACGCTGGCGCTGTCGCTGCAGGCCTCGTACGCGGCGCCGCTGATCCTGCTGGCGCAGAACCGCCAGGCCGACCGCGACCGGGTCTCCCAGGAGCAGGACCGCGCGCAGAACGAGCGCTCCATCGCCGACACCGAATATCTGACCCGGGAGATCGCCGCGCTGCGGCTGGGTCTGGGCGAGGTCGCCACCCGCGACTGGATCCGCTCCGAGCTGGAGGACCTGATGCGTGACCTGGAGCTGCGCGGGATGGTCGAGGCGGAGAGTGACGAACGCGACCGCTGACGGCCTTACCGGAGGCCCGCTCCAGCGCCGTACCATCGGTGCATGGCTACCGACACGCCCCAGCCCAATGGCTCCGCACCGAGCGAGGATGCGGTCCGCGCCGCGCTCGCGACGGTGAACGACCCCGAGATCCACCGTCCCATCACCGATCTGGGGATGGTCAAATCGGTGGAGATCGCGGCCGACGGCGCGGTGGCGGTCGTGGTCTACCTCACCGTCTCCGGCTGCCCGATGCGCGAGACGATCACCAACAACGTGCGCGACGCGGTCGCCGGGGTCGAGGGCGTCACCGGCGTCCAGGTCGACCTCGAGGTGATGAGCGACGAGCAGCGCAAGGAGCTGGCGACGTCGCTGCGCGGCGGTACCGCCGAGCGCGAGGTGCCGTTCGCCCAGCCCGGTTCGCTGACCCGGGTCTACGCCGTCGCCTCCGGCAAGGGCGGCGTCGGCAAGTCGTCGGTGACCGTGAACCTCGCCGCGGCGATGGCGGCCGACGGCCTGAAGGTCGGTGTCGTCGACGCGGACATCTACGGCCACTCCGTGCCGCGGATGCTGGGCGCCGACGGCAAGCCCACCCAGGTCGAGAACATGATCATGCCGCCGTCGGCGAACGGCGTGAAGGTCATCTCGATCGGCATGTTCACCCCGGGCAACGCCCCGGTGGTCTGGCGCGGCCCGATGCTGCACCGCGCGCTCCAGCAGTTCCTCGCCGATGTGTACTGGGGCGACCTGGACGTGCTGCTGCTGGACCTGCCCCCGGGCACGGGCGACATCGCCATCTCGGTGGCGCAGCTCGTCCCGAACGCCGAGATCCTGGTGGTCACGACCCCGCAGCAGGCCGCGGCCGAGGTCGCCGAGCGGGCCGGTTCGATCGCCGTGCAGACCCACCAGAAGATCGTCGGCGTGGTCGAGAACATGTCCGGGCTGCCCTGCCCGCACTGCGACGAGATGGTCGATGTCTTCGGCACCGGCGGCGGCGAGCGGGTGGCCGAGGGTCTGACGAAGACGACCGGCACGCAGGTGCCGGTGCTCGGCGCCATCCCGATCGACGTCCGGCTGCGCGAGGGCGGCGACGAGGGCAAGCCGGTCGTGCTGACCGACCCGGACTCCCCCGCCGGCTCGGCGATCCGCGCCATCGCGGGCAAGCTGGGCGGCCGCCAGCGGGGCCTGTCGGGCATGTCGCTGGGGATCACGCCGCGCAACAAGTTCTGACGCCGTGAGGCACTGACGAGGCGCGGGCCGCGGGACGGCGGCCCGCCGGACCGACGTCGCAGGGGCGGGCCCGCCGGGTCCGCCCCTTCCTCGTTCCCCGCCTCCGGGGACGGGGGCTGCGGGGCCTGCCCCCGCCGGTCATTCCTCGTACGAGCTGATGTCCTTGACGACGGAGAATCCGAGGCCGTAGGCGCTCATCCCGCGCCCGTACGCGCCGATGTGCACCGCCTCGGCGCCGTCGCTCGACGTGCCGGCCAGCACCCAGCCGTACTCGGACTCGCGATAGCGGAACGGCATCGGCACGCCGTCCACCGGCAGCATCAGCTCGCTCCAGCTCTCGCCGGCCAGATCGTCGGCCAGCTCCCAGGCGATCATCGTCTGCTGGTCCAGCCAGTCCTGGCGCAGCACCCGGTCCATATGGGACGGCCAGGTCTGCGCGAGCAGCCCGGAACCGGCGAGCCAGGCGGCCGTGGAGACCGAGGTGGCCTCCAGGACGCCGGTGCCGTCGGCGCTGCGCCGTACGGGCCTGCTGGCGACGGTGACCACGACCGCGAACCGGTCCTCGTCCTTGCCCGTGTCCACCTTTATGGTCGGCTCCTGGCCGTGCCCGGTGGCACCGTGCTCGACGGTGCCGTCCGCGGCCGCACCGACCTGCATCAGCCAGCGTGGCCCGCTGAACGCCTCGTCGAGGCCGTACCACGGGAACGCGGCCAGCAGATAGCCGTCGACCTTCCGGCCGGCGTCGGCTGACACCTCATGGGTCGGTGTCGGACTCGTCGTCTCCATCTGCGCGGCGCCTCCTTGTTGCCCTGCGTCGTGGGCGGCCCGCCCCCCTCAGGCGTCCTCACCCCGGACACCGGGAGCATAGCCATAGGGGTCAACACAGCCGGGCATACGGGAGTATCAGGTGGCGTCGGCGTCGAATGGCGGACGTTCCGGCGACGGGGCCCGGTCGCCCTTCTTGGCCAGGTCGGGGCGGCCGGAGGCGCCGGACACGGGTTCCTTGGAGAGGTTGGCCCGTGCGCCGTTCGAGCGGCCCGCGGGCGCGTCATCGGCGCTGTCGCGGCCGTGGACGACGTCCTCGAGATCGGCCATCTCGGACCTGAAGTCGAAGCCGTTACGGATCTCCTGGAGGTCCTTGAGGCCGTATTCGTCCTTCTCCAGGACGTGCTTGCGGACGAAATTCTTGGGCTTGAGGTCCTCGAACTCGAAGTCCTTGAATTCCGGTCCCAGCTCGCTGCGGATGTCCTCCTTGGCGCTGTCGGAGAATGCGCGCACCTTCCGGATGAAGCTCATGACGTCGTGAATGACCTTGGGCAGCTTGTCCGGTCCGAAGATGAGCACCGCAAGGATCACGAGCGCGACCAGCTCGAGGGGTCCTATGTCGAAGAACACCTTGCAGCTCCTTGGAATATCCGCGGCCTTCGTTGGCCTAGGGGCCAGGCCGACTATCACGGTACCTGGCCCGCTGCGTCCGGCGGGAGTCACCCGTGCCAACACGGGGCAAACGATCAGCCGCTGCTGGAGGAGCCCAGCGTCAGCCGAACGGTCCGCTCCTTTCCGCCCCTTTGGAGGCTCAGCATCAGCGTGTCGCCGGGCCGGTGGCTGCGGATCTTGACGATCAGCTCCTCGCCGCTGTGCACCGGCGCACCGTCCACCTTGGTGATCACATCGCCGGCCCTGATCCCGGCCTTGGCGCCGGGGCCGCCCGGGGTGACCGCCGCCTTTCCGTCCTTGCTCCGTGCGCTGACCCGCGCGCCGTCCCCGGCGTACTCCATCTCGAGCATGACGCCGATCACCGGGTGTGTCGCCCGGCCGCTGTTGATCAGTTCCTCGGCCACCCGCTTGGCCTGGTTGATCGGTATGGCGAAGCCCAGGCCGATGCTGCCGCCCTGGCCGCCGGCCTCCTGGCCGCTGCCGGTGTCGGCCGCCCGGATGGCGCTGTTGATGCCGATCACCCGCGCCTTGGCGTCCACCAGCGGGCCGCCGGAGTTGCCCGGGTTTATCGGGGCGTCGGTCTGCAGGGCGTCGACGTACGACACATCGCTCCCGTCCCCCTTGCTGCCGCCGGCGGTGATCGGGCGCTGCTTGGCGCTGATGATGCCGGAGGTGACGGTGTTGGCCAGGTCGTAGGGGGCGCCGATCGCCACGACCGGGTCGCCGACCCGCACCGCGTCGGAGTTTCCGAGGGTCAGCGGCCGCAGTCCGGTGACGCCCTGCACCTGGACGACGGCGAGGTCATAGCCGCCGTCCTGTCCGACGACCTTGGCCTTGGCCGTCTGGCCGCCGCTGAACGTCACCGATATCTCGCCGCCGGTGCCGGCCGGCTCGACGACGTGGTTGTTGGTGAGGATGTGGCCCTCCCGGTCGAGGACGAAGCCGGTGCCGGTGCCCTGCTCGGCGCTGCCGCGTACGTGGAGGGTGACCACGCCGGGCAGCGCCCGCTGGGCGATCCCGGCGACGCTGTCGGGGTTGCGGACCCCGCCGTCGTCGGCGGCCTGCGGGAGCCGGATGTCGTTGATGCCGCCGTACCGCTCGATGTACGCGCCGATGACGCCGCCGACACCGCCCGCGAGCAGCGCGAGGGCCACCGCGCCGGCCACCAGCGGCGCGCGCCTGCCGCGCCGGCTGCCGGGCGGCGGGGGCGCGGCGGGGCCGCCGTGCTGGGGTGCGCTCCAGGGGTCGTACTGCTGCCAGGCGCCGGTGGGCGCGGGGACCGGCGCCGGGGCCGGAACGCGGGCGGGGCCGTGGCCGCCGAGGACCGCCGGCCGGCTCCCGGCGGGGCGGGGGCCGCCGCCGCCGGGGTGGGGAACGAAGGCGGTGGTGTCGGGGGCGTCGGGCGGGGTGGGGGCGGGCTCCTGGGGGGCGGCGGACTTCTGGAGGGAGGGACGGTCGTGGCCCGCGGGGGCGGGGGCGGACTGCGCGGCGCCGGCCGGTGGCTGCGGGACGGGCGCGCCGGTGGCGGCCGGCGGCTGCGGGGCCGGGCCGGGGTAGGAGGCGCCGGGCACGGGTGCCTGCGCGGGCATGGCGTACGGAGGGAGCCTGGTGCCCTGGGCCGGGGTCGCCATCGGCCGCTGGACGGGCGGCGCGGGCGCCCAGGGCCCGGGGCCGCCGTACGGGGGCGTGCCGTACGGGTCCTCGGCGTGCAGCGGCCGCGGCCGCTCCGGCGCGGCGTGCGACCCGGCCGTGACCGTGGCCGCGGTCTCCTCCCGCGTACCGGCGCCGAGCTGACCGAGCGTCACAGTCGAGGGCTCGGGCGTCGCGGCCGCATCGCGTCCGGCGTCGTCCGGCGGCCGGACCGTCCAGTCCTCGTCGGGCGCCGCTTCGGCCGTAACGGAGCTGGCTGCGGTGGCTGCCGCATCGGCGGGCTCCGGCGCACCGGCCGTCGCGGCCGCCTCGCCGTCGCCGCGCTCCGGCGGCCGTACGGTCCAGTCCTCGTCCGCCGATCCGCCCGGGAACCCGGCGGCCGCCACGGCCGTGCGGTCGGCGGGCGGCGCCGGTGTCTGCGGACCGGCTTCGGTGGGCGGCTGCGTCACCGGGCGTCCCGGGCGGCTCCACCACTTCAGCTTCGGCCCGGCGGCCTTACCGTCGTCCATGCTCTCCCCATTTTTCGCCCGCGGTCACGCGCGGGCCACCGCCACCTCGCGGCCCGCGCCCCCGGACAGGGGCGCGCCGCCCAACAGGGATTCAACCAGTTCTGCGCGGGGCTGCGCAGTGCGCGGTCAGTGCCGGTCGGGAGTTGCACCGGGTGCGACGGGGCCGGCGGGGGCGGCGGAGCCGATCAGATGGCGCTTGGGCTCCAGTGGGGGAAGCGGGGGAAAGGCGCGGGCGGGCGCGTTGCCGGTCCCGGCGGCCATCGGGGGGTGGTGGTACGGCGAGGCCGGGCCCGTCGCGGCTATCAGGGGCGAGAGACCGAAACGTCCGCCGGGGTCCGGGACCGGCGAGGGGTGGTGCGGGAACACCGCGCCGGGGGCGTACAGGCTCATGGCGCTGGGGGCCGGGGCGACGGTGGGAGCGCCGCCCCGCGCGCCGGTGCCCGTGCGGAAGTCGTCGGTCGTGAGGAATTCGCCGGTGCGGGTCAGCGAACCACTGCCCGCCACGGGGGTGGCGCTGAGCGGTGTGACGGCCGTGCCGCCGCCGTCGGGGCGGCCACCGGGCATGTCGACGGCCGCCTCCAGCGGGAGGGCGCCGCCGAGCGCGAAGGCCGCGAGCGAGACCGCGCCGGCCGCCGCGAAGGCGAACCGGCGACGCTGCGGCGCGGGCCGCTCGGCCTCGTGGACCCGGAAACCGCGCTGCCGCGGCGGCGCGGCGAGGCCCGCCGGCGCGCGGTCGGCCCGCCGGCCGTGGTCGTTGCCGGGGACATAGCCGAACGAGCCGCCGCCCCTGGCGAAGTCGCCGCGTCCGAATCCGCCGCGTCCGAGGCCGCCGTCGCCGAGCCGGCTGCCGGGACCGCCGGGATCGCCCCCGGGCAGCCCCTGGAGGCGCGCCAGCAGCCCCTCGGAGGGCCCCGGGGGCGCCGACTGCGCGAAGACGTTCTTCAGCCGGCGCTGGGCGTCGGCCTCTGCCTTGCATTTTCCGCACGTCGCAAGATGCGCGAGCACCCGCTCGCGCGCGTCATGCCCCAACTCGCCGTCGACCAGGGCCGCGAGGCGGTCGCCGAGATGCTGCTCGGCGGGGGACGGACCGCCACTGAGGCTCACGCGATCCCGACCTCCCCGGTGGAGACCACGGCCAGCGACCGCTGCTGCTTGCGCTCCTCGGCGCGCGCCGCCGGGGAGCGGTGCTTGAGCGCCTTGCGCAGATGGGAGCGGCCGCGGTGGATCCGGCTGCGGACCGTGCCGAGCTTGACGCCGAGGGTCGCGGCGATCTCCTCGTACGAGAGGCCTTCGATGTCGCACAGGACGACCGCGGCCCGGAACTCGGGCGCGAGGGTGTCCAGCGCGTGCTGGACGTCGGCGTCGAAGTGGGTGTCGTCGAAGTGCTCCTGCGGCGCCGGCTCGCGGCTGGGGAGCCGTTCGGCGGCGTCGTCACCGAGCGAGTCGAAGCGGATGCGCTGGCGGCGGCGGACCATGTCCAGGAAGAGGTTGGTCGTGATGCGGTGCAGCCAGCCCTCGAAGGTGCCGGGGCTGTACGACGACAGGGAGCGGAAGACGCGGACGAACACTTCCTGGGTGATGTCCTCGGCGTCGTGCTGATTGCCGCTGAGACGGTAGGCGAGACGGTAGACCCGCGCACTGTGCGTGCTGACGATCTCCTCCCAGCTGGGCGGGGTCCACGCCTGCGCATCCGCGTCCTCGGCGAAGGTCGCGGTGGTTGCGGAGTCGGTGGTACGGAGACCTGCAGCAGTGTTTGTCACGGATTTCGGCTCGGAGGACGACCTCTTCCAGCGCCTTCGCGCCGTTCGGTCACCCGCCGCAGCCGCACCTCCCCTGGTGGCTCTGGTGGTGTCCAGTAGAGCCCCTACCATATCCACCTCGCCCGTTAGCTCCGGATAAGCAGTTTTGACCTGCATTTGGTCCTGCCTCCGGTCTTGCTCCGTGTCCTGCGCCGTCTTCACCGGGCATCCCCCCTGCTTTTCCCCCTGCTGTTTGTTAACGCCCGGTCCCATCTGCGGGTTCCCGCACACAGCGGATACAGTCACGGTTGCGTCAACTACGGGGACAGGAGAGGGCCATTACCGGCAACCGGCAGACGAACTTGGCATTCGCCGAGGCGTACGGCGCCGGGACCATCGACGACTCCGCCGAGGCCGCCCTGAGCTGGTGCCGGGCGCGGGCGCGGGAGGCCGGCATCCGTACGGTGACGACCGGCACCGGTGCGGCGCTGCGGATGCTCGCCGCCACCGCGGACGCCAAGGCGGTCGCCGAGATCGGCACCGGCACGGGCGTGTCGGGCATCTACCTCCTGCACGGCATGCGGCCGGACGGCGTACTGACCACCGTCGACCTCGAGCCCGAGCGGCAGACCTTCGCCAAGCAGGCGTTCCGCGAGGCGGGCTTCGCCGGCAACCGCGCGCGCTTCATCCCCGGCCGCGCCCTGGACGTACTGCCCCGTCTCGCGGACGGCGGCTACGACCTCGTCTTCTGCGACGGGGACCTGATGGAGTGCCTGGAGTACCTCGCTGAATCGTTGCGTCTGCTGCGCCCCGGCGGCCTGGTGTGCTTCGCGGGCGTCTTCGCGGACGGCCGTACGGTCGATTCCGCGGTGCAGCCCGCGGAGGTGCTGCGGCTGCGGGAACTGCTGCGCACGATCCGGGAGAGCACCGCGCTGGTGCCGTCGCTGCTGCCGGTGGGCGACGGCCTGCTCTGCGCGGTCAAGCGCGGCTGAGCGGCCGCTGCGGGCGGGCGTTTCCGGCAACGAAACGGCCCCGGCAGGCGGCGCGCCCTCTAGGGGCGCCGCCCGCCGGGGGCGGGGGACTAGGCGGGGGGGTCCCGGGGGAGCCCCGGGGAAACCGCCGCGGGT
>NZ_JBIWOD010000007.1:3567-34365 GCF_044767545.1 Streptomyces sp. NPDC101227 | reverse complement strand
GGGGGCGGGCGGGGCGGCGGGGGGGCGCCGCCGGGGGGGGGGGGCACCCGGGGGGGGGGGGGCCCGGGGGGGGGGGGGGGGCCCCCCCCCCCCCGCCCCCGGGCGGGGGCCCCCCCCCCGCGCCCCCCCCCCCCCCGGGGCCGGGGTACTCGGCTGGGGGTACCGGGGTCAGCCCCGGGAAAACCGCAGCGGTTGTTCCGCCCTTGTCAGACGGTGACCTTGTCCAGGGCCTCACCCAGGGCCTTGGCCTCGTCCGGGGTCAGCTCCACGACGAGTCGCCCGCCGCCTTCGAGCGGAACGCGCATGACGATGCCCCGCCCCTCCTTGGTCACCTCGAGCGGGCCGTCACCCGTCCGCGGCTTCATGGCCGCCATGCTCGTTCCCCTTCCTGAAACCAGCTCATCGTCAGCCGACGGCCTCAATAGGCGCGTGTCACCGGCATCGAACACATTGCTTCCAGGCCATTATCCCGCATCGAACGACCCGATGACCAACATCGGGGAGCATCCCTTGCGCAACGCGCTCTGCCAAAACCACCCAATTCGGGGAGGGGGCTGCGATACTGCGCCACTTGCCGACGTCCGACGCGCCCGAGTTGTTTGATGTACGTCACATGCCGAGGGCCGATGATCTCCGGCATTCTGAGCGCTGGGCTGCCCTGCCGGGCAGTCCGAGCCGCGACGGAGGGGATCCCCACTATGGCCGACACCGTGCTCTACGACGTGACCGACGGACTCGCGACGATCACCCTCAACCGCCCCGACGCGATGAACGCGATGAACACGGAGGCGAAGGTCCAGCTGCGGGACACCCTCCGGGAGGCCGCCGCCGACCCGGCCGTACGGGCCGTGCTGCTGACCGCCACCGGGCGCGCCTTCTGCGTCGGGCAGGACCTCAAGGAACACATCGGGCTGCTGGCCGAGGACCGGGCGAACGGCACGGGCGGCACCATGAACACCGTGCGCGAGCACTACAACCCCATCGTGACGGCGCTGACCGAGATGCCGAAGCCGGTGGTCGCGGGCGTCAACGGGGTCGCGGCGGGCGCGGGCGCGGGCTTCGCGCTGGCCGCCGACTACCGGGTCGTCGCCGATTCGGCGTCCTTCAACACGTCCTTCGCGGGCGTGGCACTGACCGCCGACTCCGGGATGTCCTGGACGCTGCCCCGGCTGATCGGCCAGAGCCGGGCCGCCGACCTGCTGCTCTTCCCGCGCAATGTGAGCGCCCAGGAGGCGTACGACCTCGGCATCGCCAACAAGGTCGTCCCGGCGGCCGAGCTGGCCGAGGAGGCGGCGGCCGTGGCCCGGCGGCTGGCGCAGGGGCCGACCGTCGCCTACGCCGCGATCAAGGAGTCGCTGGCCTACGGGGCCGGGCACTCCCTCGCCGAGACCCTCGGCAAGGAGGACGAGCTCCAGGTCCGGGCCGGGGCGTCGCAGGACCATCACATCGCGGTCGAGGCGTTCGTGAAGAAGGAGAAGCCGGCCTTCCTGGGGCGCTGAACCGCGCCCGCCCGGCTCCGGGCCGGGCGGGTGGCCCGGTTCAGCCGGCCGCCGCCTCCACCTTCTGCCGGACATGGCAGTCCGCCAGATGGTCGTTGACCAGCCCGCACGCCTGCATCAGGGCGTACGCGGTCGTCGGGCCGACGAAGCGGAAGCCGCGCTTCTTGAGGTCCTTGGCGAGCGCCGTCGACTCCGGTGTCACCGGCTGGAGATCGCCGAGGGTGCGCGGCACCGGGCGGCCGGCCCGGTCGGGAGCGTAGGACCAGATGAGGGCGTCGAGCTCGCCGGGGGCCAGCTCGGCGGCGACCTTGGCGTTGTTGACCGTCGCGGCGATCTTGAGGCGGTTGCGGATGATGCCGGGGTCGGCCAGCAGCCGCTCGGCGTCCGCGTCGGTGAACCGCGCCACCGCCGCGATCTTGAAGTCGGCGAACGCGGCCCGGAACCCGGGGCGGCGGCGCAGGATCGTGATCCAGGACAGCCCGGACTGGAACGCCTCCAGGCTCATCCGCTCGAAGAGCGCGTCGTCGCCATGGACCGGCAGGCCCCATTCCGTGTCGTGGTACTCGCGGTAGTCGGCCATCTTCTCCGACTCCATGCCCCACGGACAGCGCGGGACGCCGTCCGGAGCCGTCACCACGCCGCTCATGCCCGGCCCTCGCCTTCTTCTTCGTCGTCGGAATCCTCAGCGGCCGCCGGCGCCTCGGCCCCTTCCTGCGCGTCCTTCGTGGGGCCCGTCCCCGTCTCGCGTATCAGTCCGGGTCCGCCCATCGCGGCCGCATGCGCCCCGGCCAGCGCCGCCTCCAGCTCGGCGATCCGGGCGTCCCGCTCGGCCAGCTCGGCGCCGAGCCGGTCCAGGGCGTCGTCGACGTCGTCCATCCGGTATCCGCGGACGGTCACCGGGAACCGGACGGCCTCCACATCGGCTCGGGCCAGGGGGCGGTCGGCGGGCAGCGGGTCGGACAGCCGGTCCGGCTCGGCGTCCCGCAGGCCGCCACCCGCCTCGGCGTCGTCGCCGCCCACGACGACGAGGGTGACCGCGGCCACCACCACGACCATCGCGATCAGCAAGAACCAGAACACGACCAACTCCCCGGACTTGTGCCTGCACTGATCGTGCCATGCGGGTCTGACAGTTAGGGTCGCTCCCGGACGACGGAGAGGGAGTACGGGAATGCTGCGGCTGGGAAATCGCGAGTTCGGTGCGCATGAGCCGGTGATCATGGCCATCGTCAACAGGACCCCGGACTCCTTCTACGACCAGGGGGCCACCTTCCGCGACGAGCCGGCACTCGCCCGGGTCGAGCAGGCGGTGGCCGAGGGCGCCGCGATCATCGACATCGGCGGCGTCAAGGCCGGCCCCGGCGAGGAGGTGAGTGCCGAGGAGGAGGCGCGCCGCACGGTCGGGTTCGTGGCCGAGGTGCGCAAGCGCTTCCCCGACGTGGTGATCAGCGTCGACACCTGGCGGCACGACGTCGCCGAGGCGGTCTGTGAGGCCGGCGCGGATCTGCTCAACGACGCCTGGGGCGGCGTGGATCCGGCGCTCGCCGAGGTCGCGGCGCGGTACCGCGTCGGCCTGGTGTGCACGCATGCGGGCGGCGCCGAGCCGCGTACCCGCCCGCACCGGGTGACGTACGACGACGTGATGGCCGACATCCTGCGGGTGACGCTGGGGCTGGCGGAGCGGGCCATGGAGCTGGGCGTGCCGCGCGAGGGGATCCTGATCGACCCCGGGCACGACTTCGGCAAGAACACCCGGCACAGCCTCGAGGCGACCCGCCGGCTGGGCGAGATGACGGACACCGGCTGGCCGGTGCTGGTCTCGCTCTCCAACAAGGACTTCGTCGGCGAGACCCTCGACAAGCCGGTCAAGGAGCGGGTGCTGGGCACCCTGGCGACCACCGCCGTCTCGGCCTGGCTGGGCGCGCAGGTCTACCGGGTCCACGAGGTCGCCGAGACCCGGCAGGTGCTGGACATGGTGGCCTCCCTCGCGGGCCACCGGCCCCCGGCGGTCGCCCGCCGGGGACTGGCGTAGCGCACGGCCGCCCCGCGCCCGGGGGCCTGGGCCCCCTAGGGGTGCCTCCCCGGGGATATCCCGCTAGATCCCGGCCTCCTTGGTCACCAGCGCGATGGCCTCGTCGACATCGTCGCTGACGTGGAAGAGCTCCAGGTCGTGCGCGGAGGCCTTGCCCTGGGCGATGAGGGTGCCGCGCAGCCAGTCGATCAGCCCGCTCCAGTAGGCCGATCCGAACAGCACGATGGGGAAGCGGGTGACCTTGCGCGTCTGGACGAGGGTGAGCGCCTCGAAGAGCTCGTCCAGGGTGCCCAGCCCGCCGGGGAGCACCACGAACCCGCGGGCGTACTTCACGAAGCACGTCTTGCGGACGAAGAAGTAGCGGAAGTCGACGCCGAGGTTCACATACGGGTTCATGCCCTGCTCGAAGGGCAGCTCGATCCCGAGCCCGACGGAGACGCCGCCGGCCTCACTGGCGCCCTTGTTGGCCGCCTCCATGGCGCCGGGCCCACCGCCGGTGATCACCGCGAAACCGGCTTTCACCAGGGCCGCTCCGATGCGGACCGCGGCGTCGTACTCGGCGGAGTCCTGGGGCGTCCGGGCGGAGCCGAAGACGCTGACGGCCGGGCCCAGCTCGGCCAGCGCGCCGAAGCCCTCCACGAACTCCGACTGGATGCGCATCACGCGCCAGGGGTCGGTGTGCACCCACTCGGAGGGCCCTTCGGAGTCCAGCAGCCGCTGGTCCGTCGTGCCCGGCTGCACCTGGTCGTGGCGGCGCAGTACGGGACCCAGCCGCTGCTCCTCGGGGGCCGGTGCTCCCTCGGGGTTGGCCATGACGTGCTCCCTCCGCTGACAGATCGTTGCCGCTTCAGCGTAGATCCACGGACGTGAAGCGGAGGGGAATTCGGCCCGTATACGGGCGGGCGCCGGGCCATCGGGCCCGGCCGGTCCCAGGGCCCGTCCGGATCAGGGTCGGAGCGGCCCTAGCTCGTCAGCCAGCTGCGCAGCCGCTCCTCGCAGTGCAGGATCCGTTCGACCGCGACCCGTTCGTCCTTCTTGTGGGCGAGCAGGGGGTAGCCGGGTCCGTAGTTGACCGCGGGGACGCCGAGCGCGCTGAAGCGGGAGACGTCGGTCCAGCCGAACTTGGGCATCGCGGTGCCGCCGACGGCCTCCATGAAGGCCTGGGCGGCCGGGTGGGACAGGCCGGGCAGCGCCCCCGGGGAGTGGTCGTCGATGAGGAACTCGTCCACCGGGCAGTCCGCGAAGACCTCCCGTACGTGGGCCAGCGCCTCCTCGGGGGTGCGGTCGGGCGCGTAGCGGAAGTTGACGGTGACGGTGCAGGCGTCGGGGATGACGTTGTTGGCGACGCCGCCCTCGATGCGGACGGCGTTGAGGCCCTCGCGGTATTCGAGACCGTCGATCGCGATGCGGCGCGGCTCGTAGGCGGCGAGCTTGTCCAGGATGGGGGCGGCGGCGTGGATGGCGTTGGCGCCCATCCAGCTGCGTGCGGAGTGCGCCCGCTCCCCCGTGGTGCGCAGCAGGACGCGCAGGGTGCCCTGGCAGCCGCCCTCCACCTGGCCGTCGGAGGGCTCCAGGAGGACGGCGAAGTCGCCGGCGAGCCAGTCGGGGTGGGCGTCGACGACGTGGCCGAGGCCGTTGAGGTGGGCGGCGACCTCCTCCTGGTCGTAGAAGACGAAGGTCAGGTCGCGGTTGGGCGCGGGCACGGTGGCGGCCATCCGCAGCTGGACGGCGACCCCGGACTTCATGTCGCAGGTGCCGCAGCCCCACAGGACGCCGTTCTCGTCGAGCCGGGAAGGAACGTTGTCCGCGATCGGAACGGTGTCGAGGTGTCCGGCGAGCACCACCCGCTCGGCGCGGCCCAGGTTCGTGCGGGCCACGACGTTGTTGCCGTGCCGGTCGACGGTCAGGTGCTCCAGGCCGCGCAGGGCGTGCTCGACGGCGTCGGCGAGGTCCTTCTCGTCGCCGCTGACGGACGGGAAGTCGACGAGCTGCGCCGTGAGCTGGGCGGCGTCGAGCGTGAGGTCGAGGGCGGGGCGGTGTGCGGAGGGCTCCATGGGGCCGACCTTATCGGGAGCACTCCAGTACGGTGGGGCCGTGTCCGCCCAGCCCACACCCCTCGCCTCCCGTAAGCGCCTGTGGCGTATCGCCGCGGCCATCGCCGTGCTGATCGGGCTGGTCGTCTATCTGGTCGTGCAGTACGTCACGGGCGGGCCCGGTGCGCCGCACTGTCTGGTGCGGGCCGAGGGCGACGACAAGGCGTACGAGCTGACCCCCGAGCAGGCGGAGAACGCCGCGACGATCTCGGCGGTGGCATCCTCGCGCGGGCTGCCGGAGCGGGCGGTGACGATCGCGCTGGCGACCGCCATGCAGGAGTCGGGGCTGCGCAACATCGACTTCGGCGACCGGGACTCGGTCGGGCTCTTCCAGCAGCGGCCCTCCCAGGACTGGGGCACGGTCAAGCAGATCATGGACCCGGTCTATGCGGCCGGGGAGTTCTACACGCATCTGGCGAAGGTGCCCGGCTACTCCCGGCTGCCGCTGACCGCCGCCGCGCAGAAGGTGCAGCGCAGCGGCTATCCGCAGGCGTACGCGAAGCACGAGGCGAACGCCGCGCGGC
The DNA here is from genome assembly GCF_044767545.1 of Streptomyces sp. NPDC101227. NCBI lineage: Bacteria > Bacillati > Actinomycetota > Actinomycetes > Kitasatosporales > Streptomycetaceae > Streptomyces > Streptomyces sp. NPDC101227. The sequence goes on along the minus strand of NZ_JBIWOD010000007.1, from coordinate 28,217 downwards.
TCACCGGGGCGCTGACCGGCCGCGATCATGCGGCGCTGGTGTGCAGCCAGAGCCGCCCGGTGGACGGGAAAACGGGCGGCGTCGCGAAGGTGCGGGAGAAGCTGGTGCGGGAGTTCGGGCCTGAGGTGCTGCCGCGGACGGACGGCGCCGGGGGCCGGTCGGCGGCCGGTGGGCGGAGCATGACGGTGCCGGTGCAGCGGGACGGGGCGCGGGCCGGCGAAGACCGCGTGCGGCGCGGCTGGGAGCTGGCCACCTGGGCGATGGCGCACTCCGCGGAGCTGCGTATCGAACAGATCTCTTATGCCGGCCGTATGTGGTCTGCGGCCGATGCGGGGAAGGGCTGGCAGAAGGAGCCCCATGCCTCCGGGGCGGGCGCCGACGGCGTTCGCATCGTCACCGCGCAATAGTCCGCCGGGTCCCCCGAAAGGGGCATCGGCGCCAATTCCCTTTTACGGCCCGGGAGTTGTCCGGCCGAGCATCGCTCATTACGGCAATCCCCTTACGGGGAACGAGCCGTGACGTTTCCGCACGCCCGCACACGGTGCGCATATTGCCCCTCTTTATCCACGGCCGATTATGTGACGCGTTACCAACTCTTTACCTGAGTTCACCGCAACCTTCGGGGGCCTGAAGCGGTAGTCAAGGCGTCCGCCCGGCGGATGGCACATCTGTCAGAAGTACGAGTCCCTCTCCGTAAAAGGAGCACCATGTCCCTCCCCGTTACGCGTCGGATCGCCCGAGCCGCCCTGCTCGTTGCCGCAGGTGCCGCTCCCGTGGTGGCGGCGGCCGGCTCCGCCGAGGCCGCGACGCTGCCCAAGGCGCCCGACATGGGACTGAGCGCCCCTGACTCCGCGGGCGCCGCCCAGGTCCTGGCCAGCACGGCGAAGACCGGCGCCGGCCTGCTCAACGAGGTCGGCAAGCAGACCGCCACGACCGTCGCCCCGACGGTGGCCAAGGCCGCCGCGAAGGCCGCGCCGCTCGCGCAGTCCGGCGCCAAGCAGGCAAAGGATGCCGCTCAGAAGGTCGCCAAGCAGGGCGCCTCGGCCAAGAAGCTGCCCTCCGCGGCCCAGGGTGCGCTCGGCCTGCTCGGTGGCCTGCCGATCGGCGGCTGACGCCTTCGCGCCACGCGCCGGGGCCCGGGGAGATGTGCTCTCCCCGGGCCCCGGCGCGTTTGTCATTCCCGGCCGCGCCTCACTCCGCCAGGCGGCGCACCGCGGCGTCCACCCGCTCGTCGGTGGCGGTGAAGGCGATCCGCACGAAGCGCTCGCCCGCGGGCCCGTAGAACTCGCCGGGGGCCACCAGGATGCCGCGCTTGGCGAGCTCGCCGACCGTGTCCCAGCAGGGCTCGTCGCGGGTCGCCCAGAGGTAGAGCGAGGCCTCGCTGTGCTCGATGCGGAATCCGGCCGCCTCGAAGGCGGTGCGCAGCGCGGCGCGGCGGCGGGCGTAGCGCGCGCGCTGCTCGGCGACGTGCGCGGTGTCGCCCAGCGCGGCGACGGTGGCGGCCTGGACGGGCGCGGCGACCATCATGCCGCCGTGCTTGCGGATCTGCAGCAGCTCGCCGAGGACGGCGGCGTCGCCGGCCAGGAAGGCCGCGCGGTAGCCCGCGAGGTTGGAGCGCTTGGAGAGGGAGTGGACGGCGACGATGCCGTCGTAGGAACCGCCGCAGATGTCCGGGTGCAGCACCGAGACCGGGTCGGCCTCCCAGCCCAGCTCCAGGTAGCACTCGTCGCTGAAGATCAGCACGCCGTGTTCGCGGGCCCAGGCGACGGTGCGGCGCAGCTCATCGGCGGTCAGGACCCGGCCGGTGGGGTTGGAGGGGGAGTTGAGCCAGAGCAGCTTCAGCCCGGCCGGGTCCAGGTCGGTCGGCTCGTCGTAGGCGACGGGCTCGGCGCCGGCCAGCCGGGCGCCGACCTCGTAGGTGGGGTAGGCCAGGCGCGGGTAGGCGACCTTGTCGCCGGCGCCCAGGCCCAGCTGGGTCGGCAGCCAGGCCACCAGCTCCTTGGAGCCGACGATCGGCAGCACATTGGCGTGCTCCAGGCCGCGGGCGCCCAGGCGCTCGGCGGCCCAGCCGGTGAGCGCGTCGCGCAGCGCGGCCGTGCCCCACACCGTCGGATAGCCGGGACTGTTCGCCGCGTCGGTCAGGGCCTGCTGGATCACCGCGGGCACGGGGTCGACCGGGGTGCCGACCGAAAGGTCGACGATGCCGTCGGCGTGCGCGGCGGCGGTGGTCTTGTACGGCTCCAGCCGGTCCCAGGGGAAGACAGGGAGGCGGGATGAGACTGCGCCCACTATCGGTGCTCACTTTCTCAGGCGTGGTGACGCGGGCCGGCGGCGTAAAAACGCCTCGGTCCCGTACGGCATCAGGGCCGTACGGGACCGGGCGGCGCCGTGCGACCGCTGTCGACCTCAGAGGCGGGAGGGAGCGGACGGGCGCCCTCCCGGTCCCCCGGGGGTGTTACTGGTTCTGCGGCGGCAGCTCTGCGATGAAGGGGTGGTCGCGCTCGATCAGGCCGAGCTTGCTGGCGCCACCGGGCGAACCGAGCTCGTCGAAGAACTCCACATTCGCCTTGTAGTAGTCCTTCCACTCTTCCGGAGTGTCGTCCTCGTAGAAGATCGCCTCGACGGGGCACACCGGCTCACACGCACCACAGTCGACACATTCGTCCGGGTGGATGTACAAGGACCGGGAGCCCTCGTAGATGCAGTCGACGGGGCACTCCTCGATGCATGCCTTGTCCTTGACGTCGACACAAGGCTGCGCGATGACGTAGGTCACGCTGTCGTTCCTCCTCAGTAGGGCCGGCGGTCCGATAGGCAGTACCGCCGCTGGGCGCGCGGGAGCGCGGCGTCGTCGATGCCCGCCACCTAGTATCTCCGTTCCCGGGCAGGAGACGAACAAGAGGGGCGGGAAGAGCGATGGAATTCATGGCCGGCGGTCGCGCGGAAGTCCGGATCACCCTTGCTGACGTGGGGAAAAGGGTATCCGTTCGGCGCCTGACCGGAGGCGGTCAGGGGGAGGCCTCGTTCACGGACGCGGTCGGCGTTCTCACATCCTGGGATGCGGGTGTGCTGAGCATCACACGGCGCAACGGCGAGACCGTACGGATCGACGAGGCGTCGCTGGTAGCAGGCAAGGTCGTGCCCGCCGCGCCGGTGCGGCGGAAGGTTCCGGCCGCCTCCGTCCGCGAGCTCCAGGAGGTGGCGGCCCGCGGCTGGCCCGCCATCGAGACCGAGCCTCTCGGGGAGTGGACGCTGCGCGCATCCGGCGGCTTCACCCGGCGGGCCAACTCCGTCCTGCCCCTCGGCGACCCCGGTCTCCCCCTGGACGCGGCGCTGGAGCGGATCGGCCGGTGGTACGGCGCGCGCGGGCTGCCGCCGGTGATCGTCGTCCCGACGGGGCGGGCGGACGGCGCCGAGGCGCTCGCCGCGGAGCTGGACCGGCGCGGCTGGGCCGCCGAGCGGCACACCCGGTTCCGCATCTCCGCGCTGGCCCCGCTCGCCGACGTTCTCCTCGACTCCGCCGGGGGCGCCCCCACCCGCGTCACCCTGTCCCGGGAGCCCGGCGCACGGTGGCTGGCCCTCTACAACCGGACCGGGGACAGCGGCGGCCCCACCGCGGACGCGCTGAAGGTGCTGACCGGCGGGCCCTCCGTGTGGTTCGCGACGGTGCCGGCGGCGGACGGCAGCACCGCGGCGATCGGCCGGGTGGTGATCGACGGCCGCTGGGCGGGCTTCGCGGGCATAGAGGTGGACCCCGCGCAACGGCGCCAGGGGCTGGCGACGCAGGTGATGGCGGCGCTCGCCGAACGGGCTCTCCAGGAGGGCGCCTCGGCCGCGTATCTCCAGGTCGAGGCGGACAACGACGGGGCCCGCGCACTCTACGACCGGCTCGGCTTCGCCGACCACCACGACTACCACTACCGGCGCCCGCTGCCCGGCACCGCGGGCTGAACGGGTATCCCCCTGTTATGGCCAAGGAATCGGATCCGGGGACGGAGGGCGCCCGCGCCGCGCGGCGGCGGCAGTTCGCCGAGGCCGCCCGTGCGCAGAAGCCCGACCTCGCCCTGCTGTGCCTGCTGATCGCGGCGGAGGCCGATCCCGCGCTGGACGAGGCGGGCATCGACGAGGCCCAGATCGAACTGGACCGGCTGGCCGGAATGCTCCCCTACGCCCCCTCGGGAGGCCCCGGCGCCTGGGCCCGTAATCTCGCCGAGCTGCTCGGCACCCGGTGCGGCTTCGGCGGCTCGCCCGCCGACTACCGGCGGCTGGGGTCGTCGCTGCTGCACGAGGTGCTGCGGCGGCGCCGGGGCCTGCCGATCCTGCTGTCGGTGGTGTGGACGGAGGTCGCGCGGCGGGCCGGGGCGCCGGTGTACGGGGTGGCGCTGCCGGGCCATTTCGTCGTCGGCCTCGGCGACCCGTACGGGGCGCATGTGCTGGTGGACCCGTTCGCGGGCGGGCGGCCGCTCGGCGAGACGGACGCGGCACTGCTGGTGCGGGGCGCCACCGGCGGGGAGCTGACCGAGCGGATGCTCAGCCCCGCCGACCCGCTGGAGATCGTGCTGCGGATCCTCAACAACATCCGGGCCTGGGCGCAGGCGCGCCCCGAGCACAGCGCCGTCCAGCTGTGGGCGCTGGACCTGTCGCTGCTGCTGCCCAGCCATCCGGCGCGGCTGCGCCACGAGCGGGCCCAGCTCCTCGTCCAGCGCGGGGAGTTCACGGCCGGGGCCGAGGAGCTCGAGGAGTACGCACGGGTGGTGGAGGCGCTCGATCCGGCCGCCGCGACCGCGATCCGACGGCAGGCCGCGGGGGCCCGAGCGATGCTCAACTGACCCGTCGGACGTGCGCCGTCAGGGGCGGCCGGTCCGCCGGTCAGAGCCGCGGTACGCCTGGGCCGCCTAGGCCGCCCTGGCCTGGCGCCGGTAGCCGCCCGGGGCCAGGCCGTACTCCCGCTTGAAGGCCTTGGCGAAGGCGAACTCCGAGCCGTATCCGGTGCGGGCGGCGACCGTCGACAGCGGGGCGTCGGACTCGCGCAGCAGCCGGGCGGCGGTCGTCATGCGCCAGCGGGTCAGATACGCCATGGGCGGCTCGCCCACCAGCGAGGCGAACCGCCGGGCGAACGCGGCGCGGGACAGCCCGGCGCGCTCGGCCAGCGCCTCGACCGTCCACTGGGCCGAGGGGTCGTCGTGCAGGGCCGACAGGGCGGGCGCCACCGCCGGGTCGCCCAGGGCCGCGGCCCAGCCCCGGGCGGCGGCCGGGGGCTGATCGTCCAGCCAGGCCCGCAGGATGTAGAGGAGCAGCGAGTCGATCAGGGCGGGGACGATGCCGTCCGAGCCGATGCGCGGGTTCTCCAGCTCGGAGCCGAGGAGCTGGACGGCGGCGCTCAGCTCCGGATGGCGGCCGTGCCGGGTCGGCAGATGGATCACCTCGGGCAGCTGGCGCACCAGGGGGTGCGGGCGGCCCTGGTCCAGGTGGTAGTTGCCGCAGAGCAGGCTGGTCTCGGGGCCCTCGCCGCCGATGGTGACCGAGCCGATCGGGGAACCCCCGTGGAACTCCTCCTCCCCGGGCTCCTCGGGCGGGGTGGAGGGGTCGTCGGCGAGGATGTGGCCCCGCCCGTCGCGCAGGAAGATCACGTCGCCGGGGCTCAGCGGGATGGGACGGAGACGCGCCGACGCGTCATCGAGGGGAATCAGCCAGCAGGTCCCGTACAGCACCACATGGAACCCGGCGCCCGCGACCGGCGGCAGCCGCAGGCCCCAGGGGGCGCGGCCGTTGGTCCGTACGGACGCCGGGTGTCCCGTGCGCATCGAGGCCAGCGCCTCGCTGAGGATGTCCATCCGGCCTCGCCTCCCTGGTGCGGCCCGTCGCGGTCAGACCGTCAGGACAATCTTGCCCTGTACGTGTGCCGCGGCGACCAGCTCATGTGCCTTGCCGGCCTCCTCCAGCGGGAACGTCTGCTCGACGTACGGGCTGATCCGGCCCGCGTCGACCAGCTCGGCGATCTCTTCGAGCGCGGCGTAGTCCGGCTCGACCGAGATGCCGGCGAAGCGCCGTCCGGCCGCCTCGACGCGCGCGGCGAGCTCCGGGTTGCCGTGTTCCAGGACGCTGATGAGCACGCCGCCGGGGCGCAGCACGCCGAGCGCGCGATCGCCCTGGGCCATGGAGTCGAGGACTATGTCGACGTCCTTGACGGTCTCGGTGTAGTCGGTGGTCCGGTAGTCGATGACCTCGTCGGCGCCGAGGCCGCGGACGAAATCGTGCCGGGCGGCGCTGGCGACGGCGATCACATGGGCGCCGCGCGCCTTCGCGATCTGCACCGCGAAGTGGCCGACGCCACCGGCGGCCCGCTGGATCAGCACCCGGTCGCCCTCCTTGACGCCCGCCGCCTGCACCAGCCCCTGCCAGGCCGTGAGCGCCGCGAGGGGGATGGCGGCGGCGTGCACATGGTCGAGCCGGGCGGGCTTACGGGCCACCTGGCGGGAGGGTACGGCGACGTACTCGGCGTAGCCGGTGGCGGCTCGGGGGAAGAACGGCATCCCGTACACCTCGTCGCCCACCGCGAACCTGGCGCCGGGGCCGGCCTCCTCGACCACCCCGGAGATGTCCCAGCCCACCCCGAACGGCGGCTCGCCGAGCAGCGGGATGGCGCCGGACCTGACCGCCACGTCGATGGGGTTGACCGCACTGGCGTGGACCTTGACGAGGACCTCACCGGCCAGCGGCTTCGGCCGCTCGGTCTCCACGACCTCGAGGACCTCGGGGCCGCCGAAGGACTGCTGGATTACTGCGCGCACGGTAACTCTCCCTGGATTGCGGCCGGTTGGCGTCCGGCTCGGTGATCTGCACGGCGGTCTGCACGGTGTCCGGCTCGGTGTCGGGCTCGGTGTCCGGCTTGATGTCCGGCTTGATGTCTTCAACCCTAGGGAGATCGGACGAGCCGCAGAATGGCCTTCCGTCTCGGCTACATGTCCCAGCGTCTTGCGGGCGGGCAGTCTTGGCCATACGCGCCGCGCGGCGTGAGCGTCGTCGGGCGCGATTTGGGACCCCTGTCACCGATCCGGGGTCGTCGATCCGGGGTCGTCGATCCGGCGTCGTCGATCCGGCCGAGGCCGCCCCGCCGGCAGACGCCGGGGCGAGCCGGGCCTCAGGCCGATACGGCACCCGTGCGGTGCACGATCAGCGCCGTGGCATCGTCCTTGAGATCGCCCTCGGTGAAGTCCTCCAGGTCGGCGCGCAGGGTGCGGGCCACTTCCGCGGGGGTCAGACGGGTCCACGCGGCCAGCCGCTCGCGCAGGGGGTAGAAGGCACCGTCCGCGCCGCGGGCCTCGGTCACGCCGTCGGTGCACAGCACGACCCAGTCGTCGCTCTCGGGGCGGACCCGTACGCTGCGGCGCGGCTCGCCGGTCAGCGTGCCCAGGCCCAGCGGCAGCCCGCCCTCGCCGTCGCTGCGCTCGTACACCACGCCGCCGCGCACCAGGTAGTACGGGATATGGCCGCAGGAGAGCACCCGGCCCTCGTTCGGCCCGCGCACCTCCATCAGCAGCGCCGTCACGAAGCGCTCGTCGGTGCCCTGCTCGGCGGAGCGGGTGTTGTAGCGGGTCAGCGCCTGTTCCATGCGCCCGGCGACGGACTCCAGCGAGTCCTGGTACTGGGCGGCCTCCCGGAACGAGGCGAGCACCTCCAGGCCCGCGCCGATGGCGGGCATGCCCTTGCCCTGGACGTCGCCGATCATCAGCCGCAGTCCGTGCCGGGTGTCGACGGCCTCGAAGATGTCGCCGCCGACGCGGGCGCCCTCCTGGGCGGAGACATAGAAGCCGTCCGCCTCGACGGGGCCGGCGCGCAGCGGCAGCTCGCGCAGCACGGCCCGCTGCACCGTGTCGGCGACCAGGCTCGTACGGGCGTGCAGCGCTTCTCGCTCCAGCCTGGTGCGGCACAGCACCAGCGCGAAGGCGCCGACCAGCACCGCGCCGAAGACCCCGACGACCCGGCTGGCCGGGGCCCAGTCGGGCACCGTCAGGATGTCGACATACGTCAGGCACCCGACGTAGACCGTCGCCACCACCACCGTCCAGCGGTACGAGCAGCGGAGCGCGGCCACCAGCGGGGCGATGCCCAGGAACGCGGAGATGTGCAGCTCCGGGCCGGTCGTCGCGTCCACGGTCACGACGATCGCGATGGCGAGGATCAGCAGGAGGGCGGCCCGGCGGCCGCTCTCGGGTGGGCGGGTGTGGGGCATAACAGTTCAAGACTGCGGGACGGGGGGCGGCGGTGCACAGGGACGAAGGTCCCGAGGAGCCGTGCGCCTACAGCCAGCCCTTGTCCCGGGCCGTGCGGACGGCCGCGGCGCGGTTGCGGGCGCCGGTCTTCTGGACGGCGAGGGAGAGGTAGTTGCGGACCGTGCCCTGGGAGAGGCACAGGGCGGCGGCGATCTCGGCGTTGGTGGCGCCGTCGGCCAGCCGCAGCACCTCGCGCTCCCGCTCGGTCAGCGGGCTGGCGCCGTCGGCGAGCGCAGCCGCGGCCAGGGCCGGGTCGATGACCCGCTCGCCGCGCAGTACGCGGCGTACGGCGTCCGCGAGACGGGCCGCCGGGGCGTCCTTGACCAGGAAGGCGTCGGCTCCCGACTCCATGGCGCGGCGCAGATAGCCGGGGCGGCCGAAGGTGGTGAGGATGACGATCTTGATGCCGGGGAACTCGTCCCGCAGCCCGGCCGCCGCGTCGAGGCCGCTGATCCCGGGCATCTCGATGTCGAGCAGGGCGACGTCCACCGTATGGGCGCGGGCCACCGGGAGGACTTCGTCGCCGCGGGCCGCCTGGGCGACGACCTCCAGATCGGGTTCGAGGGACAGCAGCGCGGCCAGCGCCTCCCGGACCATCGACTGGTCCTCGGCGAGGAGGAGTCGCACACAGTTCACGGGCCGCTCGCCGTCCGGGTCAGTCATACGCACAGAATAGCCAGGGCGGAGCATCGCCCGGGCGTTGACGCTGGAGAGAGCCGTCACGGTGAATCCGGCGGTCAAAGAGAGTGAATACGGGGACGGGCCGCCTTTCAAGCTTGGCGGAGAGGGGCTTGCCCGGTAACAAGACTGCGGCTTACCAACCTCGAGGGGCAGGACCACGCAGTGAAGAAATCGGTACGCAACCAATTGATCGCCGGCGCTTGTGGGGTGCTCATGGCGCTGGGCGGGGCGACGCCCGCTCTGGCGTGGGGCGGGTACGACGACTGGGGCAGTTCGGCGAACGGTGACACCTGGATCGAGATGAACTCCGTCCTGGTGTGCCGGCACCGGGCCAGGGTGTGTATCAACGGGCCGGTGAACAGCGGAAACCTCAAGAACGCGCAGAACATCTACATCGGCGGCGCCGCGAGCAACAGCGGAAGCCCGACCAACACCAACGGGACCTCCGACTCCGGAAACACCGCCAACGGGAACGAGTCGGACAGCGAGAACAACACGCAGAAGCTCTAGGCCTGCTGCGGGCCGGACCTCGCGGCACACGTTTACGCAGCGCTGACGGACAAAGCCTCCGCCCCCGGAACGTACCGGGGACGGAGGCGCTTTGTTGCCTTTCGGCGTTTCCAGCCGAGTTTCCAGCGGAGTTTTCAGCGGTGTTTCGAGCCGTGTTCCCAGCTGTGCTTTATCAGTGCGGGAACCCTCCGAGGAGCCGCTGAATATTGTTTTCGCTGCCCGCTTCATTCCCCGAGGCGGAATTTCCGCTATTGGTGGAACCATTGGTACTGCTGAGATTTCCGCTGTTGTTCGGATTTCCGCGGTTGATGAAGTTCCCGCTGTGCAGGCTGTTGCCGCTGCGCACCGGCCCGTTGATACAGGGGTGCGGCGACTTGACCCGCGGCGATTTGTAATTGAAGTCAGCCAGGCGGTTGTCGCACATGACGTTGGAAACCATGCCGGTCACATCGGCCAGATCGGCGCCCACCGCGGCCTCGAGCAGGGAAGGCTCCGGGGTCTGGGCCTCGGCCGTTCCGGCGGCGAGCAGCATCACACCACACGCCCCGATGACACTTCCGGCCTGCACAAATCTTCTCACGGCGCTCCTAGCCTTCGTCCTGGTGGATGTCAGACATATCGTGCTGCCGATGTCCGCGCGCCACGCCGTCGAACCGCAGAAACTCAAACCCTCGTTGGGGAATTTCAGCCATGTGGCCCAACGATTCCGGCGGCCGTCCCGGTTACACCGCCGCCGGACGGCGCCGGGCCACTCAGGGGGACATAGGCCCGCAGGGCGAAGCCGCGGCCCCGTGGTGCGGAGCCGATCTCCAGGCGGCCGTCGGCGAGCGCGAGGCGTTCGCGCAGGCCGCTGAGGCCGTTGCCGTCGTGCAGGGCGCGGGGCGGGCCCGCGCCGTCGTCGAGCACCGACAGACACAGATAGCGACGCTCGTCGGACTCCCACTCCTCGGTGAGCAGCAGCTCGCAGTGGCGGGCGCCGCTGTGCCGCATGACGTTGGTGGTCGCCTCGCGCAGCGCCCAGGCCAGCGCCCCTTCCTCGTCGATCGCGAGCCCGTGGTGCTCGGCCTCCAGGGCCGGGTCGACGGTGACCTCGACGCCGGCCGTACGCAGCGCCGCGCGCACCCCGGCCAGCTCGACGGCGAGCCGCGGCCGGCGGTATCCGGTGACCGCCTCGCGGACGTCGACCAGCGCCTGCCGGCTGACTTGCTCGATGTCGGCGATCTGCTGGGCGGCGTCGTCGGGGGCGCCGGGCAGCATCCGCCCGGCCAGCTCGCTCTTGAGGGTGATCAGGGAGAGGGAGTGACCGAGCAGGTCGTGCAGATCGCGGGCCAGGCGCAGTCGCTCGTCGTTGGCGGCGAGGCGGGCGACCTCCTCGCGGGCGGCGCGCAGTTCGGCCGTCGTACGGATCAGATACTGCACCCCGACCATGGCGAAGCCGCTGAGCAGACACGGCAGGGCGTAGGCGAGGAGGTAGGTCCGCGCGTCCTCGTAGCGCATCCCGATGCCGATGAGCGCGGCGGTCAGCGCCGGGATGATCCACCGCGACAGGGAGAAGGGCAGCGTCACCGCGGCGGCGACGCCGACAAAGGTGAACAGAACGAGCCAGTTGGGGCCGAGCGTGAAGGACAGGAGGCCGGCGAGCGCCGCCAGGAAGGCCACCGTGCAGCGCACCAGGCTTCCGTACGTCGGCAGATGGACCATGTACCGGAAGACCAGAGCGAAATAGGCGCCGACGAAGAGGGCGAACCCACTCCAGCCCAGGGCCTCGTCGGCCGCGGACATCTTGCCCTCGATCAGCTGGCCGATGGGACCGGCCAGGTAGAGAAACCAGATCACGATCCACACGGACTTGACCAGCTTCTGCCTGCCGTTGAGGGCGGGCATCCCGATCCTGACCGGGTTCCGCTCGGCCTCCGGCTCGTTCATGCCTTGCGGGTGTCCTTCCGGTAGAGCCAGGCCGCGCCGCCGGTGAAGACCAGCAGATAGCCGGCGAGGATGGCCATGTCCTTGATGTGCGGGGCGCCGCCGGCCTCGACCGCCGTGCCGAGCGCGGTGTAGGCGTGCGTCGGCAGCCACTCCGCGATGTTCTGCACCCACTCCGGCAGGATCGTCAGCGGCATCCACAGCCCGCCGAGGAACGCCAGGCCGAAGTAGATGAGCATCGCGATCGGGCGGACCGCGTCACCGGTGGCCATATAGCCGATGGCGACGCCCAGCGCGGCGAAGACGAAGCTGCCGAGCCAGGTGCCGGCCGCGATGGCGATCCACTGCCAGGCCTCGAGCCGTACGCCCTTGACCGCGGCGGCGACGATCATGACCAGCAGGATCGAGGGGAGGCTGACGGTCGCCGCGGCGCCTATCTTGGCGGCGACGTAACCGCGGCCGGGCAGGGCCGTCAGCCGCAGCTGGCGCACCCACCCCTTCTCGCGCTCCTTGGCGATGCGCTCGCTGTTGCCCAGCAGGACGGCCGTCATGGCACCGAATGCTGCCATGGACACCATGAAATAAAGACCCATGTCCAGCTTCATACCGGGGATCGGCTTGCTGTCCGCGCCGCCGGCGATGATCAGATACAGCGCCGGCGGATAGATCACCGAGAAGAACATGAACTTCTTGTTGCGCAGCGCGCGGACGATCTCGAGCTTGATCAGAGTGGTCATCGGGCCGCCTCCTCGGCGGTGGCGGGGGTCGCGTCGGATGCCGTGGTGATGGCGATGAAGGCCTGCTCCAGGCCGAGGCCGGAGACCTCGAGATTGCGCGGGTAGAGGCCGAGGCCGTAGAGCGCGTGCACGGTCGCGTCGGCGTCCTGGGACTGGATACGGACCGTACGCCCCGAGCCCGCCGCGGAGCCGGCGTCGGAGACGGACAGGGAGGTCAGGAACGGCAGTGCGGACAGGGCGTCACGGTCGATCGGCCCCTCGAGGTCGAAGGTGACCCGGCGGGCGCCGGCCCGGGCCTTGATCTCGGCGGCGGTGCCGTCGGCCAGCACCCGGCCGCGGTGCAGCACTATCACCCGGTCGGCGATCTCGTCGGCCTCTTCGAGGTAGTGGGTGGCGAAGAGGACCGTACGGCCCTCCTGGGCCTGCCGGCGCATCGCGCCCCAGAAGGTCTGCCGGGCCGAGACGTCCATGCCGGTGGTCGGCTCGTCCAGAACTATCAGGTCGTTGGCGCCGGCGGTGGCGAGCGCGAAGCGCACCCGCTGCTCCTGGCCGCCGGACAGCTTGTCGACAAGGCGGTCGGCGATGTCGGTGATGCCGGCGGTGGCCATGATCTGGTCGAGGGGATAGCCATGGGGATGCAGATCGCGGGCCAGCCCCACCAGCTCCTTGACCTTGACGCCCTCCATCAGGCCGCCGCTCTGAAGCATCGCGCCGACCTTGCCCTGCTCTATCGCGCGCTGCGGGGTCGTCCCGAACAGCGAGAGACTGCCGGAGTCGGGGCTGCGCAGCCCCAGCAGCAGGTCGAGGGTGGAGGACTTGCCGGCGCCGTTCGGCCCCAGGAGGGCGACCGTCTCGCCCGGGTGCAGCTCCAGGTCGAGATCGGCCACCGCGCGCACCGCGCCGTAGCTTTTGCTGACCCCTCGGAAGCTGACCACGGGCGCCGGGCCCGCGGCCTGCGCGGTGGTGGCTGTGGTGGTGGCTGTCGTCGTCATGCCATTGAGCTTCCGGCATTCGCGGGCCGCCCGGCAGTGTCGTATGTAGGGACTCTGTCATGACATCTGTCATGGGTGAGGCCCCCTAGGGGATTCCCTGAGGAATCGCCCCGAGGGGGCCTCCACCTGCGCCTTTGCGCGAAACGGCGAGCGGTCGCCGGACACCGCGACGGTCAGCCGCCGCCGTCCGGAACCACCGTCACGGCGCCTCCGTCAGCGAACCGCCGTCACCGAACCACCGTCACGGAGCATCCGCCCCGATCGTCTGGTCCCGCTCGGCGGGCGTGCGCCCCTGCAGCGCCTTGCCCACCGCGCTCGCCACCATGTTGACGGTGACCGGCTTCTTGGCACCGTTGCCCGTGGTGACCGTCACGCCGTTGAACGTGTCGCCGTAGAGCTGCCGGAGGGCCGGCAGGTCGTACTTCACCGTCAGCTTGCCCTCGGGGTCGGCCGCGATGGAGAGGAACTTCGGGATCGACTTCTGCGGGCTGAAGGCGACGAAGTGCACCGCGTCCGTACGGACCGTCACCAGGCCGGACATCGCGGGCTCGGCGTAGAGCTTCATCGCGTCGTCCACCGCGGCCTTGCTGACCTTCGGCTGCTGGGTCGTGGCGGCCAGCGCGACGGGGGTGTCGGTGCCGGTCGAGGCGCGGTCGCGGTAGGCGTCGGAGATCTTGGTCTTGGATGCGGCGGTGTCGACCGACTTGTACGGGACGCCGTAGTGGGGCACGGCCTTGCCGTTCTCGAAGGTGATCCCGCCGTCCTTGGCCGAGCCCGCGGACCCCGCGACGTTCTGCAGCGCGACCCCCAGCTTCTCGTCGTCGACGATCATCGACGGCTTGGCGACCCGGGTGCCCCCGAACAGCGAGCCGATGACGGAGACGGGGTTGTAGTCCCGTCCCGCGGCGTTGCGGACCGTGGCCTGCAGGTCGATGTCCAGGCCGGCCTTGGCGGGCTGGAGCGTGACGGACTTGCCGGCGACGCTGAGCTTGAGCGGCGCGGTACGCCGGTCCCCCAGCTCCTTCTCCAGCTGCTTGACGGCGTCGTCCTTCGTCATGCCGCCGATGTCGACGCCGAGCGCGGTGGTGCCGTTGGGCACGTCGGCGTGGTCGAGCAGCAGACCGGCGCCGTAGGCGACACCGACCAGGGCCACCAGGCCGACGCCCACCAGGACGATCTTGTTACGGCCCTTCTTGGCCGGCTTGATCGGCTCGGGGATCTTGCGGCGCGGCGCCGCGCCGGCGCTCTCCTCGCCGTCGGCCGGGCCGGACGCGAACGGAGACGGCGACGAAGGGCCGTCGGAGGTCGCCGGGATGCCGCTGACCAGCGTGTCACCGGACACCCGGCCGCCGGGCACTCCGTCACCGCCGCCGACGGCACCGGGAACGCCGCCCTTGCGGCCGCCCTTCTTCGCGGCGCCGGGCGCCGCGGCGGCCGCGCTGCCGGGCAGTCCGCCGGAGATGCCGCCGGTGACGCCGATGCCGTTGCCGGGCCCCGCCAGCGGGGGCGCCGGGGGCTGCGGGGTGAGCTCGGCGGTGTCGTCGGGCCTGCCGGGCGTAGCCCCGGCCGCGGGGTCACGGAAGCCGGGCGGGAGGCCCAGCGCGCTGTCGCCGTGGGCCGGGCCGGTCGTCGGGCCGGCCGGGGGCGCGGGGGTACCGGCCGCGCCGCCCATCGGGGAGTCGAAGGGGCTGTGCTCGCGCGCGGGCGTGCCGGGCGCGTCGAACGGCGAGCCCCCGCCGTGTGCGGCACCGTCGAACGGGGAGCCGCCGCCGAACGGCGCCCCGCCCTGGGAAGCCCCCGTGTCGAACGGCGAACCGCCTTGCTGCATCCCGGTGTCGAACGGCGAACCGCCGCCCGGAGCGGCCTGGCCGTCGGAGAAGTAGGGCAGATCGGGGCGCTGCGGTGCATTCGCGCCCGAGGGTCCGCGCGGCGGCGTCGTACCGGAGGGCACGGGCGGTGCCGCGTGCGACCCGGTGCTCGACGATCCGCCGCCAGCGCCCGGCTTGCGCGGCGCGAACCAGTCGCTCGTCTTGTCGCCGGGGCCGCCCGCGGGCGGCGCGTCCGCCGCCGGGGCCTCCGGCCGCGGGGTGTTCGCCGTACGCTCGGCGCCCCGTTCGGCGGGCGCGCCCCGGGACCCGGCGGCGCCGGGTGCGGCCGATGCGTTCATGCCGGACTCCTCACCGACGGGCTTGCGCACGACGACCGGCGGGATGGGGCGGGACCCCGGAATATTGATCTTGATCCGCGTCGTCAGCGTGGTCTCGGTCTTCGGCTCCTGCGGCTGGGCCGCGGCCTCGTCGGCGTCTCCCCCGGGCGAGCCGTACGGCTGCGTGCCCGAGGGGTACGCGGCTCCGCCACGGCTCTGGGGGCCGGAGGACGAACTGTCAGATTCACGACTCAAAGCAGGTTCTCCCGGTTGGCTCCGCCGCTCGTCAGAGTTGCTCCCCGGCCTCAGACCGGGTGGGGGAGCCCCCGGCGTTAGCCGAGGGAGTGCCCCCAGGGCGGCGCGGCGGCGCGCACCACCATACTGTCCGCCGCCGACGGACACCCGAAGAGCGTACGAACACCGCTGGCACGGGCGAACCCCCGGCACCCGATTCGTTTACCGGGGACCGCGCGGCATCCGTCCTGGTTTGGACCACGTCATCCGCCAACTCGGCCGTACGGTACGCCCGTAGCCCGCCGCAGGGCGACGGTGGCGCAGATCACAGCCAGAAGGCTGCCGCCCCCCAGGAAGAGGGACGAACTGATACCGGCGCCGAACAGGAAGTCACCCTCGGGCCGGACGTTGCCGAGCAGCAGGACCAGGGCCACCAGCCAGCCCGCGCCCGGGATCAGGGCGCCGGCCAGGGTGCCGGTCGCGGTGACCCCGCCGTAGAAGAGCCCGCAGACCCCGGCCAGCGCCAGCAGCAACCCGCCCGGGAACCACGCCGCTTGGACGAGCGTCCCGGCGAGCGCGACCAGCACTCCCGCGACCAGCAGCAGCACATATATGCCGATACGGCCGGGCGTCACCGGCGCGGACATCCCGTTGGCGGGGCGTGGCGGCGTGGGGCGCGCGCCGGAGGCGTTGCCGCCGCCCGCCCGCGACCGGCGCGCGGCGTTGGCCCCGTTGGCGCCGTTGGCCCTCTTCGCCCCGTTGGACCCGTTGCCTGCGGCGCCGCCGCCCTTTCCGGTACTCATTCCGCGGCCTCCTCGATCCGGACGCTCTCGCCGTTGTCCACACCGGTGGCGATGCCCGCGAAAAGGTCGTCCTCGCGCTCGCCCTCCGGGACACCCGGTTCGCCGTGCACCAGCTGATAATGCTCGCTGCCGAACAGCGGCTGACCCAAGTCGTTGGAGAGCGCGAAGAACGGCCCGTCGACCGCGATCTGGGTGTAGTGGGCGCGCATCGCCGCGGTCTTGGCGGCCGCGTGGGCCGGGGCGCCACCGATGGACGCCGTGACATCCGCGTCCGGCACCACGCCCGGGACGTCGTCCACGGAGGCGATCCCGGGGAAGCCGACGCCGGCCGCCGTCAGCCGCGCGAAGCCCTCCTCGACGTCCGAGCGGGCGTTGCAGTTCCAGTAGATCTTCTCGATCGCGTACGCCGGGCCCAGATCGGGCCGGAACTGCGTCTGTCCGGCGAGCTCCGCGCCGCGCATCGCTACGCGGTGTGCCTGAATGTGGTCGGGGTGGCCGTATCCGCCATTCGGGTCATATGTCACCAGCACCTGTGGGCGGACCTCGCGGATGACGGCCACCAGGTGCGCCGCCGCCTCGTCGAGATCGGCCTGCCAGAAGGCCTGGGGGCGGTCGTTCTGGGGGGCGCCCATCATCCCGGAGTCGCGGTAGCGGCCCGCGCCGCCGAGGAAGCGGTGGTCGGTGACGCCGAGGGCCGCCATGGCGGCGGCCAGCTCGCCGACGCGGTGCGCGCCGAGGGTGTCGTCGCGGTCGGGCGCGAGATGGGCGAGCTCGGCCGGGATGACCTCGCCCTCTTCGCCGAGCGTGCAGGTCACCAGCGTGACGTGCGCGCCCTCGGCGGCGTACTTGGCCATGGTCACGCCATTGTTGATGGACTCGTCGTCCGGGTGCGCATGGACCAGCAGCAGACGGCGGGCGGGGATGTCACTGCGACGCGATGGGGGTCCCCCCGGACGGCGTCCGGAGGAGTCTCCGCTTGGGGCGGTGCTGGGCGACGGGCGGGAGGTCATGCGGACAGCCTACGAGCCGTCCGCCCGGCCTTCACCATGCGATCCCGGTCGCCACCC
Organism: Streptomyces sp. NPDC101227; assembly: GCF_044767545.1. Lineage (NCBI taxonomy): Bacteria > Bacillati > Actinomycetota > Actinomycetes > Kitasatosporales > Streptomycetaceae > Streptomyces > Streptomyces sp. NPDC101227. Next base: position 10,851 of record NZ_JBIWOD010000007.1, on the reverse strand, counting down.
ATACACCCGATCGGAGTACGGGCGGCCGCGGCGCGACGTGTCAGAACTTGATGTTGCCGAGCATGCTGGCGACGTTCGTCGTCAGTTGCTTGACCGTCGGGGCGATGGACGAGCTGGCCAGATAGAAGCCCAGCAGCATGCAGACAAACGCATGCGCGGCCTTCAGCCCGGACTTCTTGACAAGCAAGAAGACGATGATCGCCAGCAGCACCACCGCCGAAATCGAGAGTGCCACGGCGGCTCACCTCCAAGTACGCACGGAAGGGACAGAGTTGGTGGCACACGGACCGCCTCGACGACCCGCACACCGGGTATGCCATGGGCTCTTTACCCCGTACCCACGACGCGCAAGGGATCATAACTTTCCGTCCGAGCGCATAAGTCGGTGCACGGGAGCAGAGGAGGGGCGCACGCGATCTTCGCGAGTGCGACCACCGCGAGTCCACGCCCCTCTAGGCTCGGCGCATGACGACCGGACAGCCTTCCTTCCCCCGGCAGTACGCCCGTACGCAGCGCTTCACACTAGGTGCCCCGCGCGGCTACGCCATCTCGCCCGACGGCGCCCGCGTCGTCTTCCTCCGCTCCCCCGGCGGCAACGACCGGGCCCAGCGGCTGTGGGTCCTCGACCTGGACGAGGGACGGGAGTTCACGGCCGCCGACCCCGGGACGCTGCTGGCCGGCGCGGACGAGGAACTCACCGCGCAGGAGCGGGCGCGCCGCGAGCGCAGCCGGGAAGGTTCGGCGGGCATCGTCGACTATGCGGTGGACGCCGCGGTGGAGTTGGCGGCGTTCGCCCTCTCCGGCCGGCTCTTCGTCTGCGAGCTGCGGGCCGGCACCACGCGCGAACTCCCGGCCCGGGGACCGGTGGTGGACCCGCGGCCGTCGCCGGACGGCCGGCATGTGGCCTATGTGGCGGAGGGCCGGCTGCGGGTGATCGCGGCGGACGGCGCGGAGAACGGCCGGGACCAGGTGCTCGCCGAACCGGACGGCGCGGAAGTCACCTGGGGACTCGCGGAGTTCATCGCCGCAGAGGAGATGGGCCGCCACCGGGGCTACTGGTGGTCCCCGGGGAGCGACCAGGTGCTGGCCGCGCGGGTCGACGACTCCCCGGTGCGGCGCTGGTGGATCGCCGACCCCGCGCACCCGGACCGCGAGCCCGCCCGCGTCGCCTACCCCGCGGCGGGCACCCCCAACGCCGTGGTCACGCTGGCGCTGCTCGGCCTGGACGGCTCCCGTACGGACGTGACCTGGGACCGTGAGCGCTACCCCTATCTGGCGCGCGTGCACTGGTCGGCGGCCGGCCCCCCGCTTCTGCTGGTGCAGTCCCGCGACCAGCGCGACCAGCGTTATCTGGCCGTCGACACCGCGACCGGCGCGACCCGCACGGTGCACGAGGACGACGACGAGGCCTGGGTCGAGCCGTTCCCCGGGACGCCCGCCTGGACGCCGGACGGCCGCCTCGTACGGATCGCGGACGAGGGCGGTGCGCGCAAGCTGTTCGTGGGGGACCGCCCGCTGACCGGCGCGCCGCTGCACGTCCGCGCCGTACTGGACATCGGGGAGGACGACGTCCTCTTCTCCGCGAGCGGCACGGACATGAAGGACATCGGCGTCTACCGTGCCTGGTTCCGCGGGAGCGGTGATCAGGGCGGCTGGGAGCGGGTCGGCGAGCGGCCGTATCCGACGGTGTCCTCGGCGGTGCGCGGCGGGGCGCTGGTGGTGCTCTCGCAGGCGTCACCGGAGCGGCCCGGCGCCCAGGTCGAGGTGGTCCGGCTGGACGCGGACGGCGGTGAGAAGACGCTCGCCTCGATCGCTTCGTACGCCGAGCGGCCGGTCCTCACCGCCCGCCCCCGCTTCGCGTCCGCCGGCGAGCGGGAGATCCCGTGCGCGGTGGTGCTGCCGACCGGTTATACGGACGCCGACGGCCCGCTGCCGGTGCTGCTCGACCCGTACGGCGGTCCGCACGGCCAGCGGGTCGTCGCCGCGCACAACGCCTATCTGACGTCCCAGTGGTTCGCCGACCAGGGGTTCGCTGTGCTGGTCGCGGACGGCCGGGGCACGCCGGGGCGCTCGCCCGGCTGGGAGAAGGCGGTGTGCAGGAACCTCGCCTCGGTCGTCCTGGAAGATCAGGTCGACGCCCTCCAGGCGCTGGCCGGATCCTTTCCGTTCGACCTGGAGCGGGTCGCGATCCGGGGCTGGTCGTTCGGCGGCTATCTGGCGGGGCTCGCCGCGCTGCGCCGCCCGGATGTCTTCCACGCGGCGGTGGTGGGCGCGCCGGTCACCGATCTGCGGCTGTACGACACCCACTATCAGGAGCGGTATCTGGGGCACCCGGACGAGGAGCCCGCGGTCTATGCCGAGAACTCGCTGGTCACGGACGAGGGGCTGTCGGGGGCTGTGGAGCCGCACCGGCCGCTGCTGATCGTGCACGGGCTGGCGGACGACAATGTGGTGGTGGCGCATTCGCTGCGGCTGTCCGCCGCGCTGCTCGCCGCGGGCCGCCCGCACGAGGTGCTGCCGCTGTCCGGGGTGACCCATATGACGCCCCAGGAACAGGTGGCCGAAAACCTGCTGCTCCTCGAAGTGGACTTCCTCAAGAGGTCCTTGGGGATGGGGTGAGGGGGCGCGGGGCCACCGGGGACTTACCAGCCGGGCGGGAGTGTGGACGGCGGGGGCGGGGCGTGCGGCGGCCGCTCCGCGCCCGGGGAGGCGCCGTACGCCACGGCCGTGGCCGCGTCCCGGCTCTCGTCCGGTACCCCGGGCCAGGCCGCCGCGACGACCGCGGCCAGCCCGGCGGCCGCCACCCACAGCGCGGTGCCGAGCTCCAGCTGGGCCTGACCGGGCAGCACCGGGAAGCGGTCCAGCTGCCCGCTGGCGTTGGCGAAGGCCAGCGCCGCGGCCGCCTGGGCGAACAGCAGCGCCCCGGCCGCCATGGCCGCGGGCCGGGCCCAGGACGCCCGCCGGAGCGCCGCGGCGGCGCCCGTCAGGGCCAGCAGCGCGAGCGCCGCCACCTGCCAGTGCACCGGGGGCTGCAGCAGCGCCCGGAAGACGGAGGCATCGCCCAGCAGCCCCTTGCGGTACGTGCCCCAGTCGAGCCGCAGCCACCAGTGGACCTCCCAGGCGGCGATGGCCAGCCCGGCGCCGCCGAGGAGGACGCCGAGCGTGACGGCGGGTCCCCTGCGCGGCCGGCCGGGCACGCCGCCGGACTCCTCGTACGGCAGACGGTGGACCACGCCGTACGCCGTCTGTGTCACACCGCGCAGGTCCCGGTCGGCGCTCCCGTCCGGCCGGCGGCCCGCCGCGACCACGGCGACGAGCACCACGGCGAGCGCGATCTCGGCGCCGGCGGTCAGCCTGGCCCGTCCGGTGAGCCCGCTCTCCAGGCCCTGCAGCCAGCCCGCGCCCAGCACCCACAGCAGCGGCAGCCGCATCAGCGCCGTGGCCGCCGCGAGGGCGAGCAGCGCGCCGGAGGCCACCGAGGACGCGGCGCGCAGCGCGGCGACGGCGGCGGCGAGCGCGCCGAGCGCCAGCAGCGGGTCGAGGGCGGAGGTGGCCCAGGCGGTGAACTCCGCGGGCCGGCGGGCCTGGCCCAGCCACGTCCACCACAGGTCGGCGGGGTGCTGCGCGATCCCGAGGTCCCGGATGATCCAGCCGACGCTCAGCAGCGCCAGCAACGAACAGGCCAGCGCGCCGAGTCCCCGCGCGCCGCCGCTGAGACCGCTGTTCCGTCTGGTGGACACGGCCCGCCCCCGTCCGCGTCGATGCGCCTCGCCGTCCTCGGCGCCCGCCGGTGCGCGGGTGCCCACCGCAGGTCTACTCCACGCGGAGGACGGGGACAACACATACGCATCCGCCGAGGTGGCAGACACCGGCGAAGCGGCGACCGGCCGGGGGCTCGTCTGACGGTCCCCGGCCGGTCCACGGCACCCGCACGGCCGTACGTTGTTCATCATTCCGCGTCCGTATATCGGTGCCGCGACGGTGAAGTTGCCGTTTCGTTAAAGAAGTTCGGGGCGATATGTCTCCCATGCCGCACATGGCCGCTGACTGTCAAGCACGCCTATGCGTCAATCTGCGTAATCTTCGCTCAAGAAGCGGACGACCTGCACACCGGCACACCGCATACCCTTGACTCCGCCATAAATCACTTGCGAAAGTCGCGCTCATCCAACGGCGCGAACTTCGGCGCCGCTTCATGTTCCAAAAGAACTCGGCGCGGGGGCACTTCGCGATGACTAGTCCATCCCAGACCGCGGTGACCAAGACCGATACCCCGGGTCCGGGCTCCGAAGGTGTGAGTTCGAAGAAGGGCCGCACGGACGGTGCACTGACGGGCCGCTCACCGGGTCAGTTGATGTGGACGCGCTTCAAGCGCGACCGGACCGGCGTCATCAGTGCCTGCATCGTGCTGTTCTTTTTTGCGATCGGAGCGCTGGCGCCGATCATTTCCAAGATCTACGGCAAGGACCCCTGGACCCAGTACGGCCTGAACACCCCGGGGCTGCTGGTCAACCAGTATCCCGCCGGCCCCAACGGCGGCATCTCCTCGGACTTCTGGTTCGGAGTCGAACCGAGCCTGGGTCGCGATGTGTTCATGCAGCTGCTCTACGGCATCCGCAACACTCTGGGGCTGGCGGTGGCCATCACCCTGGTCTCCGTGCTCACCGCGATCGTGCTGGGCGTCGCCGCGGGCTATTTCGGCGGCCGCACCGACTACTTCATCGGCCGGTTCATCGACCTGCTGATGGCCTTCCCCAACCAGCTGTTCTACGTCGCCTTCGTCCCGGTCGTGAGCGCCATCTTCGTCGCCCCCGCGGACGAGATGCCCTTCTGGCTGCGCGTGACGATCATCATTCTCGTGATGTGGTTCCTGGGCTGGATGAGTTTGGCCCGGCTGCTGCGCGGACAGGTGCTTTCCCTGCGCGAGCGGGAATACATCGAGGCCGCCCGGATCAGCGGCGCCTCTCCGTGGCGGATCATCCGGCGCGAACTGATCCCGAATGTGATGACGCCGATCCTGGTGCAGACGACCTACATGCTGCCGAACTTCGTGACCTCGATCGCTGGACTCTCCTTCCTCGGCGTCGGTCTCGTCGAGCCGACCCCGGACTGGGGCCGGATGTTCGCGAATGCGGCCGACTATTACCGGAACGACATCACCTATTTGTTCTTCCCCGGCATTGCGATGGTCCTCTTCATCGTCGCGTTCAACCTGCTCGGGGACTCGGTCCGGGACGCCTTCGACCCCAAGAGGGCTCGGTAATTCCGTTTCACGGGGGTGCTGCCACCCCAGCACCGCATCAGTCAGGCAGCAGCAACGGATCTACGACAGGCAGGTGCTTCATCACCATGAGCAATGTCCGTATGCGCAGAGCGCAGGCCGCGATCGTGGCGCTGACCGCCGGGGCGCTGGCCCTGACCGCATGCAGCGCCGGCGCCAAGCCGGGCGCGTCCGACGACGACGCCCGCCGGAACGCCGAGAAGCAACGCGCCCAGATCACCTTCGGCGACGCGGCCGCCTCCAAGGGACCGGCCGAGCCGGTGCCCGGTGCCACCCCGGGCGGCACCATCACGGTCTACCAGCGTGACACCTACGCCCACCTGGACCCGGCGCAGCAGTACGTCTCCGACATGGGCACCCTCTCGACGCTGCTCACCCGCCGGCTGACCACGTACCACCTGGACAACAAGGGCAAGTACACCGTCGTCGGTGACCTCGCCACGGACAGCGGCCAGAAGTCCGACGGCGGCAAGACGTGGACGTACAAGCTCAAGGACGGCATCAAGTTCGAGGACGGCAAGCCGATCACCTCGGCCGACATCCGGCACACCGTCGAGCGGACGTTCGCCAACTTCATCTCCAGCGGCCCGACGTACCTCCAGCGCTGGCTGGCGGACTCGAACGACTACCGCAAGCTCCTCAAGGGCGGCCCCTACGACGGCAAGCACCTGCCCGCGAGCGTCCTGGACACGCCGGACGACAAGACCATCGTCTTCCACTTCAAGAAGCCGGTCGGTGACCTGCCCTACGCCCTGGCGATGACGGGCTACGGCGCGGTCGAGAAGGCCAAGGACACCAAGGAGAAGTACGACAGGGCTCCGGTCTCCTCGGGCCCGTACAAGATCCAGCCCGGGTCGTTCAAGAACGGCAAGGGCATCACGCTGGTCAAGAACACCAACTGGGATCCGAAGACCGACATCTCGCGTCACCAGTACGTCGACAAGTTCGACATCCAGTTCAGCGTGTCCTACCCCCAGTCCACCCAGCGCCTGATGGCCGACAACGCGGACAACCAGACCGCGGTCAGCTTCAACAACCAGGTAGACGCCTCCAGCATGCTGCAGGTCGCCAACGACCCGAAGATCAAGGCCCGTTCGACCTCCGGCTACCAGCCCTACGTCGGCGTGATGAACTTCAACATGCGGCGTCTGAAGGACAAGCGGGTCCGCGAGGCCATCGCCTATGCGATGCCGACGCAGGCCATCCTCGACCAGTACGGCACCCCGGGCGGCGGCGAGCTGGCCGGCAGCTACATCAGCCCGACGCTGACCGGCTTCAAGGAGATCGACCCCTACGGCAAGATGAAGAAGCCGATGGGTGACATCGAGAAGGCCAAGAAGATCCTGAAGGCGGCCGGCAAGACCGGCATGAAGCTGACCTACGCCCACAACACGGCGACCGAGCCCGCGAAGTACTCCGTCGCGGTGGTGGACAACCTCAAGAAGGCCGGCTTCAACGTCCAGAACAAGGAACTGCCGCCGGACACCTACTACGACATCATCGGCAAGACGGACAACAAGTTCGACGTCTACCCCTCGGCGTGGGGCGCGGACTGGCCGAGCTCGCTGACGGTGCTTCCCCCGGTGTACGACGGCCGGCAGATCCAGGACGGCGGCACCAACTACTCGCTGTACAACAGCCCGGAGACCAACAAGGAGATCGACCGGATCTCCGAGGAGACCGACCAGAAGAAGGCCGCGGACGACTGGTTCGCGCTCGGCGAGAAGATCCTCAAGGACGACCTGCCGCAGATCCCGACCTTCTACTACAAGCAGATCCAGCTGCACGGTTCCAAGGTCGGCGGCGTCGTGAACAACGACATCATCTCCTCCGTCGACCCGACCAAGATGTACGTCAAGAAGTAACCGCGCACCCCTAACGGTTACCCCGGCGCCGGGGGGGGGGGGGGCCCGGGGCGGGGGCCCCCCCCCCCCCCCCCCCCCCCCCCCCCCCCCCCCCCCCCCCCCCCCGCGGGAGGAAAAGTGAAGACACAAAGACAAAAA
>NZ_JBIWOD010000007.1:0-3557 GCF_044767545.1 Streptomyces sp. NPDC101227 | reverse complement strand
GGACGCCGAAGGCCGCCGGAAACTCTCCAAACTCGCCAAGCCGATCCTCTACCCCGGCCCCCCCCCCCCCCCCCCCCGGGGCCCCCGGGGGGGGGGGGCCCCCCCCCCCCCCCCCCCCCCCCCGCGCCCGCCCGCACCCTCCACACTTCCGCTGCCCCACGAGAGCTGCGATCTGCCATGCTTCGATTCCTCGTCCGCCGGTCTCTCGGCGCGATCGTGATCTTGCTGCTCATCAGCGCCTTCACGTTCTTCCTCTTCTTCGCCGCCCCAAGGGACCCCGCACTCCTGGCCTGCGGACGGAACTGCGGCCCCGACGCGCTCGCGATCATCCACAAGAACCTGGGGCTCGACCAGCCGGTCCCGGTGCAGTACTGGCACTTCATGTCCGGCATCATCACCGGCCGCGACTTCGCCCAAGGGCCGTGCCCCGCACCGTGCTTCGGCTACTCCTTCGCCACCGGCGACGCGGTGTGGAACACCATCGTCGACCGCTTCCCGATCACCCTGTCGCTGACCATCGGCGCCGCCGCGGTCTTCCTGTTCGTGGGACTGGCCACCGGCATGCTCGCCGCGTGGAAGCAGGGCTCGCTGCTCGACAAGGTCTTCAGCTCCGTCTCGCTGGTGCTCAGCTCGATGCAGATCTACTTCATCGGCCCGATCGTGCTGGCGTTGCTCGTCTACAACACCAATCTGCTGGGACAGCCGAAATACGTGCCCATCACGGAGAATCCCGTCGGCTGGTTCATGGGCCTGCTGATCCCGTGGTGCGTCCTGTCGATCATCTTCACCGCGCAGTACACCCGTATGGCGCGCTCCGCGATGATCGAGCAGCTGCAGGAGGAACACGTCCGGATGGCGCGCGCCAAGGGGATGTCCGCCGCGACGGTCTTCTTCCGCTACGCCTGGCGGGGTTCGCTGATTCCCATCGTCACCATCTTCGGCATCGACCTGGGCTCGCTCTTCGGCGGCGCCATGATCACCGAGGTGACGTTCGCGCTGCCGGGCCTGGGCACCCTGTCGATGGAATCGGTGCTCCGGACCGATCTGCCCACGGTCATGGGCGTGATGCTGTTCGCGGCCACGTTCATCGTCCTGTTCAACATCATCGTGGATGCGACGTACGCCCTCATCGACCCGCGCGTGCGCCTGTCCTAGGAGAGTCTGAAGTGACCACATCCCTCACGAAGACCGAGGACGCGCCGGTCCCGACCGGACCGGACCCCTTCCTCTCCGTCCGCGACCTGCATGTGCGGTTCTCCACCGAGGACGGCATCGTCAAGGCGGTCGACGGCCTCTCCTTCGACCTCGAACGCGGCCAGACGCTGGGCATCGTCGGCGAGTCCGGCTCCGGCAAGTCCGTCACCAACCTCGCCGTCCTGGGCCTGCACAACCCCAAGTCGACCGAGATCACGGGCGAGATCACCCTGGACGGCCAGGCGCTGACCGGGACCAGGGAGAAGACCCTGGAAAAGCTCCGCGGCAACAAGATGGCCATGATCTTCCAGGACGCGCTGACCGCGCTCTCGCCGTACTACACGGTCGGCCGGCAGATCGCGGAGCCGTTCATCAAGCACACCGGCGCCACCAAGCGCGAGGGCCGGCAGCGGGCCATCGAGATGCTGACCAAGGTCGGCATTCCGCAGCCGAATCTGCGGGTGGACGACTATCCGCACCAGTTCTCCGGCGGCATGCGCCAGCGCGCCATGATCGCCATGGCGCTGGTCTGCAACCCCGAGCTGCTGATCGCGGACGAGCCGACCACCGCACTGGACGTCACCGTGCAGGCGCAGATCCTGGACCTGCTCAAGGACCTCCAGCAGGAGTTCGGCTCCGCGATCATCCTGATCACCCATGACCTGGGCGTGGTCGCCAACACCGCGGACGACCTGCTGGTGATGTACGCCGGGCGGGCGGTGGAGCGCGGCTCGGTCAAGGACATCCTCACCCGGCCCCAGCACCCCTACACCTGGGGCCTGCTGAGCTCGATGCCGCGGCTGTCCTCGGACGTCAACGAGGAGCTGCACCCGATCCCGGGCGCCCCGCCGAGCCTGCTCAACCCGCCCAGCGGCTGCGCCTTCCACCCGCGCTGCGGCTTCGTCGACCAGGTCAGCGGTGCGGGGTGCACCGACGACCGGCCGTCGCTGGCGCTCGGCCGCGCCGCCGCGTGCCATCTGAGTGCCGAGCAGAAGCAGACCTTCTTCACCGAGCAGATCAAGCCCCGGCTGGGCTAGGGAGCCATCACCATGACCGACAACGTCACTCTCCCCACGCCCCGCGATACGGCGCCCGCCAAGGGCGAGCCGCTGCTCACCGCCGAGGGGCTGACCAAGCACTTCCCGATCTACGGCGGCTTCCCGTTCAAGCGGAAGGTCGGCGCGGTCCAGGCCGTCGACGGCGTGGACCTGACCGTGCACGCCGGCGAGAGCTTCGGCCTGGTCGGCGAGTCGGGCTGCGGCAAGTCCACCACCGGGCGGCTGCTGACCCGTCTGATGGAGCCGACCTCCGGCAAGATCACGTACGCGGGCCGGGACATCACGCGCGCCAGCCGCAAGGAACTGGCGCCGGTCCGCTCCGAGATCCAGATGATCTTCCAGGACCCGTATGCCTCGCTGAACCCGCGGCAGACGGTCGGCACCATCATCGGCGGCCCGATGGAGATCAACGGGATCAATCCGCCCGGCGGCCGGGAGAAGCGCATCCGCGAGCTCCTGGAGACCGTGGGTCTCAACCCGGAGCACTACAACCGATTTCCGCACGAGTTCTCCGGCGGCCAGCGCCAGCGCATCGGCGTCGCCCGCGCCCTGGCCCTGGAGCCGAAGCTGATCGTCGCCGACGAACCGGTCTCGGCCCTCGACGTCTCCATCCAGGCGCAGGTCGTCAACCTGCTCCAGAAGCTCCAGCGCGAGCTGGGCATCGCGTTCCTGTTCATCGCCCATGACCTGGCGATCGTGCGGCACTTCAGCGAGCGGGTCGCGGTGATGTACCTCGGCAAGATCGTCGAGGTGGGCACCCGTGACGAGATCTACCACCGCCCGCGCCACCCGTACACCCACGCCCTGCTCTCCGCCGTCCCGGAGGCCACGCTGGTGGACGACGAGAGCGAGGGCCGCGAGCGGATCCGTCTCGCCGGTGATGTCCCCTCCCCCGTCAACCCACCGTCCGGCTGCCGCTTCCGCACCCGCTGCTGGAAGGCCCAGGACAAGTGCGCGGCGGAGCAGCCGCCGCTGGTCCAGATCTCCGGGAACGCGGCCGGGCACCTGACCGCCTGCCACTTCCCGGAGGAGCCGACGACCGCGGCCCGGGACGAGGACATCATCCTGGACCCGGCGCTGGCGGCCATCGAGGAGGCGGCGGGGGACGGTCCGGCCGGCTCCGGTGAGAAGGGCGCGGCCGGCAAGAGCCTGTGACGACCGCCGTACGTGGGGGTGGCCCGCCCCCCCCGCCCGGCCCCCCCCCCCCCGCCCTGTGGCGGGGCCGCCTGGCGGTGCGCCCCGGGCTGGGGGGGGCGGGCGGGGTGTGGGGGGGCCGCGGGGGCCCCGGCCCACCCCGGGCCCCCC
>NZ_JBIWOD010000006.1:467429-569357 GCF_044767545.1 Streptomyces sp. NPDC101227 | reverse complement strand
TCCCCGCGCCCCCCCCGCCTCCCCTACGCCGTGGCCGGCGCCTGGGTGTGCGCGCCTTCGGGCGCCCCGGTCGCGGGTGTGGCCCGCCCACGGGGGGCCCCCCCCCCCCCGGGGGGGGGCGCCGGCCTCTCCTTGCATTGCCTTGCGTTGCCCTGCGTTCACCGGCCGGGTACACGCCCCGGCCCCGGGGGCCTCGGCCCGCCCTCAGCCCTTCTTCGCCACCAGCGCGGCGGCCAGATCCGCGAGCCGCCCGTAGGGCGCCGTCCCCGTGATCACGGTGGTCACCCCCGGATCCCGACGCACCAGCGCCCGGTACCGGTCGCCCTTGTAGCGGTCCCACTTCTTGCTGCCGACGGCCTGCTTGCCCTCGACCTTGGCCGCGCCGAGCGTGACCTCCTGGATGAACTTCTTCGCGGGCGCGTCGCTCTGCTCGACGGCCGCGTACTGCTGCTCCGGATCCAGCATGCCCAGGTGCCAGGCGCCGCCCTTGCCGTCGTCGCTCGCCTTGTACGAGACGGAGGTGGCGCGCCAGGTCTTCGGCAGGCCCTGGGGCGCGGCGACCGGGTACGGTGCGGCCCGCCGGGCGGTCGTGACCTCGACCCGGTAGTCGACCGTTTTGACCGCCTGATTCTCGGCGCCCCGGCTGTCGTCGTGCGGAATGAAGATGTAGACCGCCGCCACCACGACGCCGATCACCGCCAGCGACAGGATCATGTCCCGCACCGTTTGCCTGCCTCGCATACCTGCCACGCCCCCTATCGTCCCCTATGGCCGCGGCGATCCCGACAGGCCCCCCGCACACGGCCGCGACCTGCGCACTTACCACGCTCGGGGGCTTCCTTGACGGCGCTCATGCGAAGGGCCCTCTGCTCATTTTGGCGACGTACGGATAAAGTCGTATCACCCTCATCCTTCACGGCCGTCGCCGTACAGAAAGGTGCGCTCGATGACCGAGCATCATCTCCCGTCCCAACTCGAGGTCAGCCCCGAGGCCCCGGACCGCAACCTCGCCCTGGAACTCGTCCGGGTCACCGAGGCCGGCGCCATGGCGTCGGGCCGCTGGGTGGGCCGGGGTGACAAGAACGGCGCGGACGGTGCAGCGGTCAAGGCCATGCGCGCCCTGATCCACACCGTCTCGATGAACGGCGTCGTGGTCATCGGGGAGGGCGAGAAGGACCACGCCCCGATGCTCTACAACGGCGAGCGCGTCGGCGACGGGACCGGCCCGGAGTGCGACGTGGCCGTGGACCCGGTGGACGGCACGACCCTGACCGCCAAGGGCATGGCGAACGCCGTCTCCGTGATGGCGGTCGCCGAGCGCGGCTCGATGTTCGACCCGTCCGCGGTCTTCTACATGGACAAGCTCGCCACCGGCCCGGAGGCGGCGGACTTCGTCGACATCACGGCGCCGGTGGCGGTGAACATCAAGCGGATCGCCAAGGCGAAGAAGTCCGCCGTCGAGGACGTCACCGTCGTCATCCTGGACCGGCCCCGCCACGACGGCCTGGTCAAGGAGGTCCGGGAGGCGGGCGCCCGGATCAAGTTCATCTCCGACGGCGATGTCGCGGGCGCGATCATGGCGGCCCGCGAGGGCACCGGCGTGGATCTGCTACTGGGCATCGGCGGTACCCCCGAGGGCATCATCACGGCCTGCGCCATGAAGTGCCTGGGCGGCACCCTCCAGGCCAAGCTGTGGCCCAAGGACGACGAGGAGCGGCAGCGCGCGCTGGACGCCGGCCACGACCTCGACAAGGTGCTCCAGATCGACGACCTGGTCCGCAGCGACAACGTCTTCTTCGTCGCCACCGGCATCACCGACGGCGAGCTGCTGCGCGGCGTGCGCTACCGCGCCGAGACCGCCTACACCCAGTCCCTGGTGATGCGCTCCAAGTCCGGCACGATCCGCCAGATCGACTCGCAGCACCGCCTGTCGAAGCTGCGCGCGTACAGCTCGGTGGACTTCGAGCGCCCGAGCTAGCCCACGGCGGCCGGCCCGCACCTGCCGCACGCCCCGCACCACCGCTTCGCCCCCGCCGGAGATCCTCCGACGGGGGCGAAGCGGTGGTGCGGGTACCTGGGCCTACGAGCCGAAGCCGTCCGTCCCGGCCCTGCCTGCCGCGGCCTCAGCCGGCCGCCGGCATCCGGGCCGTGCGCTGAAGCTCGGACTCCCGGCGTCGGCGGCGGGCCAGGACGACCCGGCGCTCGGCCGCCGTCAGCCCGCCCCAGACGCCGTACGGCTCCGGCTGGAGCAGCGCATGCTCCCGGCACTCGACCATCACGGGACAGCGGGCACACACCCGCTTCGCGGCCTCTTCCCTGGCCAGCCGCGCGGCGGTCGGCTCCTTGGACGGGGCGAAGAACAGCCCGGCTTCATCCCGGCGGCACACCGCCTCCGAATGCCAGGGGCCGGCCTCGTCGCGAGCAGCGGGCATTCGCTGGGACGGAACGACAGCGGCATCCTGCAGGGGCTGATGCGGTAGCAGCACGGTCTACTCCTGACGACGGCTTCGGCGAAGATTTCACCCTTGCCCGTCTCGCTGCGCACGGCTTTTCGCACCCCGCAGCCGTACGAGAGACGATGCACCAGCCCTACCCGCTGTACGTACGCTTATGCACACCGTGGCGATCGTGCGGAAACCAGAAGAACGAAAACCCGAAAAGCGGCTTTGATCCCGCTCCCCCGCCCCCGGAGCCGCCGACCGCCCCTCGGCCGGCGCAGCCCCTCGGCCGGCTCAGCCGCCGAACCCCTTCCGGAAGCGGTCCCGCCGCTCCTCGCGTTCGAACCGCCGCCGCTCGTGCCGCTCGTGCCGCTCCTCGAGCGCCTGGGCATGCCGCTCGAGCCGCGCGTCCAGCCGGTCCTGCCGCTCCTCGCGCAGCCGCTCGTGGCGGTCGCGCCGGTCCTCGCGCAGCCGGCTGCGCAGATCGCGGATCCAGGCGCCGCGCTTCGGCTTGGCCTCCACGCTGCCCAGCACCGCATAGCCGTTGATCTGCACCTGCGGGGCGCTGTCGTCCTCCGCCTCGTGCGTCTCGATCTCGAAGGAGCCCAGCAGGCCGGCACCGCTGCTGCGCAGCGTGACGTTCTCCGGGACCCGGATCTCCACGCTGCCGAAGAGCGAGGTGACATTGATCTGCACCTGCTGCTGCGGGAACACCGCCTCGGTCAGATCGATTTCCACGCTCCCGAAGATCGCCACGGCGTTGATCCGCCCCGGGACCCGCCAGCGCCCCTTGCGCGCGGACGCGCTGAAGATCGCCACGAGGTTCTGGTCCGGCATCGGGGCGGCGGGCCCGTACGCATACGCCCCCGGCGCGGACCGGGTGCGGCTGCCGTCGTCCGCCGCGGGCAGGTCCCGTACGACGGGCTCCAGCTCGCCCATGGTCTTGGCGCGGTAGACCACGTCGATCCGCTCGGCGTGCTCCTCGGCGTCCAGCCGGCCCTCCGCCAGCGCCTCGCGCAGGATCTCCGCGACCCGGTCGCGGTCCGCGTCGGACGCGCGCATCTCGGCCTCGGCCACCGGCTTGGTCAGATTCACCTTCTCCGCCTGCCCCTCGCGCCGGTCGTCCTGCTTCTGAAGCGTTCCGGGCGGGGTCTCGGGGCCCGGTCGTCCCCCGTTGTCTGCAGCGTCCACGGCACCAGCGTAGCGAAACGCGATAGATCGCGACCAGCCCTACGGGGATGCGCCGCCGGGCGGCCCGGCCGTCCCGGCGCCCCGGGTACTGAGCCCTACCTCACAGCCGCGCCCGTCCGCCGGGGTTCTACGCTGTTGGGGCGCTGCCGTAGAAGCCAGCCACACCCCTCCGAGTAAGGACCAGTCCCCAGATGCCCGCCTCCTCCCACCCGGCCCGCCCGGCATTCGCCTACACCGACCTCCTGCCCACCGGTGAGGACAACACCCCCTACCGCCTGGTCACTTCGGAGGGTGTGAGCACCTTCGAGGCCGACGGCCGGACATTCCTCAAGGTCGAGCCGGAGGCGCTGCGCAAGCTGGCCGCCGAGGCGATGCACGACATCTCGCACTATCTGCGCCCGGCCCACCTCGCCCAGCTCCGGAAGATCCTCGACGACCCCGAGGCCAGCGCGAACGACCGCTTCGTCGCGCTGGACCTGCTGAAGAACGCCAATATCGCGGCGGCGGGTGTGCTGCCGATGTGCCAGGACACCGGCACGGCGATCGTGATGGGCAAGCGCGGCCAGAACGTCCTGACGTCGGGCCGGGACGAGGAAGCGCTCTCGCGCGGCATCTTCGACGCGTACACCGAGCTCAATCTTCGCTACTCGCAGATGGCCCCGCTGACGATGTGGGACGAGAAGAACACCGGATCCAACCTCCCGGCGCAGATCGAGCTGTACGCGACCGACGGCGGCGCCTACAAGTTCCTGTTCATGGCCAAGGGCGGCGGCTCGGCCAACAAGTCCTTCCTCTTCCAGGAGACCAAGGCGGTCCTCAACGAGGCCTCCATGATGAAGTTCCTGGAGCAGAAGATCCGCTCGCTGGGCACCGCGGCCTGCCCCCCGTACCACCTGGCGATCGTGGTCGGCGGTACCAGTGCCGAGTACGCGCTGAAGACCGCCAAGTACGCGTCCGCGCACTACCTGGACGAGCTGCCGGCCGAGGGCTCGCCCACCGGCCACGGCTTCCGCGACAAGGAGCTGGAGGAGAAGGTCTTCGAGCTGACGCAGAAGATCGGCATCGGCGCGCAGTTCGGTGGCAAGTACTTCTGCCACGACGTGCGCGTGGTGCGCCTGCCGCGGCACGGTGCCTCCTGCCCGGTGGCGATCGCCGTCTCCTGCTCCGCGGACCGCCAGGCCGTCGCGAAGATCACCGCCGAGGGCGTCTTCCTGGAGCAGCTGGAGACCGACCCGGCGCGCTTCCTCCCGGACACCACCGACGAGCAGCTGACCGAGGGCGCGGGCCCGGACCTCGAAGCGGTCGCGATCGACCTCAACCGTCCGATGGACGACGTCCTGGCCGAGCTGACCAAGCACCCGGTCAAGACCCGCCTCTCCCTGACCGGCACGCTGGTCGTCGCCCGCGATATCGCCCACGCGAAGATCAAGGAGCGCCTGGACGCCGGCGAGGAGATGCCGGAGTACCTCAAGAACCACCCGGTGTACTACGCGGGCCCGGCCAAGACCCCCGAGGGCTACGCGTCGGGTTCGTTCGGTCCGACGACTGCGGGCCGGATGGACGCCTACGTCGAGCAGTTCCAGGCGGCCGGCGGCTCGAAGGTCATGCTCGCCAAGGGCAACCGCTCCCAGCAGGTCACCGACGCGTGCCATGCGCACGGCGGTTTCTACCTCGGCTCCATCGGCGGTCCGGCCGCCCGCCTGGCGCAGGACTGCATCAAGAAGGTCGAGGTGCTCGAGTACGAGGAGCTCGGCATGGAGGCCGTCTGGAAGATCGAGGTCGAGAACTTCCCGGCGTTCATCGTCGTCGACGACAAGGGCAACGACTTCTTCCAGGACCCGGCGCCGACGCCGACGTTCACCAGCATTCCGGTGCGGCAGGCGTAGCGGGCGGCGCAGCACAGCAGCGCGGCACAGCGCCGACGGCCCTCACCCATCCAGTGGGTGGGGGCCGTCGGCACCGGCGCCGGAGACGGGCCGTTGAGGGACCGGGGGACGGACGGGGTGGGGCAGGAATGAACGGGGTCAAGGCGCCTGCGGAGCGTGCGGAGCCGCGGCGGACCGGGGGCGCTTCGGGCCTGATGAAGGCCGGCGCCGTGATGGCGGCGGGCACGGTCGTCTCCCGGGTCACGGGCTTTCTCCGCACGCTGGTCATGGCGGCGGCGATCGGCGCCGGCACGCTCAACGACTCCTACCAGGTCGCCAATGTCCTGCCCACGATGATCTATTTCCTGGTCGGCGGCGGAGCGCTGAACGCGGTCTTCGTTCCGCAGCTGGTCCGGGCGATGAAGGAGGACGAGGACGGCGGCGAGGCGTATGCCAACCGTCTGCTGACCCTGGTCGTGGTGGTGCTGGCGGGCGTCACGGCGGTGTGTGTGCTGGCGGCTCCGCTGCTGGTGCGGCTGATGTCGCCGGACATCGCCTCGGACCCGCGGCGGATGGCCGTCACCGTGGCGTTCGCACGGTATTGCCTGCCGACCATTTTCTTCATGGGCGCGCATCTGGTGCTCGGGCAGATCCTCAACGCCCGTGGCCGCTTCGGCGCGATGATGTGGACCCCGGTCCTCAACAACGTCGTGATCATCGCCGCGTTCGGCGGTTTCATCTGGGCCTTCGGCGGCTTCACCGACTCCGGTGTCGGTCCCTCGACCATCACCCCTCAGGGCGTGCGGCTGCTCGGTCTCGGCACGCTGATCGGGCTCGCCGTGCAGGCGCTGGCGATGCTGCCGTATCTGCGGGAGGCCGGTTTCCGGCTGCGGCTGCGCTTCGACTTCAGGGGGCACGGCCTGGGCAGGGCCATGGGCCTGGCCAAGTGGACGCTTCTCTTCGTCCTCGCCAATCACGTCGGCATGACCGTGGTCATTCAGCTCGCCACCAAGGCGGGCACCCTGGCCGAACGGGCCGGGCACCTCGGCTCGGGCATCACCGCGTACAACTACGGCCAGCTGCTGTGGCAGATGCCGCAGGCGATCATCACGGTGTCGGTGATGACCGCCGTACTGCCGCGGATCGCCCGCGCGGCTCAGGAAGGCGATGCGGCGGCGGTCCGCGATGACCTCTCGTACGGGCTGCGGACCTCGGCCGTTGCCATCGTGCCCTGCGCGTTCGCGTTCCTGGCGCTGGGCGTCCCGATGGCCTCGACGCTCTATTTCGGGTCGGGCGCCGAGGGCGCGAGCGGCATCGGCCATGTCCTGATGGCCTTCGGCCTCGGGCTGATTCCCTACTCGGTGCAGTACGTCGTGCTGCGCGGCTTCTACGCCTACGAGGACACCCGCACGCCCTTCTACAACACCGTGATCGTCGCCGTGGTCAACGCCGCCGCGTCCGGACTGTGCTTCGCACTGCTCCCGCCGCGCTGGGCCGTTGCCGGTATGGCCGCCTCCTACGGGCTGGCCTACGCGGTGGGCGTGGGCGTCGCCTGGCGGCGGCTGCGCGGGCGGCTGGGCGGCGATCTGGACGGCGCGCGGGTGCTGCGTACCTACGCCCGTCTGGTTGCCGCCGCGGCGCCCGCGGCCCTGGTGGGCGGCGGCGCGGCGTATGCCGTCACCCGGGCCCTCGGTGGCGGCGTGTGGGGCTCCCTGGCGGCGCTGCTGGCCGGCGGGGGCGTCCTGCTCGGCGTCTTCGTGGCCGTTGCCCGGCGGATGCGGCTGCCGGAGTTCGACGCCATGGCCGGCATGGTCCGGGGCCGGCTCGGGCGCTGATCTCGCGCCCGGTCCCGCGGAACGGCCGTGGCCGGTGTCTGCCGTGCGACGGGAACCCGGCGGCCGCCGCCCGCGTCTTCATGATCGATTGACCGTTCGAGCGGCGTGGCGCGGGACCGGCGCCACGGCGCGTCAGTTCGTCACGACCGTTCCTGGGGGAATGCGAACCATGCGCACAATGAAGCGCTCGATGGCCCTGGCGGCCACCACCATCGCCGTCGCCGGCATCACCTTCGCGGGGGTCGCGCCGGCCAGTGCCGCACCCGCCGGCGGCGCCGCGGCGGCCCGTGCCAACTGTCAGCGTTACATGGACGAGGCGCGCCGGCACAGCGAACTGTCCCGCGACTACGTGGCGCGTGCGAACGCGGAGGCCGCGGCGGCGCACCCGAACAGGACCAAGGTCGCCAAGTACAAGGAGCTGGCGCTGGAGGAGGCCCGCTACGCCGACAAGATGGCGGCGGAATACAAGAAGTGCAGGGGATGAACACGCGGCGTAGCCGCTGAGCAGCGACGCGAGGGCCCGGCTCCTGGAGCCGGGCCCTCCGCCGTGCGCGGGCCGTCGGGTGAGCGGATTTTCCGTATCCGGGAACAGATCGGCCGCCCCGGGTACTGAAACAGATATGAGCGAAATCAGCGGCCTCAGCAGCAATCCCGGCAACCCCGACGACTTCCGCATCGAGCACGACTCCATGGGCGAGGTCCGCGTGCCCGCGCGCGCGAAATGGCGGGCGCAGACGCAGCGGGCGGTGGAGAATTTCCCGGTTTCGGGGCTGCGGCTGGAGCGGGCGCACATCGAGGCGCTGGCGCGGATCAAGGCCGCGGCGGCGAAGGTCAATGCGGAGCTGGGGGTGCTCGAGAAGGAGACCGCGGTGGCCATTCAGGAGGCGGCCGGGGAGGTGGCGGAGGGGCGATGGGACGCGCATTTCCCGGTCGATGTGTTTCAGACGGGGTCGGGGACGTCGTCCAACATGAACGCCAATGAGGTCATCGCGACGCTGGCGAGCGAGCGGCTGGGGCGCGCGGTGCACCCCAACGACCATGTCAATGCCAGTCAGTCGTCCAACGATGTGTTTCCTTCGTCGATCCATATCGCGGCGACGGCGGCCGTGGTCCGGGATCTGGAGCCGGCGCTGGAGCATCTGGCGGTGGCGCTGGAGCGTAAGGCGATGGAGTTCGCCGAGGTGGTGAAGTCGGGGCGGACGCATTTGATGGATGCGACGCCGGTGACACTGGGGCAGGAATTCGAGGGTTATGCCGCCCAGGTCCGTTACGGCATGGAACGGCTGCGGGCTTCGCTGCCGCGGCTGGCGGAGTTGCCGCTCGGCGGGACGGCGGTGGGGACGGGGATCAATACGCCCCCCGGATTCCCGGCGGCGGTGATCGCGGAGGTGTCGCTGGCCACGGGGCTGCCGCTGACGGAGGCCCGTAATCATTTCGAGGCGCAGGGGGCGCGGGACGGAATCGTCGAGATCAGCGGTCAGCTGCGCACCATCGGGGTGGGGTTGACGAAGATTGCGAATGATCTGCGGTGGATGGGTTCGGGGCCGCGGACGGGGCTCGCGGAGATTGTTCTGCCGGATCTGCAGCCGGGGTCGTCGATCATGCCGGGGAAGGTCAATCCGGTGATTCCGGAGGCCGTTTTGATGGTGGCGGCGCAGGTCACCGGTAATGACGCGACGGTGGCCGCGGCCGGCGCGTCCGGAAACTTTGAACTGAATGTCATGCTTCCGGTGATTGCACGGAATGTGCTGGAGTCGGTGCGGTTGCTGGCGAATGTGTCGCGGCTGCTCGCGGACCGGACCGTGGACGGCATCACGGCGAATACGGAGCGGGCGCGCGAGTATGCGGAATCGTCGCCGTCCGTGGTCACGCCGTTGAACAAGTACCTCGGTTACGAGGAAGCGGCGAAGGTGGCGAAGAAGTCCCTCGCCGAGCGGAAGACGATTCGCCAGGTCGTCATCGAAGGGGGATATGTCGAGCGGGGGCTGCTGAGCGAGGAGCAGCTGGACGCGGCGCTGGACGTGCTGCGGATGACGCATCCGTGACGCGGCGCCCGGTGCCCGGTCCGCACCCCCGGTAACGCCACCACCGGTCCGCCGTCATCACCCCTCCGTAACGTTCGGTGCGGCTCAGGTCACGGCGCGCGTAACGCCGGGGTCCTAAGCTCTGGTCATGACAGCGGACATGGTGGGGACGAGGGAAGGCGAGACACCTCGCGCGGCGGAGCGGACGCGGTGGGCGCGCGGGGAGCACATCCTGTGGCGCTACCGGGACAACGCCGATCCCCACCGGTTCCATATCGCCCGCCCGGTGACCGTTGTCCAGGACACCGATGACCTGCTCGCGGTGTGGATGGCGCCGGCCACCGCCGTCGTCAAGCCGGTGCTCGCCGATGGCACGCCCGTGCACCGCGAGCCGCTGGCCACCCGCTATACGAAGGCCCGGCGCACCACCTTCGACCAGTGGTTCGGCACGGGTGTGCTGAAGCTGGCGCGGCCGGGAGACCCCTGGTCGGTGTGGCTGTTCTGGGAGCGCGACTGGCAGTTCAAGAACTGGTACGTCAATTTGGAGGAACCGCGTCGCCGTTGGGCGGGTGGCATTGACTCGCTGGATCATTTTCTTGACATCTGCGTCTTTCCGGACCGGCACTGGGAGTGGCGGGACGAGGACGAGTTCGCGCAGGCGCAGCGGGACGGGCTGATGACCGCGGCGCAGGCGGCCGAGGTCCGCTCCGCCGGGCGGGCCGCCATCGCCCAGATCGGGGCGTGGGGCGGGCCGTTCGCCGACGGCTGGGAGAATTGGCGGCCCGATCCGGGCTGGGAGGTTCCCCGGCTTCCGGAGAACTGGGACCGCCCGCCGGACCGTTTGCGGTCGTGAGCGAGTAAAGCAAAGTGGGGTGAGTGAACCGGGCGAACTGTGGAAAGACGCGCCTAAGGGCGCGGCCTTTTCTTGCGGGCCGAGAAGCCGGACCGAGCCCCCTTGCTGCGGCGGGGGTCTTCAACCGTAGGATCGTCCTCCGCAAGACTGCACTGGCGCAACTCCAGAACGGGAAAACGAACTTGACCGCGGTCGCAGGAGGGGCGAGGTCGTGAGCGCGAGAAGCTACGACGAATATGAGGGCCTGAACCGGTTAGCACTTGACCGGGCGGGACAGGCCGAGGCGTTCGATGCGATCGGCGATCTGTACGACGACGCCTTCCCGCACAAGGAGGGCCAGGTCGCGACGGGCACCTGGCTCGCCGGGGCGCTCCCCGCCGGCTCGCGCATCCTGGATGTGGGCTGCGGTACGGGTCTGCCGACCGCCCGTCAGTTGTCGGATGCCGGGCATCGCGTCGTGGGCATCGACCTCTCCCCCTCGATGATCAAACTGGCCCGGGACAACGCCCCGGACGCGGAATTCCACCGGCTGGACATCGCCGATCTGCGCGGCGGCCGGCTCGGCGGCCCGGGTTCGTTCGACGGAATTGCCGCCTTTTTCTCGCTTCTGATGCTGCCGCGTGCCGAAATCCCTTACGCACTGGGCCTGCTGCATGATCTCCTACGACCTGACGGGCTGTTGGCCCTGTCGATGGTCGAAGCGGATGTGGACGACTTCACGATTCCGTTCCTGGGCACCTCGGTCCGGGTATCGGGATACCTGCGGGATGACCTGCGCCGGGTCGTGCGCGACGCGGGTTTCGAGGTCGCCGGGGAGGACTCGTATGCATTTGCCCCGGCGAGTACGGACGTGCCCCCCGAGATCCAGCTCTTTCTGCACCTGCGACGTGTCTGACGCGCCCGCCAGGCGGTGCGTCAGGTATCAGGTATGCAGCCCCGGACGGATGGAATCCCACGCGTGACGGAGCACCCCACCTCCCACGAATCGCGGCGGTCGGCCTCGACCGCCGCGCCCTCGGCCTCCCCTTTTCGGGGGGCGGCCGGGACGGCGCCGCTCGGTGCGGTTCCCGACCCGCGCAGCGCCCTGCAGCAGCCCACCGCGGCCGGGTTCGCGCCCGTCCCCGGCACCGGCTTCGCGGTGCGCGGCGGTGATGACATCGGCATGAACATCGGTAGGGGCGTCGGCATGGGTGGTGGTGGTGTGCGCGGTGGCGCGCAGGAGGAGCCGGGCGCGGATCACGGTGCGGCCGAGCGGGATGCGGCGGGCGAGGCGGAGCATCGTGCCGCGGAGCACACGGCCGGGCGGCTGACCGGTCATCATGTGAGTGACCACGCGGCCGGTCACGCCGCGGCACGGGGTGCGGGCGGTTCGTACGGGGACTCCTACGGGGACTCGTACGGCGATGCGTACCCGGATTCGTACAGGGAGGTGGCGATGCCCGTGGCCGGGCGGCCGGCCGGGGTGCCGGAGGAACGAACCGCGGCCCGTGCCGTGCAGGCGGGCGCGGGCGCGGTGGGCCGTGCCGAGGCGCCGGAGCCGGGCGAGGACCCGCGTACGGGGCAGGAGTCGCGCCCCGGGGGCGAGGGCATCGGCCGGCAGCGCGAGGGCGGCTTCTCCGGCGAGGCGGCGTATCCGGTGGCCGAGGAGGTGGCGCGGGCACAGGTGCCGCCGCCGGCGGGTCCGCCGCCCGCTCCCCCGGCCCGTTCCGGGCATCCGGGTGAGAGCGGCGAGGTGGCGGCGGCGCGGCAGGCGGGCGGCGACCGGCTGCGGTTCATCGGGGCGGCGACGCGGCGGATCGCGCGCGGCATAGACCTGGACGAGATCGTGCTGGGGCTGTGCCGGGCGACGGTGCCGACGTTCGCCGACGCGATCCTGGTGTATCTGCGGGATCCGCTGCCGGTGGGCGATGAGCGGCCGACCGGGCCCGTGGTGCTGCGGCTGCGGCGTACGGACCGGATCCCGGAGGAGCCGGACACCAACGGCACCCGGCTGCCGATGCTGCCCGCGCAGCCCGATCTGGGGCCGGCGATGGGCGGCAGCGCGGCGGAGCTCGCCGAGGTGCGGCCGGGCGGTCCGCTGGCGGAGGTGCTGCGGGGTGTGCGGCCGCTGTTCGGGGAGGCGCAGGCGGCGCGTACGGCGCTGCCGGAGCTGCTGGGTCCGGACACCCGGCTGCCCGGTGGCCACCGGGTGATCCTGGCGCCGCTGCGGGGCCGTCGGCGGGTCATCGGTGCGGCGGTCTTTCTGCGCCGCCCGGACCGCCCCGCCTTCGAGCCGGACGATCTGCTGGTGGCGGCGCAGCTGGCGACGCACACCGCGCTGGGTGTGGACAAGGCGGTGCTCTACGGGCGCGAGGCGTACATCGCCGACGCGCTCCAGCGCACGATGCTGCCGGACTCGCTGCCGCAGCCGACCGGGGTGCGGCTGGCCAGCCGTTATCTGCCGGCGGCCGAGACGGCGCGGGTGGGCGGCGACTGGTACGACGCGATTCCGCTGCCGGGCAGCCGGGTGGCGCTGGTGGTCGGCGATGTCATGGGGCATTCGATGACCTCGGCGGCGATCATGGGCCAGCTGCGGACGACCGCACAGACCCTCGCCGGGCTGGATCTGCCGCCGCAGGAGGTGCTGCACCATCTCGACGAGCAGGCGCAGCGGCTGGGTTCGGACCGCATGGCGACGTGCATGTACGCGGTCTACGACCCGGTCGCGCACCGCATCATCATCGCGAACGCGGGGCATCCGCCGCCGGTGATGCTGCACCGCGGCGGGCGCGCGGAGGTGCTGCGGGTGCCGCCGGGCGCGCCGATCGGCGTCGGCGGGGTGGACTTCGAGGCGGTGGAGCTGGACGCGCCGGCGGGCGCCACGCTGGTGCTCTACACCGACGGTCTGGTGGAGTCGCGGATCCGGGACGTGTGGACCGGTATCGAGCAGCTGCGGGAGCGGCTGACCGAGACGGCCCGGCTGACGGGTCCCAATCCGCCGCCGCTGGAGCCGCTGTGCGACGAGGTGCTGGACATGCTGGGTCCCGGCGACCGCGATGACGACATCGCGCTGCTGGCCGCCCGGTTCGACGGGATAGCGCCGAGCGACGTCGCGTACTGGTATCTGGACCCGAAGGCGCAGACGGCCGGGCAGGCCCGGCGCCTCGCCCGCCGGGCGCTGGCGCGCTGGGGCCTGGACGAGCTGACCGACCAGGTGGAGCTGCTGGTCAGCGAGGTGGTCACCAACGCGGTGCGGTATGCGGAGCGGCCGATCACGCTGCGGCTGCTGCGGACCGATGTGCTGCGCTGCGAGGTGGGTGACGATGTGCCGCAGCTGCCGCGGCTGCGGCAGGCCCGGCCGTCCGACGAGGGCGGGCGGGGGCTGTATCTGGTCAATCGCATGGCCCGGCGCTGGGGCGCGACGCGGCTGAGCATGGGCAAGGTGGTCTGGTTCGAGCTGTCGATGCCCCCGGGGGCACGCGCCTGACGGCCGGGGCGTACGGGAGCGCAGGCGCCCCGTACGGCCCTTGTCCCACGGATTGGGCCCCGTCCGAGACCGGACGGGGCCCAATTCAGCACCGCGGCCCCCGCCTTGAGGCGGGGGCCGCGGTGTTCCGGGTCGGTGCGGGGCGTCAGTTGAAGTCGGTCAGGCCGCCCTTGCCGTTGCCGCCGCCCGGTCCGCGACTGGTCCCGCCGGTGGTGTCGCCCCCGGTGGTGGTGCCGCCGTCGGTGGTGTCACCGCCGGTGGTCCCGCCGTCCGGGAAACCGGTGTTGGTCGGGGTCGGATCGGTGGGCCGGCCCGTCGGGCGGCCGGTCTCCGTGGGGGTTCCGGTCGGCGTCGGGCTGTGCGAGGGGGTCTCGCTCGGCGACGTGCTCGGCGTGGGGGTCGCCGAGGGGGTGTTGCTCGGCGTGGGGACGGCGGTCGGCGCGGCCCAGGCGCCCTGGTCCGTGTTCAGCTGGAACTTGTCCCCGGTGCGCCCGCCCAGCGCGGCCTGGGTGTAGTCCGCCCACACCTGCGCCGGGTAGCCGCCGCCGTTGACCCGGCCGCCGCCGCCGGTGCCCTTGAGGGTGACCTGGGCGCCGCCGTTGGGGGACTCGCCGAACATGCCGACCGCGGTGACCAGCTTGGGCGTGTAGCCCACGAACCAGGCCGACTTGTCGTCGTCGGAGGTGCCGGTCTTGCCCGCCGCCTCGTACGCGGTGTTCTTCACGGACTGCGAGGCGGTGCCGTCGTTGACCACGCCGGTCAGTACGGAGGTGACCGTGTCGGCGGTGCGCTGGCTGAGGACCTGTCCGCCGATCGGGTCGCGCAGCCGGAGCTTCTCCTCGCCGTGCGTGGCGCTGGTGACGATGGTCGGGGTGACCTTCTTGCCGTGGTTGTCGAGGGTGGCGTACGCCCCGGCCATCTGGAGCGGGCTGGCGCCCATGGTGCCCAGCGTCATGGCGGGCTGGACGTCCATCTTCTCGCCGTTCAGGCCCAGGCTGACGGCGGTCTTCTTGATCTGGTCCAGCCCGACGTCGGCGCCCATCTGCGCGAAGACGGCGTTGACGGAGTTGTTGGTCGCCGTCTGGACGCTGATGTTGCCGTAGTCGTGCTCGTCCTCGTTGGGCGGCGCGAAGGGCTTGGTGCTGTTCACGACCGGGCGGCGGTTGTGGCCGCTGTAGATCGTGGCCGGGGTGATCGGCACGCCGTCCTGGGTCTTGGCGCCCCTCTCCATCGCGGAGGCGAGGATCAGCGGCTTGAAGGTCGACGCGGCCTGGTAGTCCTCGCGCGTCGCGTTGTTCCGGTAGTGCTTCGGGGGGCCCTCGCCGCCGTACAGCGCGACGATGTGGCCGGTCTTGGGGTCCACCGATGCGGCACCGAGCTGGGCGTTCGCGTCGTCCTTGCGCTGCTTCGCGTCGAGGTCGTCGAGGAGCTTGCGCTTGACGGACTTCTCCAGCGCCTGCTGCTTCTTGCGGTCGATGCCGAGGGTGACGGTCCAGCCGCCGGCCTCGAACTGCTTCTCGTCGACGCCCTGGGCGAAGAGCTCCCGCTTGGCCTCGTCGATGAGGTAGCTCTTCTGGCCGGTCACGCCGGGCAGCGGCTTGGGAGGCTTGGGGACGGCGGAATCGAAGATCTGCTTGGCCCGCTTGCTCGGCGAGAGCCAGTGCATCTCGACCATGTTGTTGAGGGTGTAGGCCCAGCGCTGCTTGACGAGCTTCCTGCCGGTCGGGGTCGCGCTCGTCCAGTCGTACTGGCTCGGGGCCTGGAGCAGCGAGGCGAGGTAGGCGCCCTCCGAGACCGACAGCTTCTCGACGTCCTTGCGGTAGTACGCCTGGGCGGCGGCCTGGATGCCGTAGGCGCCGCGGCCGTAGTAGCTGGTGTTGATGTAGCCCTCGAGGATCTGCTTCTTGCTGAGCTTGTCGTCCACCTTGAGCGAGATGACGATCTCCTGGAGCTTACGGGTGACCGTCTGCTCGGAGGTCAGGTAGTAGTTCTTCACATACTGCTGAGTGATCGTCGAGCCGCCCTGCTTGCCGTGGCCCATCAGGGTGTTGAGGATGCCGCGGGCGGTGCCCCACAGGTCGACGCCGGAGTCGTGGTAGAAGGTCTTGTTCTCGGCGGCGACGAAGGTGTTCTGGACTTCCTTGGGAATCTTCGCGAGCGGTACGGTCTCGCGGTTCACCGTGCCGTCGCGGGCGATGATCTTGCCGTCGGCGTACTGGAAGACATTGCTCTGCTTGGCGGCGTCCTGATTGCTCGTCTTGGGAATGTCCACGTACAGGTACAGGCCGAGGAAGCCGAGCATGCCCAGCAGGATCACTCCGAGGACTGCCCCGAGGATCTTCTTCCAGCTGAAGAGCCGGCGTATGAAGCTCTTGTCCTGTTTCGGCTTTCTCTGTTTCGGCTTGGCCCGGCGGGCGTTCCCCTGCCGCGCCCGCCTCGCATCCGCTCGGCCCATCGCTCCAGCAACTCCAGTCGGTTCCGCCCCCAGGTCATTCAGCTGTTGAAGCTAACACCGCATCTGTCAACAGATACTCATCGATCACGGCTTTTCCCGGCGTGACAAACAGCACGGGGCGTACGGGAACCACGGAGGGGGTTTCGGCCATCGCGCTGGACCCTGGCAGGCCAGCGCGCTAAAGTGATATCACTTTGCTAGACCAGCGAAATCACCTGGTGCGGCGGACATCACGCGCCGCACCCGAGAAACGGGGACCCCTATGTCCGCTCAGTCCGACCTGTCGACGGCCGACCCGGCCATCGACGCGCCGCAGATGCCCGAACCACAGGTCCGCGAGAGTGCGGCGCACAGCATCCCGGGCGGCCTCGCCCTGCTGCTGACCGTGCTCGGGGTGGCCCTCGGCATCGCCGCCATCAGCGTCGGCGGCGCCCTCAGCTCCGGCGACAACCGATCGCTGACCGCGCCGTTCGCGATCGCCGGCGCCGTCCTCCTGGTCACCTCCTTCTTCTGCATGACCGGCGTGAAGATGGTCGCGCCCGGCGAGGCCCGGGTCATCCAGCTCTTCGGGCGGTATGTGGGCACGATCCGCACCGACGGCCTGCGCTGGGTCAACCCGCTGACCTCCGCCCGGAAGATCTCCACCCGGGTGCGCAACCACGAGACCGCCGTACTGAAGGTCAACGACGCCTACGGCAACCCGATCGAGCTCGCCGCCATCGTCGTATGGAAGGTCGAGGACACCGCCCGGGCGCTGTTCGAGGTCGATGACTTCCTGGAGTTCGTGGGCACCCAGACCGAGGCCGCCGTCCGGCACATCGCGATCGAGTACCCCTATGACGCGCACGACGAGGACGGCCTCTCGCTCCGCGGCAACGCCGAGGAGATCACCGAGAAGCTCGCGGTGGAGCTGACCGCCCGGGTGCAGGCGGCCGGCGTGCAGATCATCGAGACCCGCTTCAGCCACCTCGCCTACGCCCCCGAGATCGCCTCCGCGATGCTCCAGCGGCAGCAGGCCGGCGCGGTCGTCGCGGCCCGCCAGCAGATCGTCGAGGGCGCGGTGGGCATGGTCGAGTCGGCGCTGGCCCGGATCAATGAGCAGGGCATCGTCGAGCTGGACGAGGAGCGCAAGGCGGCCATGGTGAGCAATCTGATGGTGGTGCTGTGCGGCGACCGGGCCGCCCAGCCGGTCCTGAACACGGGCTCGCTCTACCAGTGAGCACCGAGGCCGAGGGGCCCGGCGCCGAAGGCGACCGGACCCCCGCGCGACGGCCGCAGCAGCGCAAGCAGGTGCTGCTGCGGCTCGACCCGCTGATCCATGACGCGCTCGCGCGGTGGGCGGACGACGAGCTGCGCAGCGCCAACGCGCAGATCGAGTTCCTGCTCCGCAAGGCGCTGACCGATGCGGGGCGGCTGCCGCGGGGGGCGGGCGCGATTCCGCGGCGGGGGCGGCCGCCGAAGGCGCCGCCGCCTGACGACGCCTGACGACGCCCGACGGTCGACGGTCGACCTCCTTCGGTCCCCTAGCTATACATCACGCGTATACACTTAACGTAGAGTGCATGTCATGCCCACTGCACACCCCCCGCTCGAAGCGAGCGCACTGCGCAAGGCGTACGGATCCACGCCCGCGCCGGCCGGCGCCGGCCTCTCCCGCCGCCCCGGTGAGGTGATCGCCGCCATGAGCGACGCCGAGCACAGCGCACTGCGCCGCGCGGACTTCGGCTTGGTCTTCCCATTCGGCTGGCTGGTACCGGAGTTGACGTGTGCGGCGAATGCCGCGCCGCCGCTGCGGCCGGCCGGGGTCAAGCGCGGGGAGGCGGCGGCGCGGTCGCGGGTGGTCTTCGCCGATGAGCCGACCGGCGCGCTGGACCCGCTCAACGGGGAGCGGATGCGGGGGCTGCTGACGGACGCGGCACGGGACACCGGCACCGCGGTCGTGCCGGTCACGCACGAGGCCCGGGTCGCCGCGCACTCCGGCCCCGAGGCCGTCGTACGGGACCGCGTGGCCCGGGAAGCGGCGGCGGCGGTATGAGCGGATACGACGCCGGGGGCCGCACCGGGCGGTGCGCCACCTGGGTTCGCGACCTCGCCATCGGTATCCGCTTCGCGGCCGGCGGCGGCCGGGAGGGCTGGGTCCGTACGGCCCTGACGGCCGTCGGCGTCGGGCTGGGGGTGGCGCTGCTGCTCGGCGCCACGTCCGTCCCGCACGTCCTGGACCGCTGGAAGACACGTACGGAGGCCACCACCCCGGTCGGGGCGAGCTCGACGGCGAAGCCGACCGCCCGGACGCTGCTCCTCGGTTACGCGGAGACCTCCTTCCGCGGTGCGACCGTCGGCGGTGTGCTGCTCCACCCCGACGGGCCCGCCGCACCCCGGCCGCCGGGCGTTGCCGCGCTGCCCCGGCCGGGCGAGATGGTGGTCTCCCCCGCCCTGAAGGAACTGCTGGGCTCGGCGGAGGGAAGGCTGCTGCGGGAGCGGCTGCCGTACCGGACCGTCGGCACGATCGGCGAGCCGGGGCTGGCCGGGCCCGGTGAGCTGGCGTACTACGCGGGCAGCGCCTCCCTCACCGCCGGCGACAACGCCTTTCGCGTCACCGGCTTCGGCCAGGGGGCCGAGGGTGCCGAGGAGCGGCCCATGGACCCCAGGCTCGTCCTCCTGGTCGTCGTGGCGTGCGTGGTGCTGCTGATGCCGGTGGCGATCTTCATCGCCACGGCGGTGCGCTTCGGCGGGGAGCGGCGCGACCGGAGGCTGGCGGCGCTGCGGCTGGTCGGCGCGGATGTCCGGATGACCCACCGGATGGCCGCCGGGGAGGCGCTGTTCGGCTCGGTGTGCGGGCTGGTGGTGGGCGGTGCGCTGTTCCTGGCCGCACGGCCGCTGGCCGGGCGGGTCACCTTGTGGGGCGTCAATGCGTTTCCGGGTGATGTGACGCCGGTCCGGGGGCCTGCGCTGCTGGTGCTGGTGACCGTGCCGGTGCTGTCGGTGGCGGTCACTCTGGTCGCCCTGCGCCGGGTGACCATCGAGCCGCTGGGCGTCGTACGCGACTTTGCGGGACGCCGGCGCCGGCTGTGGTGGCGGCTGCCGCTGCCGGCCGCGGGGGCGGCGCTGATGCTGCTCAGCGGGGGGCAGCGGGCCGACGGCGCGGTGCTGCACACGGACCGGATCGCGGGCGGTGCGGTGCTGTTCCTCGTCGGGATCACCGTGCTGCTGCCGTGGCTGGTCGAGGCGGTCGTCGGGCGCTTCAAGGGCGGGCCGGTGGCCTGGCAGCTGGCCACCCGACGCCTGCAGTTGAGCAGCGGCGCGGCCGCCCGGGCGGTCAGTGGCATCACCGTGGCGGTCGCCGGGGCCATCGCGCTCCAGGTGTTCTTCGCCGCCGTCCAGAGCGACTTCATGAAGGTGACGGGGCAGGACTCGGGCCGGGCTCAGCTGGACGTCGAACTGCCCGCAGGGGACGCCGCCGCGACCGGGAAGATGATCGCGCGGTTCCGCGCGACCGAGGGGGTGCGCGGGGTGATCGCCGGCGTCAACGGCTCCGTCTCCGCCCGGCCCGTCCCCGGGCGCAACAGCGAGGAGCCCCTCCCGGCCGGCGAGGTCACCGTCGGCGACTGCGCCACCCTGCGGGAGCTGGCGCGCATCGGGCCCTGCACGGAGGGCGATGTGTTCGTGGTCAGGGACGGCGGCGTGGTGCACGACCGGTACCTCTCGGCGCTGGCGAAGATCGCGCGGCCCGGCGCCCGGGTGCTCCTCAACCGCGAACCGGGATCCGACGCGATGCCCGCGAAGCCGCGGTGGTGGACCGTCCCGGAGTCGGCCCGGGTGGTCCCCTCCCGCCCGGACCCCATGGGCACGACGCACTTCGGCATCTTCGCCACCGCCCGCGCCCTGGACCCCGCCGCCCTGGCCGACCCGCACGCCTACGCCATGATCCGCATCGATGCGCGCGTTCCCGACGCCGAGGAATACGTCCGCAACACCGCGGCCCGGATCGATCCCGCGCTGCGCGTCCGCTCCCTGCAGGACGTCGCCCCCGACAGGCAGTTCGCGGACGTGCGCACCGGCCTGCTGATCGCTTCCGCCGCGACCCTGGCACTGATCGCCGCGAGCATGCTGGTCACCACGCTGGAGCAGCTGCGCGAGCGGCGGCGGCCGCTGTCGGTCCTGGTGGCGTTCGGGACCCGGCGGGGCACGCTGGGCTGGTCGGTGCTGTGGGGGGCGGCCGTCCCGGTGGGGCTGGGGCTCGCGCTGTCCGTGGCGGGCGGCACCGGGCTGGGTCTGGTGCTGCTGAGGATGGTGGGCAAGAGCGGTTTCGTGTGGTCGGCGGTCTGGCCGCCGACCGCCGCCGGGGCCGCGCTGGTCCTGGTGGTCACGCTGCTCAGCCTGCCGCCGCTGTGGCGGCTGATGCGGCCGGACGGGCTGCGTACGGAGTGAGGGCGGCGCCCCGGCCGGCTCCCCGGGACCGGCGTCCCACCGGCCCCGGGGCCGCTATGAAGCCCGCGTATACACGAGCGATACACCCACAACGTAAGGTGGTCGGCATGTCAATCGGTCATACGCTGCTGGGCCTTCTGGAGTCCGGCCCCCGCCATGGCTACGACCTCAAGCGGGCCTTCGACGAGCACTTCGGGCAGGACCGGCCGCTGCACTACGGCCAGGTCTACTCCACGATGTCCCGGCTGCTGAAGAACGGCCTGGTCGAGGTGGACGCCGTGGAGGCCGGCGCGGGACCGGAACGCAAGCGGTACGCGATCACGGACGCCGGCGTCACGGACGTCGCCCAGTGGCTCGCCCGCCCCGAGAAGCCCGAGCCCTACCTCCAGTCCACGCTCTACACCAAGATCGTGCTGGCACTGCTGACCGACCGCAACGCCGCCGAGCTGCTGGACACCCAGCGCGCCGAGCATCTGCGGCTGATGCGCGGACTGACCGAGCGCAAGCGCGGCGGCGACCTCGCCGACCAGCTGATCTGCGATCACGCGCTGTTCCACCTGGAGGCCGATCTGCGCTGGCTGGAGCTGACCGCCGCCCGGCTGGACCGGCTGGCAGAGACGGTCAGGGCATGACGCCCGAGGGATCCCTGCTCTCGGCCGAGGGACTGCACAAGGCGTACGGGGCGACGCCCGCGCTGGACGGCGCCGACTTCTCCATCCACCCCGGCGAGGTGGTCGCCGTCATGGGCCCCTCCGGCTCCGGCAAGTCCACGCTGCTGCACTGCCTCGCCGGAATCATCGGCCCGGACTCCGGCAGCGTCCGCTACGGCCCGCACGACCTGACCCGCCTCAGCGACGCCCAGCGCAGCGCCCTGCGCCGCTCCGACTTCGGCTTCGTCTTCCAATTCGGCCAGCTGGTACCGGAGTTGACCGCGCTGGAGAACGTCGCGCTGCCGCTGCGGCTGAACGGCACCAAACGCAAGGAGGCCGAACGGCAGGCGCGGGAGTGGCTGGAACGGCTCGAGGTCGAGGCCGTACAGGGTCAGCGGCCCGGTGAGCTCTCCGGCGGCCAGAGCCAGCGGATCGCGGTCGCCCGCGCCCTCGCCACCCGCCCGCGCGTGATCTTCGCCGACGAGCCCACCGGCGCCCTGGACTCCCTCAACGGCGAACGGGTGCTGACCCTGCTGACCGACGCCGCCCGCGACACCAGCGCCGCGGTCGTGCTGGTCACCCACGAGTCCCGGGTCGCCGCCTACTCCGACCGCGAGATCGTCGTCCGCGACGGCAAGGTGAAGGACATGCTGGCGGGCTTGCGATGAGCCGTCCGTGCCGATGAGCTCATCGGGCGGAGCCCGCACCGGCCCCCCGGTCCGGGCCCGGGGCCCGGCCGTGCACGAGTGGGCCCGGGACCTGGCGATGGGGATGCGGTTCGCGGCCGGCGGCGGGCGCGAGGGCTGGATCCGTACCGCCCTGACGGCGCTCGGCGTCGCCCTCGGCGTGGCCGTCCTGCTGCTCGGGGCGTCCGTACCGTCCCTGACGGCCGCCTGGCACGGCCGGGAGAAGGCGCGCGAGAACCTCGGCCAGGAGCACCCGCCGAAGGCCGCCGACAACACCACGCTCTACACCTCGGCGGACACCGTCTTCCACGGCACGCAGATCCGCGGCCGCCTGGTACGCCCCGACGGCGCGCATCCCCCCGTACCGCCGGGCATCCGCCGCCTCCCCGGGCCCGGCCGGATGATCGTCTCGCCCGCCCTCAAGGAGCTGCTGGACTCCCCCGGCGGCGCGCTGCTGCGCGAGCGGCTGCCGTACTCCGTGGCCGGTGTCATCGGGGACGAGGGCCTGCTCGGCCCGCAGGAACTCACCTATGTCGCCCGGCCCGTCGCCCTGCGCGAGAGCGCCGGCTACCGCATCGACCACTTCGGCAAGGCCTGGGATTCGCCGCCGATGCGGGCGCCCGTCGTCCTGCTCGTGATCATGACGTGTGTGGCGCTGATGATGCCGGTGATGGTCCTCATCGGCACGTCCCTGCGGTTCGGCAACGAACGCCGCGAGCAGCGGCTGGCCGCGCTCCGCCTGATCGGTGCCGACGTCCGCACCACCCGCCGGATCGCCTCCGGCGAGGCGCTGTTCGGCTCGCTGCTGGGGCTGGCCGGGGGCGCCGTGCTGTTCCTGGGCGGCCGGCAGTTCGCGTCGCCGATCACCCTGTGGGACGTCAACGTCTTCCCCGCGGACGTGGCGCCGGGCACGCTCGCCGCCGCGGCCGTCGCCGTCCTCGTCCCGACGGCCGCGGTGCTGGTGACGCTGATCGCGCAGCGCGGCATCACCGTCGAACCGCTCGGCATCGTCCGCAGGCGCCCGCCGCTGCGCCGCCGGCTGCTGTGGCGGCTGGCGCTGCCCGCTCTGGGCACCGTGCTGCTGCTGCCGCTGTCGTGGTCGGGGCCCTGGACCGACACCGGCCTCAACACCCTGCGTCTCGCGGCCGGTTCGATGCTGCTGCTGTTCGGGGTGACGGCGCTGCTGCCCTGGCTGGTCGACGCGGTCGTCGGGCGGCTGCGCGGCGGGCCGGTGCCCTGGCAGCTGGCCGTCCGGCGCCTCCAGCTGAGCAGCGGCCCGGCCACCCGCGCGGTCAGCGGCATCACCGTCGCGGTGGCAGGCGCCATCGCGGTCCATATGCTCATGACCGGGATGCAGGCCGGTTACGCCGCCGCGTACGCCAAGTCCGGCAAGCTCCCGCGGGTCGGCTACTGGGCCGAGGCGGGGGACTGGCCGCACGCCCGGCGGGCGCTCGGCGCGCTGCGGGCCACGCCCGGGGTGAGCGCCGTGCGCGGCGTCATCGACGCGCCGGTCGACCGGCTGCCCCGGCAGGGTGAGGGCGCCGCCGGGGGCGCGAACGTGGGCATCGGCAGCTGCGCCGAGCTGCGACGGCTGGCCCGCCTGCCCTCCTGCCGCGACGGCGATGTCTTCGTGACGGACGCGCGGAGCGGGAAGGCCGGCCGGCCGCCGCTCGCGCCCGGAGCGGCCCTCGACCTCGCTCCGCCGGTCGCCGACGGCACCCCGGCGCCGGCCCCGCGCCCCTGGAAGATCCCCGCGACGGCCCGCACCGCCCGCCTCGCCTCCCCCGGCGACGGCCCCGGCCCCTTCCCCGCCCCGTACGACGTGCTGGCCACGCCCGCCGCGCTCGACCCGGCCCGGCTCCCGGCCCCCCTCATGGAGATCCAGGTCGACTTCGACCGCGGCACCCCGGACGCCCTCGAGCGCATCCGCAACACCGCGGCCCGCTTCGACCCGACCCTGCGCGAGTACTCCTTCCTGGACAACCCCCATGACCAGCAGCTCTCCAGCGTCCGCAGCGCCATCTTCATCGGCTCCGTCATCACGCTGCTGCTGATCGGCGCGGGCCTGGTCATCTCCACCGTCGAGCAGCTCCACGAACGCCGCCGGCTGCTGTCCGCCCTCGACGCCCACGGCATCCGCCGCACCACCCTGGGCTGGTCGGTTCTGTGGGGGACCGCCCTCCCGGTCGTCCTGGGGCTGGGCCTCGCGCTCGGCTGCGGGCTCGCGCTGGGGACGCTGCTGCTCACCATGATCGACAGCTCGGTGACCGTGGACTGGCTGGTGGTCGCCGGGATGGCCGGCATCGGCGCCGGCGTGATCCTCTTCGTCACGCTGCTCAGCCTGCCGCCGCTGTGGCGGATGATGCGGCCTGACGGACTGCGAACGGAGTGAGCGTGCCGACACCGACGCCGATACCCGGGCCGGCACCGATACCGCCCGCGACACCGGCCCGGGGCCGGGCGCCGCGGGCCGTCCGGTGGTGCCGCGATCTGGCGATGGGCGCCCGGTTCGCCGTGACCGGCGGCCGCAAGGGCTTCATCCGTACGGCCCTGACGGCGCTCGGCGTCGGACTGGGCGTGGCCGTCCTGCTGCTCGCGGCCGCCATCCCCAACGCCATGAACGCCGCCATGGCCCGCGACGGCGCCCGCTCCACGGTGCCCGCCGCCGCGGGATCGGGCCCCACGGACCGCACCCTGCTGATCACCAGGGTGAGCAGCGGCTACCGCGATACGCCGGTCCGCGGCCGGGCCGTACGGGCGGAGGGCCCGCACGCTCCCGTTCCGCCGGGTCTGTCGCGGATTCCCCGCCCCGGCGAGATGGCCGTCTCCCCTGCCCTCGCCGACCTGCTGGCCTCCCCCGAGGGCGCGCTCCTCAAGGACCGCTTCCCGCATCTGCGGATCACCGGCCGGATCGGCGACGCGGGCCTGACCCACCCCGGCGAACTCTTCTTCTGGGCGGGCACCGACGCGCTGCGCGGCCCCGGCGAGGACATCGAGCGGATCACCGGCTTCGGGGCGCGGAACAACGGGTTCGACGCCGGCCCGCTGATCGTCCTGGCCATCGTCGTGGGCTGCGTCGCCCTGCTCACGCCGGTCGCCGTCTTCATCGCGACCGCGGTGCGGTTCGGCGGGGAGCGCCGCGACGGGCGGCTGGCCGCCCTCCGCCTCGTCGGCGCCGACCGGGCCACCACCCGCCGGATCGCCGCCGGCGAGGCGCTGGCCGGCGCCCTGCTCGGCCTGCTCGCCGGCGCCGCGCTCTTCCTCGCCGCGCGCCTCCCGCTCTCCACCCTCACCCTCGCCGACCTCGGCGTCTTCCCCTCCGACGTCATACCGAACGCCGTGCTGACGGCCTTTGTCGCCCTGGCCGTCCCGTGCTGCGCGGTCGGCGTCACGCTCCTCACCATGCGGCGGGTCACCGTCGAACCGCTGGGCGTGACCCGTACGGCTCCGCCGCTGCGCCGCAGGCTGTGGTGGCGGCCGCTGCTGCCGGCCGCCGGGGTCGCGCTCCTGCTGCCGCAGGCGATCGGGGGGCTCTCCGCCGGCGACGCCGCCACCATCCAGACCATCGTCGGCACCTCCCTCCTGCTGCTGGGCGTCGCGGCGCTGCTGCCCTGGCTGCTGGATGCCGCGGTGGCCCGGCTGGGCCGCTCCGGACGGGGCAGCCAGGCCTGGCAACTCGCCGTACGGAGACTGGAGTTGACCGGCACCACCGCCGCCCGCTCGGTCAGCGGGATCACCGTGGCGGTGGCCGGCGCCATCGCCGTACAGCTGCTGCTGACCGGCGTCGGCATCCAGGACGCGCCGGAACTCCTCCGGACCCGGTGGACCACCGTCCAGGCCCGCGACGGCGCCGTGCCCGCCGCCCGCGCCGCCGCCATGCACGCCCGGCTGTCCGCGGCCGACGGCGTGCGCGCCACCCACGGCCTGATCACGTCGTACGCGGGCCCGGCGCGCGGTCCGCACGCCCCCGCCGCGCCGGACGCCGACCCCGAGCCCTACCCCCTGACCGTCGCCGACTGCGCCACCCTCCGCGAACTGGCCCGGATCGCCTCCTGCTCCGACGGCGACGCCTTCCTCGTCAAGGACGGCGCATACGAGATCCCGCACCCGGGGCAGCGGCTGGCCCTCGACCCGGTCGGCAGCCAGACCGCACACCGCCGCCCCGCCGTCTGGACGGTCCCGGCCACCGCCCGCCATGTCGCCGGCCGCCGCTCCGCCCCGCCCTGGCTCACCGGCCCCGGACTGCTCGCCACGCCCGGCGCCCTGGACGCCACCCTGCTGCGCCGTCCCGCCGTCAGCACCCTGCTGCGCCTCGACCCGGACCGCCCCGACGCCATCGACCACGTACGCAACGCCGCCGCCCGGATCGACCTCCGCATCGACGTGGTGCCCGGCGACTACGGCAACACGGATGACGACGACGTCCTGAGCCTCACCCGCGGCAGCCTGACCGCCGGCGCCGTCGCCGTCCTCCTCCTGATCGGCTGCGGCCTGCTGCTGACCACCCTGGAACAACTCCACGACCGCGCCCGCCTCCTGTCCCACCTCGACGCGCTCGGCACCCCCCGTGCCGTCCTCGGCCGCTCCGTCCTGTGGCAGACCGCCCTCCCCGTCGCCCTCGGCCTCGCCCTGGCCCTCACCTGCGGCCTCTCCCTGGGCACCCTCCTCGTCCACATGGCGGGCCGCACCCTGCAACCCGAGTGGCCCGCCATCCTCACCCTCACCGGCACGGCCGCCACCGTCATCCTGGGCGTCACCGCCCTTTCCCTGCCGTTCCTTTGGCGGCTGATGCGGCCGGAGGGCCTGCGCACGGAGTGACGGGGAGCCGCCCCGATCGACTGCGGCCGGCGCCCACCATCTCGAACGGGTGAACGTGGTCTTACAAGACGTATGGGGGTGCCTCTGCCTACGATGATGGCCTCGATACGAGCCACTAGGAGGCGCCATGTCTGCCGCAGCGGTCGAGCACCCCTGTGAGAGCGAGCGCACGCTGCTCCAGGAAGCGGATCTGATCGCCGAGAAGCTTCCCGGCTACCGCATCGAGATCATTGGGGAATCAATCACCGTGACACCGCCGCCCGATCTCCCCCACTCCGTAGCACTGACCAACCTCACGTTCGCGTTGGCGGCGGCCCACGGCCCGGAAACACAGGTGGCCCAGGGCGCGGGCGTCTGGCTCCCCGATGGCCCCTATGACTACGCCGTCCCCGACCTCGCCATCGTGGACGCCGACTTCCGCGATCACCTCATCGAGCACAACTGCTACGACCCGGCGATCTTCCGCATGGCCCTGGAGGTCACGTCTTCCAATTTCAACAACGACCTCAAGTCGAAGGTCGCCGCCTACGCCATCGCCAAGATCCCTGTCTACGTCATCATCGACCGCAAGAAGGACCGCATCCACGTCCTGACCGACCCGTTCGCCAACGAGTACCGCAATCACCAGATCCACGCGCCGGGGCAGCGGGTCGCCCTCCCCGACTCCATCGGTGCCGAGATCACCCTCGACGCCGAGGCCATCCTTGCGGCGGGCCGCCCCTAACCGCCCTCCACCACCCGCACCGGCAGCAACCGCATCGCCTCCCGCAACGCCCCCGCGAACTCCTCGAATTCCGCCTGGCGGGCCGTGCCCGTACGCATGGCGACGGCGATGCGGCGCGACGGCTGGGGATCGGCGAAATGGCCGGTCGTCAGCAGATCATTACGAGCCGTCTCCACGCGCAGCGCCGTACGCGGCAGCAGCGTCACCCCGAGGCCGCCGGCCACGAGCTGGACCAGCGTCGACAGTCCGGCCGCGCTCGTCGTCACCGGGGCGCCCTCCTCCCGGCCCGCCTCGCGGCAGATGTCGAGGGCCTGATCGCGCAGGCAGTGACCCTCGTCCAGCAGCAGGAGATCGAGTTCCCTCAGCGCCTGCCGGGGAATGTCGGCGCGGCCGCCCAGCCAGTGCTCCTTGGGGGCGACCAGGACGAAGTCCTCGTCGAAGAGGGGGAGTTCGGTGATCTGCGGGACGCCGAGGGGGACGGCGAGGAGCAGCAGGTCGAGGCGGCCCTGAGTGAGGCCTTCGATCAGGGAGGCGGTCTGTTCCTCGTGCACCTGGAGGTCGAGGTCCGGGTACGAGCCGTGGGTGAGCCGCAGGACCGTCGGCAGGAGGTACGGCGCGACGGTCGGGATGACGCCGAGGCGCAGGACGCCGGTGAAGGGGGCGCGGGCCGCCTCCGCCTCCTCCATCAGATCGCCGACCGCCTCCAGGACCGTACGGGCGCGCGCGGCCACCCGCTCCCCCGCGGGCGAGAGCAGCACCTTGCGGGTCGTACGCTCCAGAAGCTGTACGCCGAGCGCCTCCTCCAGCGCGGAGACCGCACCGGACAGCGCGGGCTGGCTCATGCCGATCTCGGCGGCCGCCTCGCGGAAGTGCAGATGCTCGGCCACCGCCGCGAACGCCCGCAGCTGGGCCAGGCTGGGCTGGCGGGGCCGGCCGCCGCCGCTCACTGGTGAAGCCACTGATAACCACCTCCGATCAACATCAACCAGTCTAGCTATTTCCCTGATCA
Organism: Streptomyces sp. NPDC101227; assembly: GCF_044767545.1. Taxonomy (NCBI): domain Bacteria; kingdom Bacillati; phylum Actinomycetota; class Actinomycetes; order Kitasatosporales; family Streptomycetaceae; genus Streptomyces; species Streptomyces sp. NPDC101227. The sequence goes on along the minus strand of NZ_JBIWOD010000006.1, from coordinate 540,915 downwards.
ATGGCTGCTGTGGCACTGTGTGAACCGTCCAAGCCCCAAGGAAAGCCACTCAAACCCCCAAAAGGGGCAATTCTGTTGGCTTTTCCCCCCGCTGCAAGGAGAGCGCGTGCTCACTGTCGGTGACAAGTTCCCCGAGTTCGACCTGACCGCCTGCGTCTCGCTCGAGTCCGGCCAGGAATTCGAGCAGATCAACCACAAGACCTACGAGGGCAAGTGGAAGATCGTCTTCGCGTGGCCCAAGGACTTCACCTTCGTGTGCCCCACCGAGATCGCCGCGTTCGGCAAGCTGAACGAGGAGTTCGCCGACCGCGACGCGCAGATCCTCGGCTTCTCCGGTGACTCCGAGTTCGTGCACCACGCCTGGCGCAAGGACCACCCGGACCTGACCGACCTGCCCTTCCCGATGCTCGCGGACTCCAAGCACGAGCTCATGCGTGACCTGGGCATCGAGGGCGAGGACGGCTTCGCGCAGCGCGCCGTCTTCATCGTCGACCAGAACAACGAGATCCAGTTCACGATGGTGACCGCCGGCTCCGTCGGCCGTAACCCCAAGGAGGTCCTGCGGGTTCTGGACGCCCTGCAGACCGACGAGCTGTGCCCCTGCAACTGGTCCAAGGGCGAGGACACCCTCGACCCGGTCGCGCTCCTCTCCGGCGAGTGAACTGACCTCTGAACGGAAGGCTGATCCGACATGGCTCTCGATGAGCTCAAGTCCGCGGTACCGGACTACGCCAAGGACCTGAAGCTGAACCTCGGTTCGGTGATCGGCAACAGCGACCTGCCGCAGCAGCAGCTGTGGGGCACGGTGCTGGCCTGCGCGATCGCCTCGCGGTCGCCGAAGGTGCTGCGTGAGCTGGAGCCCGAGGCGAAGGCGAACCTCTCCGCCGAGGCGTACAAGGCGGCCAAGTCCGCCGCCGCCATCATGGCGATGAACAACGTCTTCTACCGCACCCGGCACCTGCTGTCGGACCCGGAGTACGGCAACCTCCGTGCCGGTCTGCGGATGAACGTCATCGGCAACCCGGGCGTGGAGAAGGTCGACTTCGAGCTGTGGTCGCTGGCCGTCTCGGCCATCAACGGCTGCGGTCTGTGCCTGGACTCGCACGAGCAGGTGCTCCGCAAGGCGGGCGTGGACCGCGAGACGATCCTCGAGGCCGTCAAGATCGCCTCCGTCCTGCAGGCCGTGGCCGCCACGCTGGACGCCGAGGCCACGCTGGCGGAGTAACTCCCCGGCACCCGCAGAACGCAGGAACCCCGCAGATTCGTCTGCGGGGTTCCTGCGTTCTGCGGGGTTCATGCGGGGCGGGCGCCGCCCTACCCGCCGGCCTCCGCGCGGCTGCCGGCCTCCGGACGTCGCTCCGTGGACGCCGCCCCGAGCGCGGTGGCGCCGTGCGGTCCCGGCATCATCCGCAGCGCCTGCTCCTTGGAGTACGAGCGGAGATAGCCGACGACCGTGTTGGTGACCGCCACCAGGGGGACGGCGACGACCGCCCCGCCGATGCCCGCGATCAGGCTGCCGGAGGCGACCGAGAGGATCACGGCGAGGGGATGGACCCGTACCGCGCGGCCCAGGATGAACGGCTGCAGGACATGGCCCTCGATCTGATTGACGGCCAGGACGATCGCCAGCACCATCAGGGCCGCGAAGACGCCCTGGGTGACCAGCGCGACCACACAGGCCAGGGCGCCCGAGACCACCGCGCCCACCAGGGGGATGAACGCGAAGAGGAAGATGAAGACCGCGAGGGGGACGGCCAGCGGTACGTCGAGGACCCACAGCCCGATGCCGATGAAGATGGCGTCGATCAGGGCGACGATGACCGTGCCGCGGACGTAGGCGGTCAGCGTCCGCCAGGCCCGCGGCCCCGCGCCCGCCACGCCCTCACGGGCCGCGCCCGGTACGAGCTTGAGCACCCAGGTCCAGATGCGGCGGCCGTCGTAGAGCAGGAACAGCGTGGTGAACATCGCCAGCAGGATGCCGGTGAACACCTCGAGGATGACGGTGACGCCCTCCAGCCCGGCCGAGGTGATCGCTTCGGTGTTGGCGCCGATCGCGTCCTGCAGGTTCTTGGCGATGTGGTTGATCTGACTCTCGGTCACATGGAACGGGCTCTTCAGCAGCCAGCCCTTGAGTTCGGTGATGCCCTCCTGGATACGGCTGGAGACCGAGTCGACGTTGTCCTGGACCTGCCAGACCACAAACCAGCCGACCAGGCCCATGACAACGAAGCCGCCGATGAACGTCAGCGCGGTCGCCAGCCCGCGGGCCAGCCCGCGATGGCGCAGCCAGGCCACGGTGGGCTGCAGCAGCGCGGTGATCAGCATGGCCGCGATGAAGGACAGCACCACCAGCTCGATGGTGGTGATGACCCGGGCCAGCACCCACAGCGTCCCGGCCAGCACCAGAAGCCGCCAGCCGACCTCGGCGGCGACCCGTACGCCCCACGGCACCGCCGCGACGGGATCCGGGCGGGCCGCGACGGCGGGCGCGTAGGAGGGCGGCGCGGGGACGGAGTCGGGCGGCGGGGCGGCGGGGGACGGCTCGCCCTGCGCGGCCGCCCGCGGGACACCGTCGACGGCCGCCGGGGCGTCCGGCAGGGCGGTACGGGTGGCGGTGAGCGGTCCGGCCGAGCCATCCGCGGCCATCGCGGCGGCCGGTGCGTAGGAGGGCCGCGCGGGGACGCCGTCGGGCGCGTACTCGGCACGCCTCAGTTCTTCCGGGTCGCCGTTCTCCGCCGCGGCCTCCGCCCGGCGGCGCTGCTCCTCGAGCCGCTGCGCGAGCCGCGTCAGACCGGTGCCGAGGCCGCCGACCCACTGAGGCAATCTGGACATGTTGCTTCCTCTTCCCCTCCCCTGCGCCACACCTGACGGCACGACGTTACCTGTGCCGGATGCGCGAAACCCCCGACGCTGACGCAGTCGGGGGTTTCGCAAGTACTGGGCGCCGCCGGTATGACCCGATGGCTGCCGGTACGGCCTAGTACCAGCTGTTGGCCTGCCAGAACGACCAGGCGCCGCAGGGGCTGCCGTAGCGGTCGTTCATGTAGTTCAGGCCCCACTTGATCTGGGTTGCCGGGTTGGTCTGCCAGTCGGAACCGGCCGACGACATCTTCGAGCCCGGCAGGGCCTGGACCAGTCCGTATGCACCGGAGGAGGCGTTGGTGGCGCGGTAGTTCCAGCCGGACTCGTGGTCCACTATGTTGCTGAAGCACTGGAACTGGTCGCCGGCCATCATGCCGCGCGCGAGGGACTGGGTCTCGGCGATGGTGTACGAGCTCTTGCCGAGAAGGTCGCTGACGTCGCGCTCTGCGGAGCGGGACGCGGCCAGCTCCTTCTTCTTGCGCGCGTCGGCTTCCTTCTTCGCCTTGGCCTCGTCCGCCGCGTCCTTCTTGGACTGCGCGGTCTCCGCGGCTGCCTTACGGGCGGCTTCCTGCGCCGACTTCAGGGATGCCGCGTCCGCCTGGGTGGATGCGTCGTCCGCCTGCTGCGTCAGGGAAGCCGTCTGCACCTGGGCCTGTGCGCCCGCGGGGATGTCAGCGATCGTCGCATCGGCAGCGGTGGCCTCGGCGTTGACCGAGGCGGGCTGCCCTGCGGCGACGCCGACGACGGCGCCGACGGTGGTGACCGCGGTGGCGGATGCCACGGCGAATCCCCGGACCGAGATCCGGCTCACACGTTTTCCTTCCAGCATCGTCCGCATAGGTGACCTCGCGGACGCAATCGTGCCCCTGGCGCTGGTCTCCCCTTGTTCCGGACCCAGTTGAGCGGGCGGGACCGGCTGGTCACGGGAGGCACTGGCCCGGTACGTCCCCCTCGGGGGTCCGCGTGGTGCTCGGGCGGCATACGGCGACTCGCTATGAAGTTCGGTTGTTCCGCACCTCTGAGGATGCTGGTGGTGCCGTATGCGGGGCCTGACAGGACCCAGACTCTGCCCGAACCCGCCGCCGCGAATCAATTCCCGGCCGGGTGTGAAAGCTCACACCTCGTTTACGCCCCAGTATTTTCGGATATCCCCGCGCACACGCGCGCCGCCCGGCTAAGCTCCTTCGCTTCGCCGGGCGGCGCGGTGGTTCACAACGGGTCAGATCCTGCCGTCCTCCAGCATTTCGGTCACCAGTGCGGCGATCGGCGACCGCTCGGAGCGGTTGAGGGTGACGTGCGCGAAGAGCGGATGCCCCTTCAGCTTCTCGACGACCGCGACCACGCCGTCGTACCGCCCGACCCGCAGATTGTCCCGTTGTGCGACGTCATGCGTCAGGACGACGCGGGAGTTGGCGCCGATACGGGACAGAACCGTCAAAAGGACGTTCCGCTCCAGCGACTGGGCCTCGTCGACGATGACGAACGCGTCGTGCAGCGACCGCCCGCGGATGTGCGTGAGCGGCAGCACCTCCAACATGCCGCGCCCCACCACCTCTTCGATGACCTCTTTACTGGTCACCGCGGACAGCGTGTCGAAGACGGCCTGCGCCCAGGGGCTCATCTTCTCGGCCTCGCTGCCCGGCAGGTATCCCAGCTCCTGCCCGCCGACGGCATACAGCGGCCGGAAGACCATCACCTTGCGGTGCTGCTGGCGCTCCAGCACGGCCTCCAGGCCCGCGCACAGCGCCAGCGCCGACTTGCCCGTACCGGCCCGGCCGCCCATCGAGACGATGCCGACCTCCGGGTCCAGCAGCAGATCCAGCGCGATCCGCTGCTCGGCGCTGCGGCCGTGGATCCCGAACGCCTCCCGGTCGCCGCGCACCAGCCGGACCCCGCCGTCCGCGGTGACCCGGCCGAGCGCCCTGCCGCGCTCGGACTGGAGGACCAGTCCGGTATGCACCGGAAATTCCTCCGCGCCCGGTACGTCGGCGAACTCGGCGGCGAACAGATCGTCCACCTGGTCAGCGGAGATGGCCAGTTCGGCCATGCCCGTCCAGCCGGAGTCGGTGATCGCCAGCTCGGCGCGGTACTCCTCGGCCAGCAGCCCCACCGAGGACGCCTTGATGCGCAGCGGCAGGTCCTTGGAGACGACCGTGACGTCATAGCCCTCGGCCTGCAGATTGCGGGCCACCGCGAGGATCCGGGAGTCGTTGTCACCGAGACGGAAGCCGGCGGGCAGGATGCCGGGGTCGGAGTGGTTCAGCTCGACCCGGAGGCTGCCGCCGAGCCCGCCGATGGGGATGGGGGCGTCCAGCCTCCCGTACTGGACCCGGTACTCGTCCAGCAGACGGAGGGCCTGCCGTGCGAAGTAGCCGAGCTCGGGGTGGTGCCTCTTGGCCTCCAACTCCGTGACGACGACGACCGGAAGGACGACTTCGTGCTCCTCGAAGCGGGACATGGCGCCTGGATCCGCCAAAAGGACACTGGTGTCGAGAACGTAGGTGCGCCGGCCGTTCTCACGGCGCTTGTTGCTGTTCACCACGGGTGGACGAACCCCCTCGGATGAGGTTGGGGTGCGACGGCGTCGCGGGGGACAGGACCGGCTTCAGGCCACGTTGCACGGGCCGAACGCCGGCCCTTCGCGTCGTCCGTGCGGTCCGCACGATCGTCCGTGATGTGCAAAGGGCCTCCCGGGCGGACGACCCCATGCCGTCCGCTGAGATACGGCGCCCGATGTCTTGTTCCGGACGCCGACCTGCAAGGGATATTCCCTCGATGACCCGCCCCCATGCCACGGCATATGACACACGCTTGATGAACCTTTGGTTACGGCCTCCGGAGCCCGGCGGCGCCACGGCTCGCCGCCCGGGGCGGCGCCGGGCGGCGTTCCCGCCGGGGGATGCCGGGGTGCATCCGGGTGCGCCGGGATGCGTCTCGTCAGGTGGCGCCGGGGTGCATCGGGCCGCACCGAGATGCGTCTCGTCGGGCGGCGCGGGCGATTTCTCGCCGGGGTGGCGCCCAACCGGGTGGTGCCGAGCGGCGTCTCGCCGGGTGACCCCCAGCCGGGTGGCGCCGGGCGACGTCTCGCCGGGTGATGACCCCCCAGTCGGGTGGCGCCGGGCGGCGTCTCGTCGCGCGAAGCCGGCGGCTTCCCGCAGGGGTGCCCCCCAACCGGGTGGCGCCGGGCGGCATCTCGCCGGGTGGAGCGGGCGATGTCTCGCAGGGTGGCACCCAGTCGGGTGGCGCCGGGCGGCATCTCGCCGGGTGGAGCGGGCGATGTCTCGCAGGGTGGCACCCAGTCGGGTGGCGCCGGGCTGCATCGGGATGCGTCTCGCCGGGCGGCAGCGGGCTTCACCGGGGGCGCACCGGGCCGCGTTACGCCGCGTCTCACCGGGCCGCGCCGGGCTTCAGCGGGCTGCGCCTCGCCGCGCGTCCCCCGGGCCCGGAGCCCGGGAAGGGCGAACCCGGCAGCCCGAGGACGGCCGGCCCGGGAGATCGGGGACGGCGAGCCCGGGAGCCTGACGGGCCCGGGAATACCCCTCCCGCCCCGCCTCGTTATGGCCCGCAGGGGGCGCTCCCATCCCCTACGGGATGCGTTCGACCGTCCCCTAGAAGCCGTAACGGCGGTGCCGGGCCGCGTAGTCGCGCAGCGCGCGCAGGAAGTCGACCTTGCGGAAGGCCGGCCAGAAGACCTCGCAGAAGTAGTACTCCGAATGGGCGCTCTGCCAGAGCATGAAGCCCGACAGCCGCTGCTCGCCGCTGGTGCGGATCACCAGGTCCGGGTCGGGCTGGCCACGGGTGTAGAGGTGCTCGGAGATCAGGTCGATGTCGACGATCTCGGCGAGCTCCTCGAATGAGGTGCCGCGCTCGGCGTGGTCCAGCAGCAGCGAGCGCACCGCGTCGGCGATCTCCTGGCGGCCGCCGTAGCCGATCGCGACGTTCACCAGGATGCCCTTGTTCTCGAGCGTGGCCTGTTCGGACTCCTTGAGTACCCGCTGCGTCGCCTCGGGCAGCAGATCGCGGTTGCCGACGTGGTGGACCCGCCAGCGGCCGTCGGCGGCCAGGCCGCGCACGGTGTTCTCGATGATGCCCAGCAGCGGGGTCAGCTCGTCCTCGGGCCGGTCGAGGTTGTCCGTCGACAGCAGCCAGAGCGTGACGACCTCCACATCGGTCTCCGCGCACCATCCCAGCAGCTCGCTGATCTTGGCCGCGCCCGCCTGGTGGCCCTGCTCGGTGGTCCGCCCGTCGGCCCGCGCCCAGCGGCGGTTGCCGTCCAGGATGACGCCGATGTGCTTGGGCACCTGGTCGTGGTCCAGGCGGCCCTCCACCCGCCGCGCGTACAGCCGGTAGACCAGATTGCGCAGTGCGGGCGGATAAGGGATGCGCACCCCGGAAGATCGCGTCATATGTGGTCCAGCCCCTCCGTGCCGAAATGGCCATCGCCCCGTCGCCTCAAGGGGGCAACTTTACTTCTCGGGTGTGTCGACGGCCCAATCAGGTGTGTCACAAGTACGTGATAGGGAGATGAGCATGACTGGCACATCTGACTACCGCGCCGTGGATTCGCGCTACGACTCCATGCAGTACCGGCGCACCGGCCGCAGCGGTCTGAAACTCCCCGCCATCTCCCTCGGACTGTGGCACAACTTCGGTGACGACCGCACCCTGGCCTCCCAGCGGGCGATCCTGCGCCGGGCCTTCGACCTGGGCATCACCCACTTCGACCTGGCCAACAACTACGGCCCGCCGCCCGGGTCCGCCGAGCTGAACTTCGGCAAGATCTTCGCGCAGGACTTCCGGCCCTACCGCGACGAGATGATTCTCTCCACGAAGGCCGGATATCTGATGCACCCCGGGCCGTACGGTGAATGGGGTTCGCGGAAATACCTCCTCTCGTCATTGGATGCGTCACTGAAGCGGATGGGCGTCGATTACGTCGATATCTTCTACTCGCACCGCTTCGACCCCCACACCCCGCTCGAGGAGACCATGGGCGCGCTGGCGTCCGCGGTCCACCAGGGCAAGGCGCTGTACGCGGGCGTGTCCTCGTACAACGCCGAGCAGACCCGTGAGGCGGCCGGCCTTCTGCGCCAGATGGGCGTCCCGGCGCTGATCCACCAGCCCTCGTACTCGATGATCAACCGCTGGACCGAGGACGACGCCCTGCTGGACACCCTCGAGGCCGAGGGCATGGGCTGCATCTCCTTCGCGCCGCTGGCACAGGGCATGCTCACCGACAAATACCTGCACGGCATCCCCGAGGGCTCGCGGGCCTCCCAGGGCAAGTCCCTGGATCCGGATCTGCTGTCCGAGGACGTCGTGGGGCGCCTGCGCGGCCTCCACGACATCGCCGCCCGGCGCGGCCAGTCGCTGGCGCAGCTCGCCCTGCGCTGGGTGCTGCGCGACGAGCGGATGACCTCCGCGCTGATCGGCGCCAGCAGCGTCGCCCAGCTGGAGGCCAATGTCGCGGCGCTCGACGGCCCCGAGCTGACGGATACGGAACTGGCCGAGATCGAGCGGTTCGCGACGTCGACGGAGGGCGTGAACATCTGGGCGAGGCGGGGCTAGCCCCGTACGTCGCGGGGGGGGGCGGGGCAGGGGCCGCAGTGGGTTGCGGTTGGTGGTGCGTCCGGAAAGCCGGGCGGCCCGCCCCGGGGCAACAAAAAGCGGGCCGGTCCGTGGGGGGGGTTACGGACCGGCCCGAGGGGGGGTTTCCACCATAACCCCGGAGGAGGCGTGATGCGTGCACCGCGTTCTTTCGCGGCGCGCCGCGCCCCACCGGCGGCGGAGCCCGCCGGGCCGCGCGGACCGGGGCGGGCGGCCCTCAGCCCCGGGCCGCGGCCCCCAGGAGCAGCCCGCCGAATGCCCCAATGATCATGAATGGCCCGAATGGCATGACCTTCGGGCCACCCCTCCTGACCAGCATCACCGCCGCTCCGTAGGCGGCGCCGATCAGCACTCCTGCCGCGCCGCCGGTGACGACGGTGCGCCAGCCGTACCACCCAAGGGCGATGCCCAGCGCGAACGCCAGCTTGACGTCACCCAGGCCGATGCCCCCCGGATTGACGGCGAACAACAGGAGATAGAACACACCCAGCGCCAGCCCGCCCAGCAGCGCCCGCCGCCACGCCCCGGTCTCCCCCGTCATCGCGCCGACGAGCCCCAGCGCCCCGGCCGCCACGACCGCGAGCGGCAGCGTCAGCACGTCCGGGAGGCGCCGCACCTGGCGGTCGACGGCCACCAGCAGCACCGCGACCGGCGCCATCGCCAGCCAGACGGCGAGCTCGGGCCGCGCTCCGGTGGCCGCCGCGAGCGCCGCGCAGACCAGCGCGGTGCCCCCCGCCGACGGCAGCGCCCCCGGCCCGTACACCCCGCACCCCGGCTCCGGACACCGTCCCCTGCCCAGCCATCCCCGCGCCGCCCCCGCGATCACATGCCCGCCGGGACAGGCCGCCCGCCACTCCTCCTCGGGCTCGACGGCCATCCGATGAACGGGCCGAGGTATCAGCAGCCCGGCCGCGGCCCCGTAGGCGGCGGCGAGAACCATCAGCAGCACCGACATGCGTCGACCCTAGACGTGACCGCGCGCGGGGCTCGCCCTTACCCGTCTCTCACGACGGCTGATAGAACGACGGGCATGGCACGTTGGCAGAACGGCACCGGACTGCTCCACAGCGCGGACGCCGGCACCGGAACCGAGCTCGGCACCGGCATCCCGCTGGAGATCGCGACGTCCTACCGGGCCCGCGCCCGCGGCCTGTTGGGCCGCGACGGGATCGAGGGGGCGCTGCTGCTGTCCCCGGCGAGCGGGGTGCACACCTTCCGGATGCGGTTCGCCATCGATGTCGCCTACCTGAGCCGGGACTTGACCGTACTGGCCGTACGCACCATGTCCCCCGGCCGGCTGGGCCGCCCGCGCCTGCGCGCCCGGCACGTCGTGGAGGCGGAGGCGGGGGCGATGGCGAAGTGGGGAGTGCGGGCGGGCCTTCGCCTCACGGTGGAGCCGGACGGCCCGGCCGGCTGACCACGCCGCACGGCCGGCAAAGAACCCGCGGTGCGGGACGGTTGGTCCCGGACCGCGGGTCCCGACGTACGGAGATGACCGATCCAGGCCCGCACTGCCACCTGTTCCGCGCCTTGCCTTCGTGCACTGCATTTCATTGGTGATGCGTTGAGCTCAAGTGCACGCAGGCTGCTCGCGACGACCTGAATTTCCTGACGAGCCCATACCTGTTGAGCGAAACGCGACTCGACGTATGTGCAGTTCGGGGGTGCGTGGGCCGGTTTGGCGATTTCTCGGCCGCGGCGGCGGAGAAGTGGGGGACAGGCGCAACTCAGTGCAGAGCGATGACATATCTGAATCTTTTTAGCCGTCAACTTTCCGACGGAATACTCTAGTTTGCTGGAGATGCGGCAGCTTGCCCTGCCTGCCGAATTACGTGATCTCGGCAGGCGGAAAGGACGGCGATCAGCGGCCGCTCATGCCTCGTACCTCACGACCCGGTGCGCGGGAAGCTGACCTCGACCCGGCGGTTCTTCTTGCGGCCCGCCTCGGTGGCGTTGTCGGCGATCGGGTACTGCTCGCCGTAGCCCCGGATCTCGAACGACACCGATGAGCCGAGGTCGTTGGCCAGTTCGCGCTGGACGGCGTTGGCCCGCTGCTTGGACAGCGTCAGGCCGTGGGTCGCCGAACCGAGGTTGTCGGTGAAGCCGAAGACCCGTAGGCGGGATGCGTTCTGCTTCTTGACCTCGGTGGCGATGGTGTCGATGCGGGAGAGCGCGTCGGGGGAGAGTTTGGCGCTGTCCTTGCCGAAGAGGACCTCGGCCTGGAGCGAGAAGGTCACGTTGTCGTTGGTGTCCTGGCGGCGCTCGGAGCCGTCGTCGGTCTCCACGATGGACTTGATGTTGAGGACCTTGGAGGGGGCGAGCTTGGCGCCCTGGACCATGCGGAGGTCGGGGTCGTTGGGGTCGATCTTGACCGGGGGGTCGGAGTTCTCGGTGATGCCGGGCGGGTCGGCCTGGGCCACCGGCACGGACAGCGCCGCGGTCAGCAGCAGCGCCAGGCATGCGGTGATGGCCGTGCGCGTGGCGTAGGCGGTCCGCGAACGTCGGGTCGCTGGGGGCGTCTCGGTCATGGGCCGGCTCAATCCGTGATCTCGACGCTGGCCGGCGGCAAGGTCGGCAAATTGAAATCGACCTCGGTCACCTTGGCCGGCGGCGCCGGGAACTGCGCGAAAATCGGGCTGCTGGCGCCCGGCCGCAGTCCGCTCAAGCCCGTCGTACACAGGCATTCGTTATTGGTGTCACGCAGCACCAAGTACCTCTTTTTCCCGGCCTTGTCGACGAGCGTGGCACCGGAGAGGGAAGAACGGGACTGCATCTCGGTCTCGTTGGAACGCCAGTCGATGGCGTTGAAGACGCGAGTGCCGCCGTTGGTCACCGTACCGCTGACCGTGACGAAGCCTCCGGAGTCGCGCACGACGGAGTGCAGCCTGACGATGACCCCGTCCGGCCCCTTCATCTCGGCGATCACCGCGTCGGATTCCGCCGCCGGAGTGCCGCGGCCGCTGTCCTTCGGGGCGGTGGTGCTCCTGGCCGACGGCTTCTTGCCCCCCATGGTCCGGGATCCGCCGTTGTCACCACCGCAGCCGGCGACAACGAGCGCCAGGCCGACAGCGCTCACCATGGCGACCGCTCGCCTGGCGGCCTTCGTGGTGCGCCGAGTGCTCATGGGTCCGATTCCTTTGATCGTCGAGTGAGTCGATTGACCGGGGTCGGGGGCGGATGCAGGGGATCAGGGAATAGTGGGGGTATCGAGATAGGGAGGTATGGGGATAAAAAGGCATAGGGAATACGGGGCGGTCAGTGCGCCAGGCGTACGGCGAACAGGTCGGAAGCGTCGGGGAAATCCTGGGGCTTGTCCCGGTCCAGCGTCCAGTTCTTACCTTCGCAGGTGAGTTCACGGGGCGGCGGATCGTCATCCTGTCCCTTTCCGCCTTTTTCACCCTTCCCGTTCCTTCCTCCCTCGCTCTCTTTGCCGGCGTCACCGCTCTTGTCCTCATCCGGCGGGGCGGGAGCCAGCGAACACCGCGGTACGACGACGGCCTTGGCGTTGGCCGTCGCGTGCTTGCTCTCGGTCCCGGGGATGACCGAATCACCCACCGTGTTGCGGGTCTTGATCGTGACGGCGAACGAGGTGGGCCAGGAGTCCGGGGTGCACATGGAGACCTCGGCGTCGTTCTGCTCCGCGAACCAGCCCGCGTTCCGGCAGGCGGCACCCGAAGGGATTCCGCGTCCGTTCAACAGGTCTTCCCAGGCCGTTTGGTCACCCTCGGCGCTTCCGTCGCCGATCGCGGCCAGGAAGCCCTTGCTCAGCTGCTCGCGGTACTTCTGGCCCGCGGCCACCGCGGCCGCGTCGGCGGCCGTTTGCGCGCCGGTACGGGTGGCCGCCGCCTGGCCGACGGCGAAGAGCGCGAACGCGAGAAAGAGCAGGCCCCCGACTGCCACGATGTACAGCGGAGCGGCCTGCCCGGCGTCGCGCCGTCGGCGGCGCGCGATGCTACCCGTCACGGCATGATCGTCGGTCAGATGCCGACCACGTCGGAAATCTTGTCCGAGATGGCGTGCGCGATCTGGCTGCCGAAGTCCGTGGTCGACAGTACGAGCACGATCGCCACGACCACCGCGATGATGCCCAGGTATTCGATCGAGGTCTGTCCCCGGTCGTTCCCCAAAAACCGCTTCGCCATCGTCTTCCCCTCCATGGGCGGCCGGCCCGCTCTGGTCCGGCTGGTCTGCCCCCGTGGTGCCGGCGCGCCGGTGCGCGCTCAGGACACGTGCAAAGTACGCCGGAACAGGGTTCCCGGAATAGGGAATCCGAACCCCTTCCTTCGTGAGGAAGATGAACGGGCGATGCAACGGCGCGTTTCGGCCAGTCAACCGCACCTCGGCCACCCCCGCTCCCCCTCCGGGATCATCCGGCACTCCGACACCTTGTGGACCGGCCGGCCCGCTCGTACCAGGGTGCGAGGGAGGCCGCCAGGACACCACTGTGGCACAACTCGTTGCTCCTGCGAAGATGTTGGCGGGAAGCGGGCCGCGTATCGGCCTCATCCGGCCGCCTGCGGCGTCGGGTGGGCGAGGGGGTGCGACGGGTGCGGGGCGTTGTGGTTGCGGGCCGGGTCGGGGCGTATCGCGGCCAGGCCCCGGTCGCCTCGGAGGGCAGTGACGGCACGGCTCGGAGCGGGATGGTGAGGGCGGTGGCGGGGGCGGCGGCGGCTTGGGCGGGCGGCTGCGGCGGGGGTCCGGACGCGGAGTGCGGTGGGCTGCGGCGGGGCCGTCAGGGCGCTGGTGAGGGAGGCTTCGGCGGCGATGTGCATCCGCAAGGATGCGGCAGGACGGGAGGCCTGTGGCTACGGCCAGGGTCGATGGGTACGGCTCCGTTCAGTCGCCCATCAGGGAGCCGAAGTTGGTGCCCGAGCCCAGGAAGAAGCCGGCGACGAGCAGGATCATCGTCGCGGGGACCATGAAGGTGGTGATCACCATGGTGGCCTTGGGGACCGCGCGGGTGGCGCGGCGGCGGGCGTTCTGGGCGTCGGTGCGGCGCATGTCGTTGGCGATCTGGATGAGGGTGTCGACGATGGGTGAGCCGAGTTCCTCGCCCTGCTGGAGGGCCGTCACGAATTGGGCGACCTGTTCGGAGTCGTTGCGTTTGCGCAGTTCGTCGAAGGCCACCCGGCGGCTGACGCCCATGTCCATCTGGCGGAGCGTGATGCGGAGTTCGTCGGCCCAGGGGCCCTCGTACTTCTCCGCGACCCGGTCCAGAGCCTGGCGGAAACCGAGCCCCGCGCTGACGACGACGGCGAGGACGTCCAGGAAGTCCGGGAGGGTGCGTTCGATGGTGTCCTTGCGCTGGCGGATCGCGGCCCAGATGCCGACCTCGGTCCAGAAGAAGGCGAAGAGGAGCATGAGGACGCCGAGGAGGGGCTGGTCGCGGAGGAACATCACCGCGGCGGCGACGAGGCCGAGGGCGCCGTAGACGGCGCGGCGGGCGGCGTAGCGGTCGACGGTGAGGCCGCCGGGGTTGCCGGCCTGGTCGATGCGGCGGCGGATCTTCGCGACGCGTTTGCCGCCCATGAGGCGCAGGACGAGGGGCGCGTGGCGCATGCCCATGCGGTCGACGGCCGAGCCGACGACCGTCGTACGGGTCGAGCCGACCTCCAGGGACAGCGCGAGGTCGGGAGGGAGTCTGGCCTCGCGGCGGTAGAGCGCGATGCCGCAGCAGATGCCGATGACCGAGAGGGCGAAGGCGAGGGCCAGCAGGGTGGCGATTCCCGTTCCCATAGGTGTACCCGAGACCCGTTCCTAGACGTCGATTTTGGCGAAGCGGCGGATGAAGAAGAAGCCGAGGGCGTAGAGGGCGAAGGCCACGACGACCGCCAGCTGGCCGAGGAAGGTGGAGGTCATGCGGTCGATGGCGCCCGGTGCGATGCGGTTCATCAGGAGGAGGGTGCCGATGCCCAGGAGCGGTACGACGTAGGCCGTGACGACGACCTGGGAGAGCTGGGTGCGGACCTCGCGGCGGGTTTCCTTGCGCTCCTCGAGGGTCTTGGTGAGGTTGCGGAGGGATCCGACGACGGTGCCTCCCGCGCGGTTGGCGAGCACGAGGGTGGTGACCAGGACGACGAGTTCGCGGGAGGGGAGGCGTTCGGCGAGTTCGCCGAGGGCCTCGTCGAGGGAGTGGCCGACGGCGAGCTTGTCGGAGACCTTGGCCAGCTCCTCGCCCGCGGGGGCCTCCAGTTCTTCGGCGGCCATGCCCAGTGCCGTGCGCAGGGCGAGGCCCGCCTGGGTGGCGTTGGCGAGGATCCGGGAGAGTTCGGGGAGCTGGTTGATGAATTTCTCGATGCGCTTCTGGCGCTGCCAGTTGAGGAAGGCGAACGCGGACCAGATGGCGACCAGCGCGGCGATCGGGCCGAAGAAGGGGGCGAGGGTGGCCTGCGCGATCAGCCAGAGCGCGATGACCGCGGCGAGGAGGTAGACGAAGAATTCGCCGGGGGTCAGGTCCAGGCCGGTGGCGGCCAGCCGCATCTCCAGGCGGCGGCCGAAGCGGGTGCCGCGCAGGGTGCGGTCGACGGACGGGAAGCGGCGGCGGCGCCGGGTGGGCGGCAGTCCACTCTCGTCGGCGAGGCGGTCGACGATGGCCTGGCGCCGGTCGCGGCCGGTGGCGTAGACGCGTACGCCGATGACGGCCAGCACTCCGCACAGCACGGTGGCGCCGAGGGCCAGCAGGGGCAGGGCGTTCCCGGAGGCCGTCATCGGCCCCCCTGCGGCAGTGGTCAGGGCCCAGCCGGTCATGACGTGGCCTTCCGGGTGGCGAGCTGGTCGTCGGTGGCCGCCACGCCGAAGGCGGGCGGGGT
Organism: Streptomyces sp. NPDC101227; assembly: GCF_044767545.1. Lineage (NCBI taxonomy): Bacteria > Bacillati > Actinomycetota > Actinomycetes > Kitasatosporales > Streptomycetaceae > Streptomyces > Streptomyces sp. NPDC101227. The sequence continues at coordinate 525,637 of NZ_JBIWOD010000006.1, read as the reverse complement.
GGGTTCGCCGGCCATGAAGAGGCGTTCGGCGACCCGGCGGGGCAGCGGGAAGTAGCGGAAGGCGCCGTGGACGATGCGGTCGGCGCCCATCGGCTCGGCGTCGAAGCGGCAGATCGTCGCGAGCCGGTAGTCCTCGTGGCCGCGCGAGTCGAGGATGGCGATCTCGCTGATCCGGCGGGAGCCGTCGGCGTGCCGGGTGAGCTGGACGAGGCAGTCGACGGCGCTGTTGATCTGGTCCCGCAGGGCCTCGAAGGGGATCTTGACGTCCGACATGGAGGCCAGGGTCTGGAGTCGCATCAGAGCGTCCTCGGCGCTGTTGGCGTGGACGGTGGCGAGCGAGCCGTCGTGGCCGGTGGACATCGCCTGGAGCATGTCGAGGGTTTCGCCGCCGCGGACCTCGCCGACGATGATGCGGTCGGGGCGCATGCGCAGGGAGTTGCGTACGAGGTCGCGGATGGTGATGCGGCCCTTGCCCTCGACGTTCGGGGGCCGCGATTCCAGGCGGATGACGTGGGACTGCTGGAGCTGGAGTTCGGCGGCGTCCTCGACGGTGATGATGCGTTCGCCGTCGGGGATGAGGCCGGAGAGGGCGTTGAGGAGGGTGGTTTTGCCCGCGCCCGTGGCGCCGGAGACCACCACGTTGAACTTGGCGCGCACCAGCCCCGCCAGCAGCATCAGCATCTGTTCGTCGAGGGTGCCGATGCCGATGAGTTCGGCGAGGGTGTAGGCGCGGGGGAAGCGGCGGATGGTGAGGGTGGCGCCGTTGAGGGCCAGCGGCGGGATGATGACGTTGACGCGCTCGCCGGACGGCAGGCGGGCGTCGACCATCGGATTGGACTCGTCGACACGGCGGTTGACGGTGGAGACGATCCGCTCGATGGTCTGCATCAGCTGCTCGTGGGAGGCGAAGCGTACGGGCAGGAGCTCGACCCGGCCGGACCGCTCGACGTACACCTGGTCCGGGCCGTTGACCATGATCTCGGTGATGGAGGCGTCCTCGAGCAGCGGTTCCAGGACGCCCAGGCCGAGTGCCTCGTCGACCACCCGGCGGATGAGCTGGGAGCGTTCGGCGGTGGACAGGACGGGGCCCTCGCGGCTGATGATGTGGCCCAGGACGCGTTCCAGGCGCGAGCGGCGCTCGGCGGCGCTCAGCGAGGACATCTCGGCGAGGTCGATCTCTTCGAGCAGCTTGGCGCGGTAGACCGCGACCAGATGGCTGTCGTGGCGGGCCTCGCCGGGCGGCTCGGGGGCGACGATCCGGGCTTTCAGGCTCATCGCGGTGGTGCTCCTGGTCCTGTGGGTGGCAGTTGCGCCGGCACTACGGGGCTCCTTCGTCCGTGCCCGCCGCGGCGTTCGGGGTGTCGTGGGCGGGGGTGGGCATGGTGGCGCTGCGGCGTGCGGTGCCGAAGTCGACGCCGGGGATGACGGAGGGGATGTGCACGGTCGCGGTGGCGCGGGCCGCGCCCGTGCCGGCGCCGGACACCGAGATCGTGGCGCCCTTGCCGATCCAGCCGCTCATCGCGGCCCGGCCCGCGGCGGCCGGATCGGCCTCGCGATCGGCCTCGTCCAGGGACGCCGTACGGGCCGCGGCGCGGGCGCCGGTGCCGGCCTGCTGGACGGCGTACGCGCCCAGGCCCAGCTGGACCACGGCCAGCGCGACGGCCAGCAGCACCGGCAGGAAGCCGAGGAATTCGATGGAGACCTGGCCGCGGTCGCGGCCGGGCCGCCGGGCGGGGGCGGTGCGTGCGGCCATCAGTCCCGGGCCTCCTTCACGGCGCCGGCCGAGCCGGTCACGGTCCAGGGGAAGGCGGCCGCGCCGGGGAACAGCACCGGGACCTTGAGGCGGACCGTGGCCTTCCACAGCCCGGCCTCGGGGTGGCAGGCGGTCGTGGCGCCGCTGCGCCAGGAGGCGGGCAGATCGCGTTCGGCGGCGGTCCGGCAGGCGCCCGGGCCGCCGTTCTCGAGGGCGGCGGCGGCCCGCGCGCCCCGGTCGGCGGAGTTGGCGGCCAGCGAGAAGGTGTAGCCGATCAGCACGCACTGCCACAGCAGGACGAGGACCAGCCCGATCAGCGGGAGCAGGCCGAGGAATTCGACGGAGACCTGGCCCCGGTCGCTGCCGCCCAGCGGGCGCCGCACCTCTCAGCCCTCCTCGTACGGGCCGAACGGCCCCGTGCCGCCGGCCGCCGCCGAGGAGCCGCGCCGTGCCCCGAACCTGGGCCCGGGGCCGGGAGCCTGCGCCGGGAACTGGCCCGTCCCCGGTCCGGGAGCCGCCCCCGCGGTGATCGCCTTGCGCTTGCGCCCGGTCAGCGCCGTCCGCCCGCGCTGGCCGCCCCGGCCCTGGCGTGCGGCCGGCGAGTCGACCAGGCCCAGTTCGGCGGCGAGCGCCCAGAGCGCCTGCTTGATGGTCGAGCGGGCGTCCAGGTCCTGCATCCGGCCCGCGTCGACGCAGGGCTGGAGCTCCTTGAAGGCGGCGGGGACGGCCGTCCTGGCCATCTGGGTGCCGGTGGCCTTGGCGACCAGCGGCGGCTGGATCTCCGTGCTGCGGGTGAGGCGGTTGACCAGCGTCGTGGTGTCCGCCGCCTTGCGGATCTGGAGGCGGTCCCACAGCCGCACCTGCCGCTTGGCGGCGCGCACGGCCACCACGTCCGGGGTGGTCACCAGCAGCGCCACATCGGCGAGTTCGACGGCCGCGGCGTTCGCGGACTGCATCTGTGAGCCGCAGTCGATGACCACGACTTCGTAGCGGGAGCGCAGCGCGGTGACGATCTGCCGGGCGGCCCGGTCGTCGACCTCCTCGCCGCGCTCGCCCTCCTCCGGGGCCAGCAGCAGGCCCAGCCCGGTGTGGTGGTCGTGCACCGCGTCCTGGAGGACCCGTACGGAGATGTCCTCGATGCCGGCGAGGTCGACGAGGGAGCGGCGGAACTGGACGTCCAGATAGGAGGCGACATCGCCGGACTGGAGGTCCATGTCCACCAGGGCGACGCGGCGGCCCGCGGCGTGCGCGGCCAGCGCCAGCTGGACGGCGGTGACGGTCGTGCCGACGCCGCCCTTGGCGCCGGTCACCGTCACCAGCGTCCCGGCGGGTCCGGGGGCCGCATCCGGGCTTCCCCCCAGGTGGACCCGTACGCCCGCCGACCACTGGGCGGCGGCCTGCACCCGGGCCGTCAGTTCCTCGTACCCGAGCGGCAGTCCGACGATGCCGCGGGCGCCGGCGTCCATCGCCGCGGAGAACAGCGCCGGACCGGCGTCCGTCGTGATCAGTACGACGCCGACGGCCGGGAAGCGCAGCGCCACCTCGCGGATCAGCTCCAGGGCGGGCAGCGGGCCGATCCGCTCGTGGACGAGGACGACTTCGGGCAGTCCCTCGACGGCGGGCGCCGGGCCGCGGCCGCCGGTGGGGCCGGCGGGCCGGGCGCCGGCTCCGGAGGCCTCGGCCAGGGCGCCGAGCAGCGCCGTGGAGTCGGCGACGACGGGCGCGGGTTCGGCGTCCGGCAGCTGGCTGAGCAGCGAGGAGACGATGCGTGCGGCGTCGGGGTCGCCGACTGCGGGGAGGATGCGGATGGTCACCTGTGCCTCCGGGTCACTTGTCGCCGTCGAGGGTGTAGGTGCGCTCGCCGGGCGGGATGGTCGCGTCGCTGCCGGGGGCGAGCAGGGCGAGCCGTACGTGGGAGGCGAAGGATTCGGCGTACGCCACCCGCTGGGCGTCGCGGGTGTTCAGCGCGAAGGTGATCGGGACGGCCTCGCCCGCCTGGCGGTTGGTGGTGGTGTCGCCGGGGTCCCGCGCCTCCAGGGGCGTCAGCTTGCCGACGTCGATGACCTGGGCGCCGGCGACGATGACCTTGGAGACCGGCTTGTCCTCGGGGCGCTTGCCCTCGAAGGTGGCGTAGATGTTCACCCGCGAGCCGGGGTTGATCTTCCCGGCCACGCCGGTGGCGGCGTCGATCATGATGGCGATCTCCTGCTGCCCGGGCTTCAGCGCCGGCCGGTCGACGACCATGTCCTCCTGGAGCAGCGAGCCCTTCTTCAGCGGGGTCACCGCGATCTTGCCGCTGACCCGGTCGAGGTCGGTCACGGCGGTCGGCGGCAGCCATCGCTGGGGCATCTTCACCTTTTCGAACTGCCCCGGATCCAGCGCTTTATAGGCGGCGACGTCCGCCTTCAGCCGGTACGCCGTCTTCTCCGGCCCGACCTTGGACTCGACGTTCTTGATCACCGACAGCACGCCGATGAATGCGCCGATCGCACAGAGGGCCGACACGAGCAGCAGGATCACTCCGCGGCGCTGGCGTGAGTTCATGGGGGTGGGACCTCGATCGGGGGACGGGGGTGTAACGGTCGGTCGGCGGGGCGGGCCGGGGGCCGCGGTCGGGTCAGCGCACGCGGGCCACCGTCCGGGCCGTGCCGGGGAAGTCGGGGTGGCCGGGGAGGTCCCAGCGGCCGTGGGCGCCGGGAGCCGGGCCGTTCGGCACGCCCGGTCCGCGTACGTCCAACTGGCCTGGGGCGGCGTCCCGTACGCCCGGGACTCCGGACGGCGCCACCGGGGAGAGGCCGCGCCGGCTCAGCGGGGACGGGGGCGGCGGGGGGTCTACCGGGGGCGGCGGGGCGTGTTCGGGGGCGGCCGGCGCAGGGGTGGCATGCCCAGGGGTGGCGGGCTCAGGGGCGGCGGGCCCGGGGGCGGGCATCGCAACGGCGGTGGCCGCAGGGGCCGCGGCCGGGCACGGCGCCCCGGCGGAGGCGTCCGCCGTGCCGGAGCCGGCGCGCTGCGGCCCCGCTATCGCGGCGGGTTCCCGCCCGCCGCCACCCGCGGCCCGCTCCCGTGCCACCGGCGTCGCGCAGAACGCGCACCGGTCGCCGATGAGTTCGCGCGCGCACCAGCGGCACTCCTCGCGCCGTACGGACGCCACCAGCTGGTAGAGCACCGAGGGGTCCGCGATGGACGCCGCGAACTCGATCAGCTTCGGGGTGCCCCACCACCGGGCGGACTCGGCCGGCAGCCGCTCCTCGTACGCGCCCTGCACCTGCCAGGCCGGGGCGAGCGACCGGGTGACCCACTCACCGGTGAGCTGGCCGCGCGCGACCGCGAGCTGGGTGGCGAACCCGGGCGCCGGCAGCCCGGCCTCGGTGCTGTGGCGGTCCAGGTGCTGCAGCCGCGCCTCGGGGTTGGCGAGCACCGCGAAGTGCGCGCCGGGCAGCCAGGACTTCATATGGGAGCGCAGGTCCACCTCGACCCGGTCCAGGCCGCTGACGCTGCCCAGCAGGGCGCCGGCGTGTACGTAGTGCGCCAGCAGCCGCGCCGCGCAGGCCAGCAGCCCCGGGCTGAAGTCGCACAGCGACAACTGCCGCAGCTGGCGGGCGAGCACCGCCACCCCCAGCGGCGGCAGGGTCAGCGGCAGGATGGCGATCCGGTCGCTTTCGAGGACGGCGCGCAGGGTGTGCAGCCGGCGGATGTGTTCGGGCGGACAGGCGGAGGAGTAGAGCACGACGAGGTGGCCGTGGTGCTCCAGTACGGCGGCGGTCTCCGTCAGGGCGTCGTCCAGCGGCTGGAGATGCGGGGCCTTGAGGACGACGGCGGCGGGGGTCTGCCGGTTGGCGGGCAGTGCGAGGTCAGGGCTGGTGACTGCAATCGCGGTCGGCACGTCGCTCCCCCACTCCTAGCGGCCGCCGGAGGTCCGGGACCGCGGATCGGCACAGCTCTGCGCCATCGGCGCCATACGCTCAGCACTTTATCCACGAGATACGCCCCAGAGAACACGTTCTGGGCTACTCGTCATGACGGCGGGCCGGGAGGGAAACGGCACATACCGGCCGGGCAACCGATGGGGGAACTTCCGCTTCCGCCCGAACTCTTGAAAAACCCTTGACAGGCCCATTGGTCTGGACCACGTTGTACGGCAAGCCCAGGGGCCCCTGAGCGCGTTCCGGCACCACCCCTCAACTTCCCCCCACACGGAGGCAGTCGTGGTACGCGCACCTTCCGGCACGGCAAGAAGAACACTGGCGAAAAGGCTGCTGACGGGGCTGGCCGCGGCCGTCCTGGTGTCGGCGGGGACGGCCCCCATCAGCACGGCCGCCCCCGCCGCGGACTCCGCCGCCGTACCGAAACACGCCGTCACCGGCTACTGGCAGAACTTCAACAACGGCGCCACCGTCCAGAAGCTGAAGGACGTCAACGACGCCTACGACATCATCGCCGTCTCCTTCGCCGACGCGACCGGCGAGCCCGGCGCCGTCACCTTCCACCTCGACCCGGCCGTCGGGTACGGCTCCGTCGACGACTTCAAGGCGGACATCAAGGCCAAGCAGGCGGCCGGAAAGTCAGTCGTCGTCTCCGTGGGCGGCGAAAAGGGCTCGGTGTCCGTCAATGACGACGCCTCCGCCAAGAACTTCGCCGACTCGGTCAACAAGCTGATGGACGAGTACGGCTTCAACGGTGTCGACATCGACCTGGAAAATGGCCTCAATTCGACGTACATGACGCAGGCGCTCAAGGCCGTGCACGCCGCGCACGGCGATGTCGTGGTGACCATGGCCCCGCAGACCATCGATATGCAGTCACCGGCGAACGAGTACTTCAAGACGGCCCTCGGCATCAAGGACTTCCTGACCGTCGTCAACATGCAGTACTACAACAGCGGTTCGATGAACGGCTGCGACGGCAAGGTCTACGCCCAGGGCTCGGTGGACTTCCTGACCTCGCTCGCCTGTATCCAGCTGGAAGGCGGCCTCGACCCGTCCCAGGTCGGCATCGGCGTACCGGCCTCCTCCCGCGCGGCCGGCAGCGGATATGTGGCGCCGGACGTCGTCAACGCCGCCCTGGACTGCCTCACCCAGGGCACCGGTTGCGGCTCCTTCAAGCCGTCGAAGACCTATCCGGGCCTGCGCGGCGCGATGACCTGGTCGACGAACTGGGACGCCGCGAACGGCAATGCCTTCGCGAGCCAGGTGGGCGGGCACGTCCACGGGCTTCCGTAACCGGCCCGGCCCGCCGGGCCCCGGCGCCACCCCCCACAGCCAGGTCCCGTGCACCGCATGCACGGGACCTGGCGTACTGCGTGCGCGCTCCTACCGGCGGGTGGCCGCGGGCTTGGGCAGCTCGCATCCCTCCGCGCTCAGGTCAAGCTTGTTGCCGACCCCGAAGCACTTCGGTATCCCGTACGTCTCCTGGGCGTAGTTGATGCCCTTGTGGACCGTGACATTGCCGTTCTCGTCGACCTCGCACGGGTTGTTGACGGTGCACTTCTCGCCGTCTTCGTTACCCGTGTTGTTGATCGCCGCGACCTTGCCGCTGGTGGTGTCGATCACCGGCGACCCGGACGTCCCGCCGATGGTCTTGCACTCCGGCGTGTAGCGGACGGAGTCCTTCCAGGTCCAGTCGCCCTCCTTGAGCTGCGGCACGAACCCGTCGACATTGCAGGAGTAGATCTTCTTCCAGTACCCGGAGACCACGCTGATCCCGGCGCCCTTGGCCGGGTGCTCGGTGGCCAGCTCCAGCGGCTTGATGCCGTACTTCTGCTCGATCTGGGCGTAGGTCGAGCTCGTTTCGTACAGCGACACATCGGTATCGGTCATCGTCGCGTACGCGACCTTGGTGGCCTTGATCGTGCCGAGCGAACCGGCCGACTTGTCGAGCAGGGTGAAGCTGCGGCTGGACGGCTGGTCGACGATGACCTCGCCCGCGCCCGGCATTCCGCTCTCCAGGCAGTGCCCGTTGGACATCACCAGGGCGTGGTCGTTCTCCTGCGAGGTCGGCATCTTGACGACCGAACCGGAGCAGTTGCTCAGCGCGACCGTGCCGGCGAAGGTGACGGCCTTGGTCTTGTGGTGCTGCGGCTGCTGGTGGTGGACCTGGGGTGCGGCACCGGCCGTACCGGCCATGCCTGTCACCAGGGTTGCGGCTCCCAGAACGGCCGTGGCCAGGGTGCCGACGAGAGGTCGGTTCATGTGGGGGTCCTCTCAGCTTCGGTGCCGAAGGCCCGTCACCTCACTCGTCACGGCCCTTCGGCTTTGTCGTGCGCATTGTTGGCCGCGGAACGTTCCCAGGCAATGAATTTCCGTGAATCGATGGCAACTTGCCGGATTCAACGCCTTCGCGCCGCCCCCATATCCGGCCGCCCTACGCCTTGACCCGCCCATGCCAACCCTCAACACTGGCGGCGTCGCTTCGCCTCACACCCCACAGGAGACCGCATGCGACCCCGACGCATACGCGGCGGACGGACCACCGTCCTCGCCGCCGCCCTCTCTCTCGCGCTCGCCGCACCCATCGCGGCCACGCAGGCCCAGGCCTCCCCCTCCGGCGCCCCACCGTCGGCCCGGGCCGCCCGGACCGCCGAACTCCCGCACCAGTACGAGGTGTCCGGCCCCGCCACCCCGGCCGAGCGCACCGCCCTGACCGCGACCGGCGCCTCCGTCGACGAGGTCCACGGCCGCGCCGTGGTCATCACCGCGGACCGCGCCCAGGCCGCCCTCGTCCGCCAACTCGGCTATTCCCTGCGGAAGTTGCCCGATCCGCCGAACGCTCCGGCCGCCTCCGGCCGGATCAAGGACTTCCCGGCCGGCTACGCGAACTACCACACCTACGACGAGGCCACGAAGGAGATCGACGCTCTCGTCGCCAAGTACCCGGCCATCCTCAGCAAGCAGGTCATCGGCAAGTCCCACGAGGGCCGCGACATCCTCGCCCTCAAGCTCAGCAAGAACGTCACCAAGGACGAGAACGAGCCAGAGGTCCTCTTCACCGCCCACCAGCACGCCCGGGAACATCTCACCGTCGAGATGGCCCTCTACCTCCTCAATGAATTCACCGGGAAGTACGGCTCGGACGACCGCATCACCAAGATGCTCGACTCCCGCGAGATCTGGATCATCCCCGATCTGAACCCGGACGGCGGCGAGTACGACATCGCCACCGGGAAGTTCCAGAGCTGGCGCAAGAACCGCCAGCCCAACGCCGGAAGCAACGAGGTCGGCACCGACCTCAACCGCAACTGGGACTTCAAATGGGGCTGCTGCAACGGCTCCTCCGACGACCCGGGCGACGAGACCTACCGCGGCCCGTCGGCGGCCTCCGCCCCCGAGGTCCAGGTGGTCTCGAAGTTCGTCCACAGCCGCAACGTCGGCGGCAAGCAGCAGATCAAGGCCGCCATCGACTTCCACACGTACAGCGAACTCGTCCTGTGGCCCTTCGGCTTCACCAACGACGAGACCGGCCCCGGCATGACCCAGGACGAGCACGACACCTTCGCCGCCATCGGCAAGAAGATGGCCGCGAGCAACGGCTACACCCCCGAGCAGTCCAGCGAGCTCTACATCACCGACGGCGCGATCGACGACTGGCTGTGGGGCGACCAGAAGGTCTTCGCCTACACCTTTGAGATGTATCCGTCCTCGGCCGGGTCCGGCGGCTTCTACCCGAAGGATTCGGTGATCCCGAAGGAGACCGCGCGCAACAAGGACGCGGTGCTCCAGCTGCTGGAGACGGCGGACTGCCCGTACCGGGCGATCGGCAAGGAGCAGCAGTACTGCAAGGGCGGCCGAACCCGCGGCTGACGGAGCGAGGGGCGCCCGGCTCGGTGTCGATGCCGGGCGCCCCCTCGCCGTACGTACGGACCGCGTAGCGGTGTCCCGCGCTAGACGAAGATGCTCAGCACCGCGGCGACCGCGAAGCCCGCGACGGACAGGACCGACTCCAGAACCGTCCAGGACTTGAGCGTATCCCGCTCCGAGATGCCGAAGTACTTCGAGACCATCCAGAACCCTCCGTCATTGACATGCGAGGCGAAGATCGAGCCCGCCGAAATCGCCATGATGATCAGCGCCAGGGCGGCCTGGGACATGCCCTTCCCCTCCACCAGCGGCAGCACGATGCCGGCGGTCGTCACGATGGCGACCGTCGCCGAGCCCTGGGCGACCCGCAGCACCAGCGACAGCAGATAGGCCAGCACGATGACCGGCAGGCCGACGTTGTGGAAGGTGTCGGACAGCGCCGTGGCGACGCCGCTGCCCTTGAGGACGGCGCCGAAGATTCCGCCGGCGCCGACGACCAGGATGATGTTGCCCACCGGCTTCAACGACGCCGTGGAGACGGCCTCCAGGGACTTGCGGGACCAGCCGCGGCGGATGCCCAGGAGGTAGTAGGCGAGCAGCAGGGCGATCGTCAGGGCGACGAAGGGGTGGCCGAAGAACTCGATGACCGAGCGGGCGGTGGAGGGGGCCAGGGCGATGGAGGAGAAGGTCGCCAGGAGGATGAGGACCAGGGGCGTGCCGATGATGGCGAGGACGGTGGCGAGGGGGACCGGCTTCTCCTGGGGCGCGCCGCCCTTCCCCGGGCCCGCGGCCGCTGCTCCGCCGGACCGCTCTGCGGCGACGGTGGCCCTGGCCTCCTCGGCTGCCTCGACCATGTCCTGCGGTACGGGGACGAAGAGGCGCTTGCCGATCCAGGCGGCGTAGCCCCAGGCGGCCAGCACGGCGGGGATGCCGCAGACGATGCCCATGAGGATGACCCAGCCGAGGTCGACCTTGAGGAGGCCGGCGGCGGCGACCGGGCCGGGGTGCGGGGGCAGGAAGGCGTGGGTCATGGAGAGACCCGCGAGCAGTGGCATGCAGTAGAGGAGGATCGACTTGCCGGACCTCTTCGCCGCCGCGTAGACGATCGGGGCCAGGACGAAGATGCCGACGTCGAAGAAGACCGGGATGCCGAAGATCAGGCCGGTCAGGCCCATGGCCAGCGGGGCGCGCCGCTCGCCGAAGAGGCGGAGCAGGCGGGCGCTCAACACCTCGGCGCCGCCGGAGACTTCGAGTATCGCGCCGAGCATGGTGCCCAGGCCGATGATGATGGCGACATGGCCGAGGATGCCGCCCATGCCGGTCTCGATCATCGAGACGGCGTCGGACTTCTGGACCGTGCCGAAGAGTTCGGTGACGGAGAGGCCGGCGGCCAGGCCGACCACGATGGACACCGACAGCAGCGCGACGAAGGGCTGCAGCCTGACCTTGATGATCAGGACGAGGAGCAGCGCGATGCCCAGGGCCGCGACCGTCAGCAGGCCCGCGGTGCCCGGTATCAGGGCGAGCAGGCCACCGGTGTGGGGTGGTGGTGGCGGGGTGGCCGGGGTGGCGGCCGTGGCGGTCGTGGCGGCGAGGAACATGGTCGGACTCCGATGTCGGACAGCAGGATGTTTCCAGGTAGGGCGGACCGCGGCACGGCGACCCGTCGGTACGGGGCGCCGCGCCGTGCGGCTGGTGGTGCGGGTGTTCTAAGGGCACGGGCGGTGGCTCAGCTCAGGACCGCGAGGGCGTCGATCTCGATGAGCAGGCCCTTGGGCAGACCGACGTAGACCGTCGTCCGGGCGGCCGGCGCCTCCTTGAGGCCCTGCTCCTCGAAGTAGGCGTTGTAGATCGCGTTCATCTCGGCGAAGTGGTCCACGTCGGTGAGGTAGACGCGGATCATCATCGCGTCGTCCCAGGTGGCGCCGCCCTCTTCGAGGATGGCCCGGACGTTGGCGAGGGTCTGGAGGGTCTGCTCGCGCAGGGTGGGGCCGGCCGGGGTGGGGGCCTGGCCCTCGACGGCGGGCAGGAAGCCGACCTGGCCGGCGACCTGGAGGATGTTGCCCTTCTTGACGCCGTGGGAGAACTTCGCGGGCGGGGTGGTGTGGGTGGCCGGGGTGAGGGCGGTCTTCTCGGTCATGGGGTTCCTTCAGGCTTCCTTTGACGGGCCGGCTGGGGGCTGGGGGATTGCGGTACCGGAGTACTCCCGGCTGATCGCGTCGGCGGTGCGGCGTACCAGCGGGAGAAGGGTGAGGAGTTCCTCGGCGCTGACGACGACGTTCGGCGCGGAGACCGACATGGCGGCGACCAGGCGGCCGTCCGCGCCGCGGATGGGGGCGCCGACGCAGTTGATGGACTCCTCGTGGCCACCGAGGTCGGTGGCCCAGCCCTGTTCGCGCACCTTGGCCAGTTCGGCGAGGAAGGCCGTGGCGTTGGGCGTCGAACGGGACGTGTAGAGGGGGTATTCGAGTCTTTCCGCGAGGGCGCGGCGCTCGGGTTCGGGCAGGTCGGCGAGGAGCAGCTTGGCGACCGCGGCGACGGTGATCGCGACGGGCTTGCCGATCCGGGAGTACATCCGGACGGGGTAGCGGCTCTCGACCTTGTCGATGTAGAGGACCTCGTTCTCCTCGTAGACCGCGAGGTGGACGGTGTGTCCGCATTTCTCGTTGAGTCCGACGAGGTGGGGGTGGGCGATGTCGCGTACGTCGAGGCTCTCGACTGCCTGCTGGGCGAGCGCGAAGAGGCGGGTGCCGAGGCGGTAGCGCTGGTCGGGCTGGCGGTAGACGAGGCCGTGCTCGGTGAGGGTGCGCAGCAACCGCAGGGCCGTGGACTTGTGGACGCCGAGGCGGTCGGCGACCTGTCCCAGGTCGGCGGGTCCCTCGGCGAGCAGCGGGAGGATGCTCAGCGCCCGGTCGACGGTCTGACTCATGTTCGTGCCTCGCTTCGCCCGTCCCCGCCTTCGCCAGGGACCCGCCTCTCCATGGTTGCCTCGCTGCGCTCGCTCACGGTGTACCTACCTCCTGGTCCACGGCCGCCGTGGCTGTCGTCCAGCCGGGGCCGAGGTGCAGTGTCCCCCAGGCGTCGTCGTCGAGGGCGGCAAGGCGGTCGGCGCGGTACCGGGCCGCGGGCACCGCGAGGTCGCCGGGGACGGTGAGGGCGGCGGCGGCCATGAGGTGGCCGTGGCGCAGGCGTTGGCTGACGGGGAGCCCGCGCAGGGTGGCGGAGAGGAACCCGGCGGCGAAGGCGTCACCGGCGCCGACGGCCGCGACGACGTCGACGCGGGGCGCGGGCTCCTCGTGGCGGCGGCCCCTGCTGTCGTAGGCGATCGCGCCGTCGGCGCCCCGCTTGACGACGAGGAGCTGTGGCTCGGGCAGGGCGGCGCGGATCGCGTCGGGGCCGCCGGTGACGCCCCAGGCGTCGGCGGCCTCGTCCTCGCCGACGAAGACGAGGTCGGCGCCGCGCGCGAGGTCGAGCAGGACGCGCGCGTCGGCGGGGTCGCGCCAGAGGCCGGGGCGGTGGTTGACGTCGAAGGAGACGCCGTCCGCCCCGGTGGCCGCGTCCGTGAGGGAGCGCATCAGGTCCAGGCAGCCGGCGGAGAGCGCGGCCGTGATGCCGGACAGGTGCAGGAGGCGTCCGGAGCGCAGCGCTGCCCGGTCGGTGTTGGCCGTGGACAGCGCGGAGGCGGCGGACCCGGCCCGGTAGTAGGCGACCTCGTGGGCGTCGGTGGCGCGGTCGCCGGCCGTGCGGAAGTAGATGCCGGTGGGGCGGGCGGGGTCGCGGCGTACGGCGGTGGTGTCGACCCCGTACGCGCCGATGGCGGCCACGAGGTGATCGCCGAATCCGTCGGCGCCGACCCGGCTGACCCATTTCGCGGTGTGTCCGGCGGCGGCCAGCATGCACGCCACATTGGACTCCGCGCCGCCGATGGCGCGCTCGAAGGCGGGGACATCGGCGAGCCGTCCCGCTGTGGTGGGCAGGAAGGTGACCATGGACTCGCCGAGGCAGACGACATCGACGTCCGGGACGGTCCTGCCGTCCGGGGCGGCGGTGCCGCTGACGTTCGAGGGCCTGGTCACGATCGGCTGTGCTCCTTCGCTGTGGTGTCCGCGCGGCCCGTGTTCCGGCCGTTCCCCGCCGGGGTCCGCGCCGGTTTCACACGGTTTCATCACCAGGTTTCCCACCGGGTTTCTCACCATTGACCGGGTGATGGCCCGGATGTTAGACAGCTGTAAGCGTCATACGCAATGACCGTTGCAAAGAATGCAACGCTTAATGCCACACGATCTTCAGAGGAGGCCCCATGGCCGTCGAGCGGCTCGCGCAGGGACTCGAGGGACTCGCGGCGGAACGCGTCGATCACCGCTTCAAGGCGCTCCCTCCGGACGCCGAGGGCCGCACCGTCGGCGAGCTGGCCGCCGAACGCCGCAACCTCTTCACCGACGGCTTCACCACCCCCGTGCTCGCCCTGTCCGCCGAGTCGGTCGAGCACAACCTCGCCCTGATGGAGACCTACGCCACCCGGCACGGCCTGGCCTTCGCCCCGCACGGCAAGACCTCCATGGCCCCGCAGCTCTTCGCCCGCCAGATCGAGCACGGCGCCTGGGGCATCACCGCCGCCGTCCCCCACCAGGCCCGCGTCTACCGCAGCTACGGCATCCGGCAGATCTTCCTCGCCAACGAGGTCGTCGACGCGCCCGCGCTGCGCTGGCTCGCCGCCGAGCTGGCCGCCGACCCCGATTTCCGCTTCATCTGTTACGTCGACTCGCTGCGCGGCATCGAGCTGATGGACATCGCGCTGCGCGAGGCGGGGGCCACCCGCCCGGTGGACGTCGTCATCGAGCTGGGCGCCGGCGAGGGCGCCCGTACCGGCGTCCGCACCGAGGCCGAATGCCTGGAACTGGCCGATGCCATCGCGGGCGTGGACACCCTCCGGCTGGTCGGCGTCGCCGGTTACGAGGGCGAGGTCCCGGACGCGAGCACGGAGCGGGTGACCGCCTGGCTGCGCCGACTGGTCGCGCTGGCCGTGGAGTTCGACAAGGCGGGCCGGTTCGCCGACCTCGACCGGATCGTGGTCAGCGCGGGCGGCAGCGCCTGGTTCGACGCGGTCGCCGAGGTCTTCGAGGAGATCCCCGACCTGTCCGCCCCGGTCCTCAAACTCCTCCGCTCGGGCGCCTATGTCTCGCACGACGACGCCCACTACCGCCGCCTGACCCCCTTCAACCGCATCCCGGAGGAGGGCGCCCTCCAGCCCGCCTTCCGCCTCTGGGCGCAGGTCGTCTCCCGCCCCACCCCGCAGCAGGCATTCCTCAACGCGGGCAAGCGGGACGCGGCGTACGACCTCGACCTCCCGCAGGCCCAGGTCGTACGGTCCGGCCGGGACGGCACCGAGCGCCGCGCGGACGGCATCACCGTCACCGGGCTGTCCGACCAGCACGCCTGGGTGACGACCGAGCACGCCGGCGACCTGGAGGTGGGCGACTGGGTCGGCCTGGGCCTGTCCCACCCCTGTACGTCCTTCGACAAGTGGCAGCTGATCCCGCTGGTCGAGGCCGACGGCACGGTCACGGACTTCATCCGCACCTTCTTCTAGCCCCGCCGGCCCCGTATCCCTCCCGACCCCGGCGGCGCGCGCCGATCCCCCGCGGCGCGCGCCGCCGGCCCCGCGCCGAAAAGCAACGGCACGCCGTGAGAAAGGCGACCCAGCCATGGACACCGTGTTCCGCGACGTCCGCGTCATCGACGGCTCCGGCGGCCCGTCCTACCGCGCCGATGTCGCCCTGGACGCCGGCCGGATCGCCGAGATCCACCGCGCGGGGACCGGCGGCCCGCGCCCCGACGCCGCCCGCGTCGTGGCGGCCGACGGGCTCGCCCTCTCCCCCGGCTTCATCGACATGCACGCCCACAGCGACCTCGCGCTGCTCCGCGACCCCGCGCACGAGGCCAAGGCCGCCCAGGGCGTCACCCTCGAAGTCCTCGGCCAGGACGGCCTGTCGTACGCGCCGGTCGACGACCGCACCCTCGCCGAGGTCCGCGCCCAGATCACCGGCTGGAACGGCGGGGGCCCGGCGGACGGGACCGTCGACTTCAGCTGGCGCACGGTCGGCGAGTACCTCGACCGCCTCGACCACGGCTTCGACGGCCGGGGCATCGCCGTCAACGCCGCCTACCTCATCCCCCAGGGCACCGTCCGGATGCTCGCCCTGGGCTGGGCCGACCGCGATGCCACCCCCGACGAGCTCGCGCGGATGAAACAACTGGTCGCCGAGGGCCTGGAACAGGGCGCCGTCGGCCTCTCCTCCGGCCTGACCTACACCCCCGGCATGTACGCCTCGGACGCGGAACTGACCGAACTGTGCCGGATGGTGGCCCGCTACGACGGCTACTACTGCCCGCACCACCGCTCCTACGGGGCGGGCGCCCTCCAGGCGTACGAGGAGATGATCGCCCTCACCCGCGAGGCCGGCTGCGCCCTCCACCTCGCCCACGCCACCATGAACTTCGGCGTCAACAAGGGCCGCGCGCCCGAGCTGCTGGCCCTCCTGGACGCGGCCCTCGACGCGGGCGCCGACATCTCCCTCGACACCTACCCCTACACCCCCGGCTGCACCACCCTCGTGGCGATGCTCCCCAGCTGGGCCGGCGAGGGCGGCCCGGACGCGGTCCTGGCCCGCCTCCGGGACGACGCGACGGCCGAACGCATCCGGCACGTCATGGAGGTGGAGGGCGCCGACGGCTGCCACGGAGTGCCGATCGACTGGGACACCATCGAGATCTCCGGCGTCGCGGATCCGGGCCTGGCGGACTGCGTCGGCAAGACCCTCGCCCGCAGCGCCGCCGAACGCGGCGAACAACCCTGGGTCACCGCCCGCCGCCTCCTGATCGCCGACCGCCTCGGCCCGACGATCCTCCAGCACGTCGGACACGAGGACAACGTCCGCCGGATCATGCGCCACCGCGTCCACACCGGCGGCAGCGACGGCATCCTCCAGGGCGACAAGCCGCATCCGCGCGCGTACGGCACCTTCCCGCAGTACCTCGGCAGGTACGTCCGCGACCTGGGCGTGCTGTCCCTGGAGGAGTGCGTCGCTCATCTGACCTCCCGCCCCGCCGCCCGCCTCCGCCTCCCCGACCGCGGCCTGGTCCGCGAGGGCCACCGCGCCGACCTGGTCCTCTTCGACCCGGACACGGTCGCGGCCGGCTCGACGTACGAGGCCCCGCGCACCCTGCCGACGGGCATCCCGCACGTCCTGATCGACGGCCGGTTCGTGATCGAGGACGGCCGGCGGACGGATGTGCTGGCGGGCCGGGCGGTGCGGCGGACACCCGGGCGCGCCGGACGCTGAACCCGGCGGGGTCCCGACGGAATCAGTACGCGGCCCGAGGGCCGTCCGCGCCCGTTCCTCACCCCACGTGAGCAACTCCACACCATGCGCTCATCAAGGTGGGGAAAAACACCCGGCGGCTGCCGATACACGCCCGTAAAGTGGCGGACATGCAGGTGATCCAGTCAACGAAGCTCTCAGGCGTCTGCTACGAAATCCGTGGCCCGGTGCTCGAGGAGGCCATGCGGCTGGAGGCGGCGGGACACCGCATCCTCAAGCTCAACACGGGCAACCCGGCGGCGTTCGGCTTCGAGTGCCCGCCCGAGATCCTGGAGGACATCCTCCGGTCGGTCGGTACGGCGCACGGCTACGGCGACGCCAAGGGCCTGCTCTCCGCCCGCCGCGCGGTGATGCAGCACTACCAGACCAAGGGCATCGAGCTGTCGGTCGACGACATCTATCTGGGCAACGGCGTCTCCGAGCTGATCCAGATGTCGATGCAGGCGCTGCTGGACGACGGCGACGAGGTGCTCGTCCCCGCTCCCGACTATCCCCTCTGGACGGCGTCGGTCTCGCTCTCCGGCGGCACCGCGGTGCACTACCGCTGCGACGAGCAGGCGGACTGGATGCCGGACCTGGCCGATATCGAGCGCAAGGTCAGCGACCGCACCAAGGCCATCGTCGTCATCAACCCCAACAACCCCACGGGTGCCGTATACGACGACGAGCTGCTGCGCGGCATCGCGGAGATCGCCCGCCGCCACAATCTGATCGTCTGCGCCGACGAGATCTACGACAAGATCCTCTACGACGGCGCCACCCACACCCCGTTCGCCTCGCTCGCGCCCGATCTGCTGACCCTGACCTTCAACGGCCTGTCCAAGGCGTACCGGGTCGCGGGCTACCGCAGCGGCTGGATGGCGGTCTGCGGCCCCAAGGCGCACGCCTCCTCGTACATCGAGGGCCTGACGATCCTGGCCAATATGCGGCTGTGCGCCAATATGCCGGCCCAGCACGCCGTCGCCACGGCCCTCGGCGGCCGCCAGTCGATCAACGACCTGGTGCTGCCCGGCGGCCGGCTGCGCGAGCAGCGCGATACGGCCTACGAGCTGCTGACCCAGATCCCGGGCGTCAGCTGCGTCAAGCCGAAGGGTGCGCTGTACGCCTTCCCGCGGCTGGATCCGAAGGTCTACAAGGTCAAGGACGACCGGCGGATGGTGCTGGACCTGCTGCGCGCCGAGAAGATCATGATCGTCCACGGCACGGGCTTCAACTGGCCGGAGCCGGACCACTTCCGCCTGGTCACGCTGCCCAGCGCCGACGACCTGACGGATGCCGTGACCCGCATCGGCACCTTCCTCGACGGTTACGGACAGTACTGAACCGGAGCGACTTCCTGTACGGATCACAACTTTAGACAAGGTCTAAGCTAGGATGGCCTCCTAGACGTTGCGAGGTGTGCCCGGATTCCCGGCACGTCGTTCCAGGTGTTTGCAGGAGGCCCTCCATGTACGAGCCGATCCGCACCAAGTCGGTCCACACCATGGCCGCCGCCCCGGACTTTCCGCACCGCTCCCGCGAGGAGGAGCTGGACATCCGGCTCGCCGGACAGCTGACCGCGCTGCTCACCGTCACCGATGAACTGCGCGCCCTGGCGCCGCGCGAGGGCCACGCGCCCGACGCCGCGGGCCCGGACGGCGCGGCGCCGGACCGCGCGGCGCTGACCGCCGCCGCCGACCGCATCGCCGAGCAGGTCGCGCGGCTGAGCGGCCACTACCCGCTGCGCGCCGAGCCCACCGACGGCGGCGACCCGTCCCGCATACCGGCCCTCCAGCAGCGCGCCCACACCCTCGCCGGGAACGCCCTGGCGGTGGCCACCTCCCGGGACGACGCCGCGGCGATGGCGCTGGCGGCCGAGCGGATGGCGGCGCACGGCGCGGCCGCCGGCGTCCGGGACCTGGCTTCCGCCTGATCCGCCGCGGCGCGCCGGCGGCGGACGGCGAACGGCCGGGGCCCCGCACCAGGTGAAACCAAGTGCGGGGCCCCGGCCGGGCATCGGGCGGTCCGGCCGCCGACGGCACTAGCCCAGCCGCTGCACCAGCGCCCGGTACTCGTCCCACAGCTCCTTCGGCGCGTGGTCACCGAAGGTGTTGAGGTGCTCGGGGATCAGCGCCGCCTCCTCGCGCCATACGTCCTTGTCGACGGTGAGCAGGAAGTCGAGGTCGGCGTCGGCGAGCTCGAGGCCCTCGGTGTCCAGGGCGTTCTTGGTGGGCAGCACGCCGATGGGGGTCTCGACGCCCTCGGCCTTGCCCTCCAGCCGCTCGACGATCCACTTGAGCACCCGGCTGTTCTCGCCGAAGCCCGGCCACACGAAGCGGCCCTTGTCGTCCTTGCGGAACCAGTTGACGTAGTAGATCTTCGGCAGCTTGGACTGGTCCTTGTCGGAACCGACCTTGACCCAGTGCCCCATGTAGTCGCCCATGTTGTAGCCGCAGAACGGCAGCATGGCGAACGGGTCGCGGCGCAGCTCGCCGACCTTGCCCTCGGCCGCGGCGGTCTTCTCGGACGCCACGTTCGCGCCGAGGAAGACACCGTGGTTCCAGTCGAGGGACTCCGTCACCAGCGGTACGGCGCTGGCGCGGCGGCCGCCGAAGAGGATCGCCGAGATCGGCACGCCCCTGGGGTCCTCCCACTCGGGCGCGATCGTCGGGCACTGGGCGGCCGGGACGGTGAAGCGGGCGTTGGGGTGGGCGGCCGGGGTGCCGGACTCGGGCGTCCAGTCGTTGCCCTTCCAGTCCGTCAGGTGCGCCGGGGTGTCCTCGGTCATGCCCTCCCACCACACGTCGCCATCGTCGGTGAGGGCGACATTGGTGAAGACGGAGTTGCCCCAGAGGGTCTTCATGGCGTTGGCGTTGGTGTGCTCGCCGGTGCCGGGCGCGACGCCGAAGAAACCGGCCTCGGGGTTGATCGCGTAGAGCCGGCCGTCCTCGCCGAAACGCATCCAGGCGATGTCGTCGCCGATGGTCTCCACGGTCCAGCCGGGGATGGTCGGCTCGAGCATGGCCAGGTTGGTCTTGCCGCAGGCGCTCGGGAAGGCGGCGGCGACGTACTTGGCCTCGCCCTGCGGCGGGGTCAGCTTGAGGACGAGCATGTGCTCGGCGAGCCAGCCCTCGTCACGGGCCATGACGGAGGCGATGCGCAGCGCGTAGCACTTCTTGCCGAGCAGGGCGTTGCCGCCGTAGCCGGAGCCGTACGACCAGATCTCGCGGGCCTCGGGGAAGTGCGAGATGTACTTGGTGGAGTTGCACGGCCACGGGACGTCGGCCTCGCCCTCGGCCAGGGGAGCGCCGAGGGTGTGGACGGCCTTGACGAAGAAGCCGTCCTCGCCGAGCTCGTCGAGGACCGGCTGCCCCATGCGCGTCATCGTGCGCATCGAGACCGCGACGTAGGCGGAGTCGGTGATCTCCACGCCGATCGCGGAGAGGGGGGAGCCGAGCGGGCCCATGCAGAACGGGACGACGTACATCGTCCGGCCCTTCATCGCGCCACGGAAGATGCCCTGCCCACCGGAGGGGCCGTCGCCCGCTTCCCCGGTGAAGATGGCCCGCATCTCGGCGGGGGCCTTCCAGTGGTTGGTCGGGCCGGCGTCCTCCTCCTTCTCGGAGCAGATGAAGGTGCGGTCCTCGACCCGGGCCACGTCCCTGGGGTCGGAAGCGGCGTAGTACGAGTTGGGGCGCTTGATCGGGTCGAGCTTCTTGAAGGTGCCCTTGTCGACGAGCTCCTCACACAGACGCTCGTACTCCGCCTCGGAGCCGTCACACCAGACGACCCGGTCGGGCTGGGTGATCGCCGCGATCTCGTCGACCCAGGAGATCAGTTCCTGGTGACGGGTGGGGGCGGGGGAGGGAGCCGCGTTGTCGCGCGCCACGATCGCTCCTAGATGAGGGTGTGGACGAATTTCCGACCGGTACGCCGGAGAAATCCGTTGTGTTGTTGGTTTTTCGCTTACCTGCCCCTTGGGGGCCGCGACCCGGATGCTTCGTGACCGCTCATCCGGTGCCGACCGCACTCATTTGATCATCCGACCCCGACAGAGATCTGTCCAGAGGGCGCCTTCGTGACCGTCACCACTTCTCGACAGAGGGGTAACCTACGGTCGCGTAGGTAGCATGTCGGCCATGACTTCCGCGCACGACGCAGCCGAGAGCTCCACCTCCCCCGGGGCAGGCACCGTCTCCGCGGTCGCCGCCGCGGCCGCACCACTCAAGCCACGTCTCAGGGGCTGGCTGCACGCCGGAATGTTTCCCGCCGTGCTGCTGTCCGGCGTCATACTCACCGCACTCGCCGACAGTCCCCGCGGCCGTCTGGCCTGCGCCATCTACACGCTCTCGGCCTGCCTGCTCTTCGGCATCAGCGCGCTGTACCACCGCGGCAACTGGAGCCCGAGGACCGACGGCATCCTGCGCCGGCTCGATCACGCCAACATCTTCCTGATCATCGCGGGCACCTATACGCCCCTGACGATGCTGCTCGTCCCGGGTACCCGCGGCCAGGTGCTGCTCTGGGCCGTCTGGGCGGCCGCCCTGGCC
This sequence comes from Streptomyces sp. NPDC101227, assembly GCF_044767545.1. Classification (NCBI taxonomy): domain Bacteria; kingdom Bacillati; phylum Actinomycetota; class Actinomycetes; order Kitasatosporales; family Streptomycetaceae; genus Streptomyces; species Streptomyces sp. NPDC101227. The sequence continues at coordinate 504,180 of NZ_JBIWOD010000006.1, read as the reverse complement.
GGAATCGCCTTCCGCGTCTTCTGGGTCGGCGCCCCGCGCTGGCTCTACACCCCCTGCTACATCGCCATGGGCTGGGCCGCCGTCTTCTTCCTCCCCGACTTCCTGCGTACGGGCGGGATCGCGGTGCTGGTGCTCGTCATCGTCGGCGGCCTCCTCTACAGCGCGGGCGGCGTGATCTACGGGATCAAGCGCCCCAACCCCTCACCGCGGTGGTTCGGCTTCCACGAGGTCTTCCACTCGCTCACGCTGGCGGCGTTCATCGTGCACTACGTCGGGATCTCACTGGTGGCCTATACGCACGCCTGACCCACCGCGATCGCCCGTGGGGCGACGCCGGCAGATGGCCGCGACCTCCGGGTCGCGGCCATCTGTCATGCCGGGACCCGCCACGACACGCCGCCGGACGTCGCCGACTGGTGGGCGCGCGGCGCGCTCGGCGCCGCGGCGCTCGGCACGCTGGCGCTCTCGGGCCTGATGTTCATCCTGCCGCCGTACCTCCAGGCCGTACCGGTGCATGACGCCTTCGGCACCGGCCTGCGGATGCTGCCGATGGTGGCGGGCTGATGATCGCGGCCAGGTGCAGCGGCGCCCTCGCCGCGCGCATCTGGCCGCGCCCGGTCGTCACCGGCGGCTTCCCGGCCCGGGCCGCCGACGCCGCCGGGGACTCGGTCGTCGCCCCCCACCTGGTCGCCGACCGGATCGGCTTCCACCAGCTCGCCGCGTCCGGGACGGCGCGCCGCCCCGGGCACCGCCCCGGTGCGGACGCGGCCGTGGTCACCGGGACACCCGATGCCCGACAATGAGGGCCATGGTCACCGCGCGTCGCTCCGCCTCCGCCTCCGCCGCCCCCGGAGCTCCCCGGCCCGGACTGCGGGAGCGGAAGAAGATGCAGACCCGGCAGGCGATCCGCCGTGCCGCCTACCGGCTCTTCGAGGAGCGGGGCTACGACGCGACCCCCATCGACCAGATCGCCGAGGCCGCGGACGTCTCGCCCAGCACGGTCTTCCGCTACTTCCCCACCAAGGAAGACATCGTGCTGACGGACGAGTACGACACCCTGCTCGAGGCGGGGCTGCGGGCCCGTCCGGCGGACGAGCCGATGGTCGAGTCGATGCGCCATGTGACCGTCGAGGCACTGGCCGAGATCACCGCGGATGACCGTACGGAACTCGTCCAGCGCATGCGGCTGGTCCGCGAGGTGCCCGCCATCAGGGGCCGCACGGCGGAGAACACCGCCCGGGACGCCGAGATGATCAGCGCCCTGCTCGCGGAGCGTTCCGGACGCACGGCCGACGACCTGGAGGTACGCGTCATCAGCGCGGCGGTCCTGGCGGCCCTTCAGGAGGCGCTGCTGCGCTGGGGGGAGGCCGGCCCGGACGCCGATCTGGAGGCGCTCGTCCACCGGACGATGGACGTCCTGGGGCGCGGCCTCACCCTCTGAGGGCCGGACCCCTGGGAGACGGGACGGCATCGAGCCGGAAGATCGGCCCTCCCCCGTGCCTAACGGGCAGGGGAGGCGCCCCCACCCGCGCCGGCCCGCGCCCCGGCGCCCCGCTCGGCCCCTCGCCCGCCCGCCCCCGGCTCCCCCAGCCGCGCCGCGAGCCGCCCGCGCAGCTGCGACAGCCGCGCGATACGGGCATCCAGGTCGGCGAGCCGACGCCGGGCCACCACCTCCGCGACCGCACACCGCCCCGCCCTGGGGTCCTTGGGTATCAGCTCCGGTACGCCACCGTCCGGCATGGTGGCCAGCAGATGCGCGAAGGCCCGCACATCACCGACCGTCAGCCCCGCCTCGCGCAGCTCGCGGACCGCCCGGAGCCGGCGGATGTCCTCCGCGTCGTACTCCCGGTGGCCCGATGGCGTCCTACGGGCCGTCACCAGCCCCTGCTGCTCGTAGTACCGCAACGTCCGCGGTGTCAGTCCGGCGGCGGCCGCGGCATCACCGATGCGCATGGGCGCCTCCTTCCTCCGCACCGGGCCGCCGCACCCCGGTCGCGGCCCCCGTGCCCCCGATCGCGCTCTCCATCGCGCTCTCGATCCCTGCGGCGGCCCGCAGCAGCTCCTCGTCCGCGCCGGCCGGGCCGACGAGCTGGAGCCCGAGCGGCAGCCCGTTGGCGGCGCGGCCGGCCGGCAGGCTGAGGGACGGCAGACCGGCGTTGCTCCACGGCAGGCACATGATCGACTTCCCGGTGACGGTGAGGTCCCCGGGCGCGGGGCCGGTGGCCGACGGCGATATCCACAGGTCGATGCCGGCCGCCTCCGCCTCCGCGGCGAGCCGTTCGCGGAACGCGGCCCGCCGGATCCGGGCCTCCTCGTAGGCGTCGTCCCCGATCGAGTGGCCCTGCCGGATGGCCGCCGCCGTCTCCTGCCGATAGCGGTCCCCGAACCGCGCGAACCACTCGGCGTGGGCGCGGGCAACCTCGTAGCGGTTCATCGTGAAGAGCTGCTCGACGACCCGGTCGAAGTCGCCCATCACCGGCACTTCGCGGACCGCATACCCGGCCGCCCGCAACCACTCGGTCTGCTTCTCGAAGGCGCGCAGAGCCTCGCCGTCGGCCCTCTCCAGATAGGGCCCGGCCGGTATGCCGAGAACGGGCAGCCCCGCGCCCGCCGCCTCGGGCCGCCACCCGTCGCACAGCACCGGCGCCGCGAGTGCCACCCCCGCCACATCGGCCGCATAGCACCCGAGGGTGTCGAAGCCGACGGCGTTGGGGATCACCCCGTCGGTCGGGATCCGGCCATAACTCGGCTTGAAGCCCACCACTCCGCAGTACGCGGCGGGGCGGATCATCGAACCGACCGTCTGCGTCCCGATGGCGAGCGGCACCATCCCGGCGGCCACCGCGGCCGCCGAGCCACTGCTCGAACCGCCCGGTGTATGCGCCGGGTTGTGGGGGTTGCGGGTCGGACCGGGGGCCGTGACGGCGAACTCGGCGGTGACGGTCTTGCCCGCGATCAGGGCCCCGGCGGCCAGCAGCCGGTCCACGACGGCGGCCTGCGCGCCGCCCAGCACCTCGGGCGGCAGCGCCGACCCCGCCCGCGTGGGCAGCCCGTCGACATGCACGATGTCCTTGACGCCGACGGGTATGCCGTACAACGGTGGCCGGTCGGCGGGCTCCCGCGCACCGGCGGCCGCCAGCCGCCGCGCCGCCTCCAGAAGCCGCCCGCGCCGCTCCGGTTCGGGCACAAAGGCCCGTACCCGCTCATCGATGGCGTCGATACGGTCGCAGACACGCGCCGCGGCGGCGACGGGATCGACCGCTCCGGACCGCAGCGCCGCGGCCTCCCGAACAAGGGATCGGTACCTCAGCAAGGTCTCCACGCTCGAAGGCTACAACCGGCCACTGACAGTCCCCCGGCCCGCGTCCACCGCCGTCCCGCTCAACGCGCCGGACTCACAACTCCACGACCACGGCGCCCAGATGACGCCCCTCGGTGAGCTCGCGCAGCGCCCGCGGCGCCTGCTCGATGCCGTGCAGACGCGCGTGCGGGAAGGTGAGGGTGCCCTCGCGCAGGCCCTCGGCGAACCGCCGGTTCCACTCCGGGATCAGGTCCCGGTGGTCGTGGAGGGCGACGCCGCGCATGGTGATGCTGCGGGCGAGCAGCGAGAGGGTGTCGACCGGCGTCGGGGCCGCGCCTTCCCCGGAGAGCTGACTGGCCAGTGCGCCCACGATCGCGAGCCGGGCGCCCCTGTTGGCGAGCGCGAGCGCGGCCTGCAACTGCTCGCCGCCCACGTTGTCGAAGAGCGCGTCGATACCCTCCGGCGCGGCCTCGCGCAGCTGCTCCTCGATGGGCCCCGCGCCGCGGATCACCACCGCGTCATAGCCCAACTCCTTGATCAGCCGGTCGGCCTTCTCCCGCGAGCCCGTGCTGCCGATGACCCGCGCGGCGCCGTACTGCCGGGCGATCTGGCCCGCCAGGGAGCCCACACCGCCCGCCGCCCCGGTGACGAACACCGTGTCCCCCGGGCGCACTTCGGCGCCGCGGGCGATGCCCATCAGGGCGGTGGGGCCCTGGGAGAGGTAGGCGGCCGGGTCGGGCATGAGGTCCGGGTCGAGGCGCTGCGCCCCGCCCGCGTCGAGGAGGCTGTACTCACGCCAGCCGAGCCGGTGTTCCACCAGGTCACCGGGGTTGAGGTCGGTCCCCGGGGCGGCCACCACCTCACCGACCGCGGCTCCGTGCAGCGGCGCCCCGATCTCGTACGAGGGCATCGGCACCGCGCTGGTCTCGTCCATCAGGGTGCGCATCACCGCGGCGACACCCATGTGGGTGTTGCGCACGAGCACCTGGCCGGACCCCGGCTCGGGAACCGGCACCTCCACGATCTCGAAGAGGTCGTCGGTGACCGGCCCTTGGGGCCGACGGGCCAGGCGAACTTCACGACAGGTGCCGCTCGCCGTGCCCTTGGCCATGCCCTCCGCCGTCCCATTCGTCATGCGATGCGTCGCGTGGTTCGTCATGTCCCGAGGCTAGAACTTGACGTACGCGTCAGGTTCAACCCGTCGCTGGTCCTAGGACTTCGGGCGGGCCCCGGCGATTCCGCCGCCCGGAGCGCGGGCAGGCGGGACCTCATGCCCGCAGCCGCGCCCCCAGCTCGTCCGGGTCGGTCGTCGGCCGCTCGCAGGTGAAGTGGTGGCAGACATACGCCGCCGGGCGGCCGTCGACCAGGGGGCGGTCCATCAGCAGCGGGACCTCCCCGGCGTCGTCCGAACCCGGCGCACCCAGCGCGACCACCGTGCCGGGGGCCGTACCGAGCAGGGCGGCACGGTGGAGGGCGGCGGTGGCGGGATCATCCGGGGAGCCCACGACCGCGACCTCGCGGGGGCCGGCCAGCGCGGCCTCGGCGACCGCGAGGCCCCAGCCGATGAAGCGCGGGGCGCGGCCGCCGAGGGCGGTGACGATGCCCAGGGCGCGTTCGGCGGCGTCCCGGTGGAGGGCGCTGCCGGTCAGGGCCGCGTACGAGAGAAGGGCCCCGGCGGCGGCGGTCCAGCCGGAAGGGGTGGCGTTGTCGGTCGGGTCCTGGGGGCGGCGGATCAGCGCCTCGGCGTCGGCGGCGGTGTCGTAGAGGGCGCCGTCCGGGGTGGTGAACTGGACGAGGACGGTGTCCAGGAAGAAGCCGGCGAACTCCACCCAGACGCCCTCCCCGGTGACGGAGGCCAGCGTCAGGAACCCCTCGGCGACATTGGCGTAATCCTCCAGGACACCCGAGTTGGCGCCCGGGGTGCCGTCCTTGGAGGTACGGTGCAGCCGGGCCTGCCAGTCCATGTGGACGCGGACCAGGAGGTCGGCGGCGTCGGTGGCGGCCTGGATCAGGTCGGGACGGTCGAAGTAGGCGCCGGTCTCGGCGAGGGCGGCGATGGCCAGGCCGTTCCACGAGGCGACCACCTTGTCGTCCCGCCCGGGACGCGGCCGCTGCGCGCGCGCCGCGAGCAGCCGCTCCTTGACGGAGGCCACCCGCTCGGCGTCAGCCGGAGCGCCGCCCTCGAAACCCTGCGCGCCGCCCTCCCGTTCGGCCGCGTCCGGCAGCTGGAGGACGGAGGAGCCCTCCTCGAAGGTGCCCTCCGGCGTGACGCCGAAGTGGGCGGCGGCGAACTCCGCGTCCTTCTCGCCCAGTACGGAGCGCAGCTGATCCGGCGTCCAGACGTAGTAGGCGCCCTCGACGTGCTTGCCGGACCCCGTGCCGTCGTCGCTGTCCGCGTCCAGCGCGGAGGCGAATCCACCCTGCTCGGTGCGGAGTTCGCGCACCATGAAGTCAGCGGTCTCCAGGGCGACCCGTCGGGCCGGACCGGAGCCGGTGGCGCGCCACAGGTGTGCGTAGGTGCGGCACAGGAGGGCGTTGTCGTAGAGCATCTTCTCGAAGTGCGGCACGGTCCAGGTGGCGTCGACCGCGTACCGGGAGAACCCGCCGCCCAACTGGTCGTAGATGCCGCCGCGGGCCATCGCCGCGCAGGTCGCCTGGACCATCTCCAGGGCGGCGGCGGAGCCCGTACGGGCGTGGTGGCGAAGGAGGAATTCCAGCGCCATGGGCGGCGGGAATTTGGGCGCGCCGCCGAATCCGCCGTGCACCGCGTCGAATTCGCGGGTCAGGCCCATCAGGGCGGCGTGCAGTTCCTCGGGGCGCGGCGGACGGCGCTCCGCGGGCAGCGAGTCGGTGAGCGAGCGGCCTGCCAGGTCGGCGACGATCCGGCCGGCGGCCTCGTCGACCTCGTCACGGCGGTCGGCCCAGGCGCCGCGCACGCCCTCCAGGACCTGCCCGAAGGACGGCATGCCGTGCCGGGGAGCGGGTGGGAAGTACGTGCCGAAGTAGAAGGGCTGTGCGTCGGGGGTGAGGAAGACCGTCATGGGCCAGCCGCCCTGGCCGGTCGCGGCCTGTACCGCCTCCATGTAGACCGCGTCTACGTCCGGGCGCTCCTCGCGGTCGACCTTGACGGCGACGAAGTGGTCGTTGAGCAGGGCGGCGGTGGCGGGGTCCTCGAAGCTCTCGTGGGCCATCACATGACACCAGTGGCAGGAGCTGTACCCGACGCTGAGCAGCACCGGGACGCCGCGCCGTCTCGCTTCCTCGAACGCTTCGGTGGACCACGGCCACCAGTCGACCGGGTTGTCGGCGTGCTGGAGCAGATACGGGGAAGTCTCATGAGCCAGGCGGTTCGGCATGGGGCCATCCTCTCCCACTGCGACGGGGTGCGTCGGGAGCGGAGGGAGTTGTTGTTCCGGAGTTGTCCACAGGCCGGTTATCCACAGCCCTGCCGGAATGTGCGCGGACGCGGAACACTGTGCGTGCGGAGACGATCACCGCCGGAGCCGAACCGTCCGGGACGGCTGAACGTCCGACACCACTGGAACCACTGACACGACCGGGACCACTCGCACTACGGGAACCACTGGAACGACCGGAACCACTGCATCAACGGGAACGACCGGAACTACTGCAACTGCTGGAGGGGGATTCGCATGCCTGGCTCACTGGCTGTGCTGCGTGAGGAGCACCGTGCGGAGGCGGGGGAGCTGTTGGCGCGGGCCGTGGAGGAGGAGGCACGGCGTTCGGGCGGGCGGCTCGACGGGAGCGCGCTGCTCGGCAGAGCGCGCGCGGCGCTGGACGAGATCGCCGGTGCCGCGGCCGAGGAGTACTCCGCATATGTGCGGGCGCTGGACGAGGCGGGGGCCGGACAGCGGCCGCTGGCCTCGCGGCTGTCGCGCAAGGAGCTGGGCACTCCGGCGGTGGCGACGGCCGTGGCGGCGGTGGCGGCGTTCGGTACGGATCTGGCGTACGGCACGGGCGCGGGCGCGGCCCTGGGGGTCGGCGCCGCCGTGGTGGTGGCGGGCGCCACGGCCACGGTGGTGAAGCTGGCCGCGGGCCATCTGCCGGCGGCGCACGAGCAGGCGGGGAAGCGGGGCCGGCCCGGCGGCCCGGAGCAGTTGCGGCTCCAGTGGCTGACGGCGCTGGAGGTGCGGGGCATCCGGCCGTACCTGGACCAGCAGCGGATGCTGACGGCGGCCCGCGGCAGCGGCGCGCTGTCCAAGACGGCCGCCGGCAAGGCCTCCCGGGGCCCGCAGCTGCGCGGCGGGGACCGTAGCGCAGCTGCCCGGCAGCGGTCCGTACTGGAGCACTCCTTCTCCCAACTCCCCAGTTCCGACGGGCCGTTCGCCGGCCGGCGGGCGGAGCTGGCACAGATCGCGCAGTGGGTGCACGCGGCGCGCGCGAGTACGGAGACCAAGCCGACGGTGGTGGTGCTGCACGGCGAGCCGGGTTCGGGGCGGACGGCGCTGGCGGTGCGGGCGACCCATCAGCTGCGCGATCAGTTCCGTGGCGCGTGCGTGGTCGATCTGCGCGGCGACACCCCCGGCGAACTGCCGCTGCCGACCCGCAACGCCCTGCTGCATCTGCTCAACCGGCTCGGGGCGCCCCGCGAGCAGCTGCTGTTCCGCGAGCGGACGTCGCAGGAGCAGCACGTCAAGCGGCTGACCGAGCTCTACCACCAGCATGTGGCGGGCCTTCCGGTGACGGTGCTGCTGGACGACGCCTCCGATCCCGAGCAGGTGCGCACGCTGGTGCCGGACCGCTCCGACAGCCTGGTGCTGGTCACCTCCCGCGAGCCGCTGGAGCTGCCCGATGACCTCCAGGCCTGGGTGCATCAGCTGCCGGTGGGGCCGCTGGACGCCGCGGGCACCGAGGAGCTGCTGCGGGCCGCGGCGGACGGGACGGCGGACGAGGCGGGCCCCTACGACGCGCGGGCGATCGAGCGGATCGTGGAGCAGTGCGCGGGCCTGCCCCTGGCGCTGCGGGTGGCGGGCTCCTCGGTGGGCGCGCGCACCCCGGCCGCGCTGGCCGCGGATCTGGCGTCGTACGACGCGGCGACGCCGGTGGAGCGGGCCCTGTCGCTGCGCTACGCCGACCAGCCGGAGACGGCCCGGCGGCTGCTGCGCCGGCTGGCGCTGGTGGGCCGGGCGTCCCTGGGCGCGGCGGCCGCGGCGGCGCTGCTGGGGGTGGAAAACCCCGCGGCGGAGCGGCAGTTGACGACGCTGGCGGAAGCCGGGCTGATAGAGCATGTGCGCGGCAAGCGGTACCGCCTGCACACCCTGGTGCACCGCTTCGCGTACGGCCGGCTGACCGCGGAGGAGGCGCCGGAGGAGCGGGTCGCGGCCCAGGAGCGGCTGATCCGCGGCTATGCGGAGCTGGCCGACTCGGTCATCCGCCTGGTCGACGGCCGTACGTCGACGCGCGCCGACCGTTTCGGGTCGCACGGCTTCACCTCCCTGGACGCGGCCCTGCAGTGGCTGGACGACGAGTCGAGTTTCATCACGTCCGCGCTGGCGCACGCCGACCAGGACGTCGACCAGGCAACGGTCTCGCATCTGCTGGGCGCGCTGGCCGACTACTGCCTGCTGCGCGGCGACCTCTACCGCCTCGGGGAGCTGAACGAACTGACCCGGGCGGTCGGCCAGGGCCTGCTGATGCGTTCGGTGCAGTGGCGTACGGGCGTCGCGGCCCGGCAGCTGGGCGAGCTGGACAAGGCGCGCACGACCCTGTCGTCGGTGGTGGACCTGTATTTCGAGGCGCAGCATCCGGTGGGTGCCGCCCGTGCGCTGCGCGATCTGGGCATCACGCTCCAGCAGCAGGGCAATCTGACCGAGGCCGCGGCCAAGCTGCGGGAGGCGCTCGAGATGCAGTCCGGCGCCGATATGCACGGCGACCGGGCCTGGACGCTGCATGCGCTGGCAGCGGTGGAGCGGGACCGGGCGGGGATCGCCGAGGCGCTCGCCCTGCTGCGCGAGGCGCTGGAGCTGCACGAGGAGAGCGAGAGCGTGCACGGCCAGGCGTGGGCGCACTTCCAGCTCGGCCAGGTGTATCTGCGGATGGGCGAGGTGCCGCGGGCGGAGGAAGCGCTGGGCGCCGCGATGGAGCTCTACGGGCGGACGCAGGACGAGCGTGGCACGGCCTGGGCGATGACCCAGCTTGCGCGGGCCAGGCTGGTGGACGGCGATCCGGATCCGGCCGCCGACCAGCTGCGGCAGGCGCTGGCACTGCACCAGCGGCACGAGGACGCCCGCGGCGAGGCCTGGACGATGTACTACCTGGGCCAGGCGCTGGAGGAGCAGGGCGAGCAGGACGCGGCGCTGCGGCAGCTGGAGCGGTCGCGGACGATGTTCAGCCGGATGCAGGACGGCTATGGGCTGGCGTGTGCCCGGCATCATTCGGGGCGGGTCACCCGGGATCTGCGGGCCGAGCAGACGGGTTCGCTGCGCAACAGCGGCTTCGCCCGGCAGCTGTTGCAGGACGCCCGTAAGGACTTCCAGCGCATCGCGGTGCCGCACGGCGAGGCCTGGTCGTGCCTGGAGCTGGTGATCATCGATGCCGGCAACGGGCGGGCGGCGCAGGCCCTGGAACTGGCCGGTGAGGCGGCGCGGATCTTCGGCGGCTACGGCGACCGGCGCGGCGAGGACTGGGCCCGCTTTCTGCGCTGCACGCTGCTGCCGTTCGCCTCGCCGGGCGGCTCCGTGGTGGGCACGGCCGTGGCGCAGGAGGAGCTGGCGCAGCTCGTACGGGAGGGGCACGCGGCCCGCGACGGGAAGCTGACGGAGTGCGCGGAGGCGTTCGCACTGCTGCTGGAGCGCGGGGTGGAGCCGGAAACGGGGTGGCAGGCGTGGCGGCTCGGCATGCTGCCGAGCCGCCATGCGCGTGAGGTCATGGGCATAGCCGTCACGCCGGCCGCCGCGGACTGACGCCGGGCGGGCCCGGATGCGGCTCGCTGACCGCTTGGATCAGCGAGCCGCCGGGCCGGTCAGCCGGCCGTAACCCATCGGCCGGCCATCGACCGCACCCGGTCCCGGGGTCTGCCCGTAAGGTCCCTCAGCTGGTCTTCGGCTTCGGCACCGTCGCGGAGGCGGCGGTCGTCTCGCCTTCCTCCGGTGCCTCCTCGAAGTCCACCTTCCTCATGTGCTTGTTCATGGACTTCATCAGCAGCCACACGGCGCCGCCGATGACCGCGAAGACGATGAAGCCGAGGACGCCGGGGGTCACCTTGTCCTTGTCGAAGCTGTCGGCAAGGGTGACGAAGTGCGTCAGGGCGAGGTTGCTGGTCGCGCTCATCATGGGGTCAATTGTTGCGGATGCCCGCGAAGAGGTCGTCCTCGGGGAGGGAAGTGTCCACGAGCGACTTCGCGAGCTCGTACTCCTCCGTCGGCCAGACCTCGCGCTGGATGTCCATCGGGACCCGGAACCAACCGCCGTCGGGGTCGATCTGGGTGGCGTGCGCGATCAGCGCCTTGTCGCGGATCTCGAAGAAGTCGGCGCACGGGATGTAGGTGGTCAGGGTGCGCTCGCGCTGCTCGAACTGCTTCCAGCGCTCCAGCCACTCGCCGTACGGCGAGTCCATGCCGCGCTCCAGGAGCGCCTCATGCAGTGCGATGGTGCGCGGCTTGTTGAAGCCCTGGTTGTAGTAGAGCTTCTGGGGCTGCCAGGGCTCCCCGGCCTCCGGGTACTTCTCCGGGTCGCCGGCCGCCTCGAAGGCCACCATCGTGATCTTGTGGGTCATGATGTGGTCCGGGTGCGGGTAGCCGCCGTTCTCGTCGTAGGTCGTGATGACCTGCGGCTTGAACTCCCGGATCAGCTTGACCAGCCGGCCGGCCGCCACCTCGACGTCCTGCAGCGCGAAGCAGCCATCGGGCAGCGGCGGCAGCGGGTCGCCCTCGGGCAGCCCGGAGTCGACGAAGCCCAGCCACTCCTGCTTGACGCCCAGGATCTCCCGGGCCTCGTCCATCTCCTTCTTCCGTACCTCGTGGATGTGCTCCTCGATGTACGCGTCACCCTGGAGCTTGGGGTTGAGGATGGAACCTCGCTCGCCTCCTGTGCAGGTGGCGACCAGCACGTCCACCCCCTCGGACACGTACTTGGCCATGGTGGCCGCACCCTTGCTCGACTCGTCGTCGGGGTGGGCGTGGACCGCCATCAATCGCAGCTGCTCAGTCAAGACTCGATCCTCAGTGAAAGGCTGGGTGAAAGGCTGGGTGCAAGGCTCAAGAAGATGCCTCCTATAGTGACCGAAGCGAGGGGGCGCTGTATTCCCTGGATCCATCCCTGGGCCGGAGACCCGCCGGGGCTCCACCGCCTCAGGGCCCGCACAGGTCCCCGTACCAGGAGGAATGATCATGACGGCGGTGCGCGACGGGCTCCCGGACGGACGCTACGGCCGCTCCGCGGACCAGCGTGCGGACCGCAAGCTCAAGATCATCGGAGCGGTACTGGGCGTCGCGCTGCTCGCGATGGTCGGCTGGGCCGGCGCCTCGTACATCGCCGGACAGGATCTCAGCGGCCGGATCATCACCTGGGACGCGGTGTCCGACAGCGCCGTCAAGGTGCACCTTGAGGTGATCAAGGACAAGGACGACAAGGGCGTCTGCACGCTGCGCTCGCAGGCCGCGGACGGCTCCGAGGTGGGCCGCAAGGACGTCACCATCGACCAGCGCACGGACCAGGTGAACACCGAGGTCACGCTGCGCACCACCAAGCGGGCGACCAATGCCGTACTGGTCGGCTGCCAGGCGGCTCCGGGCAACTGACAGGGGCATGTCGCATCTCCGCCTCACGGATTCGGCATGCCCGGCGCACGGGGCCGGGCGCCGCGCGGTGTGACCGCCTCTGAGCAGCGACGATGCGTCGCTGTGCGTTCCCTGTGGAATTCCCCCTCCCCGTTTTGTGCCGGAATTGTTAGGCTCGTGGTTTCGCCCACCTGAGAAGGCGCAAACCTTCCTGGTAGGGCGTTTGATTTATCCCCAGTACCGACGAGGAGCACCTGTGACCCAGACCAGCGAGAACGTCACCTGGCTTACCCAGGAGGCGTATGACCAGCTCAAGGCCGAGCTGGAGCACCTGTCTGGTCCCGCCCGCGCCGAGATCACCGAAAAGATCGCGGCGGCCCGCGAGGAGGGCGACCTCAAGGAGAACGCCGGGTATCACGCCGCCAAGGAAGAGCAGGGCAAGCAGGAGCTTCGTGTCCGCCAGCTGACCCAGCTGCTGCAGACGGCGAAGGTCGGCGAGGCCCCCGCCGCCACCGGCGTCGTCGCTCCCGGCACGGTCGTCACCATCGCGTTCGACGGAGACCCGGACGACACGCTCGAGTTCCTGCTGGCCTCGCGGGAGTACGCGAGCTCGGACATCGAGACCTACTCCCCGCAGTCGCCGCTGGGCGCGGGCGTGAACGGCAAGAAGATCGGCGACACCGCGGAGTACGAGCTCCCGAACGGTAAGAAGGCGACCGTGAAGATCCTCGAGGCCAAGCCGTACTCCGGCTGAGGCCCGCGCCACCGAACAGGGCATAAAGCGGCCCGGAGCCTGAGGAGCGCTCCGGGCCGCTTCACTGTGCGTGCACCTTTTCACTGTGTGTGCACCTTGCCTCACGGAACGTGGGAACGAATCACGCTCCGTAATCGTTGCCGTAAAGAGGAAGGAGGCAGCGGGCAAGGCGAAGCCCGTGGGCGGGCACGGAACCCCTGCAGGTAGACCTCAGGTGCAGGTAGACCTCAGGAGGTGCCGGAAGGGGACCTCAAGAGGTGCAGGTGGACCTCAGGCCGTCGCCGAGCGGTACTTGCGGACCGCCAGGGTCCGGAAGACCGCGATGATCAGCAGCGACCAGATCACCGAGGCCGCCACCGGGTGTTCCATGGGCCAGGCGCCGGTCACCGACGTGGGGACGTGCGGGATGGTGTTGCCGAACAGGTCCCGGGCCGCGGCCACGGTGGCGCTGAACGGGTTCCACTCCGCGATGTGCTGGAGGAACGGCGGCATGCCGTTGACCGGCACGAACGCGTTGGAGATGAAGGTCAGCGGGAAGAGCCAGATCAGCCCGCCGGAGGTGGCCGCCTCGGGGGTGCGGACCGAGAGGCCGATCAGCGCGCCGATCCAGGAGAAGGCGTAGCCGAGCAGGAGCAGCAATCCGAAGCCGGCCAGCACCGCGAGGATGTTCTCGTGCGTGCGCCAGCCGATCAGCAGCGCGACGACGGCCAGCACCACGAGCGTCAGCGCGGTCTGCACGAGGTCGGCCAGGGTGCGGCCGGTGAGCACCGCGCCACGGGACATCGGCAGCGACCGGAACCGGTCGATCAGGCCCTTGTGCATGTCGTCGGCGATGCCCGCGCCCGCACCGGCGGTGGCGAAGGTGACGGTCTGCGCGAAGATGCCGGCCATCAGGAATTCGCGGTACGCCTGGGCGTTGCCGACCGGGGCGCCGGGGATGTTGATGGAGCCGCCGAAGACGTACGTGAACAGCACCACGAACATGATCGGCTGGATCAGCCCGAAGATCACCACCTCGGGGATGCGCATCATCCGGATGAGATTGCGCTTGGCCACGACCAGGGAGTCGCGTACGGACCGGCTGATGCCGCCGCGCGGCCGGGGGGTGCGGGCCGGGGCCGTTTCGGTCGCCGTCGTCACTTCACGCCCTCCTTGTCGGCCGTCTCGCGGGCCGTATCCCGCACGGCGGCGGGCTCGCCCGTCCGCTCGCCCTTCTTCCGGCGGCCGCCGGCGCCGGTCTTTTGGCGCCCCGCGGCGCCGTCCTCGCCGTTGTCCGCGCCCCCGTCCGCCGCCTCGGCGACATGCCCGGTCAGCGAGATGAAGACATCGTCGAGGGTCGGGCGGCGCAGCCCGATGTCATCGATCTCCACGCCGCGGGTGTCCAGCTCGCGGATGATCTCGGCGAGCAGCTTGGCGCCGCCGGTCACCGTGACCGTGATCTTGCGGGTGTGCGGTTCGACGGTGACCTCGCCCTTGCCGAAGCCGCGCAGGATGCCCTCGGCGACGGTGATGTGCTCGGGCGCGTGCACCACGACCTCGACGCGTTCGCCGCCGGTGCGCGCCTTGAGCTGGTCGGAGGTGCCGCGGGCGATGACCTTGCCGTGGTCGACGACGCAGATGTCGTTGGCGAGGCGGTCGGCCTCTTCCAGGTACTGCGTGGTGAGCAGCAGGGTCGTGCCGCCCGCGACGAGTTCCTGGATGACGTCCCACAGCTGCTGGCGGTTGCGCGGGTCCAGGCCGGTGGTCGGCTCGTCCATGAACATCACGGGTGGGCTGACGACCAGCGCGGCGGCGAGGTCGAGGCGGCGGCGCATCCCGCCGGAGTAGGTCTTGGCGGTGCGGTCTGCGGCGTCGGAGAGGTTGAAGCGCTCCAGCAGCTCGCCGGCCCGGCGCTTCGCGTCCCGGGCACTCATCTGGTAGAGCTGTCCGACCATCATGAGGTTCTCGCGGCCGGTCAAGTACTCGTCCACGGCGGCGAATTGGCCCGACAGTCCGATGGCGCGGCGCACCCGGTCCGGGTGTGCGAGGACGTCGATCCCGGCGACCTCGGCCTTGCCGCGGTCGGGCTGGAGCAGGGTCGTCAGGACCCGTACGGCGGTGGTTTTGCCGGCACCGTTCGGGCCCAGCATTCCCAGGACGGTTCCTTCGGGTACGTCGAGATCGACGCCGTCCAGAGCCCGTACGTCACCGAATGTTTTCACCAGACCTTCGGCGTAAATGGCGCCTGGCATGTGGGTACTCCCATGGCTTGGGTTAGTTCCAGGTCGAATATTACGGTTGCCGGACTTTGTACGCCCTGCGGGCAGTTACCCATATGCGCACCAGCTCCGCGGGCATTTGTCCGTAGCGAGTCGCCACGGACCACCGGCATACCGTCCTACCGGCGAACCGTCGCCAGGACTGTACTCCGAACGCGATACATCGCGATACAGGTTTTCGGATTCTCGTACTTTCGGCGTACGCGCGCGGCGCCGCGGTCCTCCCGTGACGCCGCATCTCACCTGCGGGGACCGTCCTCGGCCGCGCCTCAACGGCGGGGACCGGCCCCCCGCTACGCGATGACGAAGTACCCCGCCTCGCGCAGCGCCTCGCCCACCTCGGCGCAGTGCTCCGGCCCCTTGGTCTCCAGCTGGATCTCCACCTCGACCTCCGTCAGTCCGAGCCGGGGGTCGAGCCGTACGTGGCCCACGTCCAGGACGTTGGCGTCGACCACCGTCAGCACGCCCAGCAGTGTCGCCAGCGCGCCCGGCCGGTCCGTCAGCCGCAGCCGCAGCGAGAGGTAGCGCCCGGCGGCGGCCATGCCGTGCCGCAGCACGCGCTGCATCAGCAGCGGGTCGACGTTTCCGCCGGACAGCACCGCGACGACCGGCCCCTCGAACGTCTCCGGGTGGGACAACAGCGCCGCCACCGGGCTCGCCCCGGCCGGCTCCACCACCTGCTTCGCCCGCTCCAGGCACAGCAGCAGCGCGCTGGAGAGTTCGTCCTCGGAGACCGTACGGACCTCGTCCACCAGCTCATGGACGATCCGGAACGGCACATCGCCGGGCCGTCCGACCTTGATCCCGTCCGCCATCGTGGCCAGCGACTCGATGGCCACCGGCTGCCCGGCCTCCAGCGACGGCGGGTAGCAGGCCGCGCCCGCCGCCTGTACGCCGATGACCTTCACATCCGGCCGCAGCGCCTTGACCGCCACCGCGACCCCGGCGGCCAGCCCGCCGCCGCCGATCCCGACGACGATGGTGCGCACCTCGGGGCACTGCTCGAGGATTTCCAGGCCGAGTGTGCCCTGACCGGCGATGATGTCCCGGTGGTCGAAGGGGTGGATGAAGACCGCGCCGGTCTCCTTCGCGTACTCCTCGGCGGCGGCCAGCGTCTCGTCGACCACCTGGCCGTGCAGCCGGACCTCGGCGCCGTATTCGCGGGTCGCGGCGACCTTCGGCAGCGGCGCCCCGGCCGGCATGAACACCGTCGAGCGCACGCCCAGCAGGGACGCCGCCAGTGCCACGCCCTGTGCGTGGTTGCCGGCGCTGGCCGCCACCACACCGGCCGCCCGCTCCTGCGGGGAGAGCCGGGCGATGCGTACGTAGGCGCCGCGGATCTTGAAGGATCCGGTGCGCTGGAGGTTCTCGCACTTGAGGTGTATCGGGGAGCCGACCAGCCCCGACAGATAGCGGCTGCCCTCCAGAGGAGTGGCGCGGGAGACGCCGGAGAGCAGCTTGTGCGCCTCGCGGACGTCATCGACCGTGATCTCGGAGACGGGGTCCTCGGAGATCGGGTCCCTGGAGATGGGGTCCTCGGCAACCGATTCCTCGGCGATCCGGCCCTCGGCAATCGGCTCCTCGGCGAGCGGGCCCCCGGTGATCGCGGCGTCGGCGGAGAGCGCCGCTTCCTGGGGCTCGTGTGGCGTGCGAGGCGTGTGATCGGCCATGCCGTCAGTCTCGCAGTTCGGGCTGTCCTGGGCCTTTTCGACCGGATGGCGAGATCCCCCGTACGGCGCGGAACGGTCTCGGCCACCTCACGGGGTGTTATCGGAACGACGGGGTCGGTACCGTCCCCGCAGCATCCGCGTACGCTGTCCTCCCATCCATACGCACCTCCATGAAGCGAGCTCCCGGCCATGCCCACCTCTTCGGACATGACGACCCACCCCGACACCGCTCTCCTCGACGCGCTGCAGCACCAAGTGGCCGTCTTCGCCCGCCGCGCCGAACAGAGCCGTCTGGGTGGCGTGGGGCAGGCGCGCAACTCCATGGACCGCGCCGCCTACCTGCTGCTGAACCGCCTCGACCAGGAGGGGCCGATGGGCGTCAAGGCCCTGGCCGCCGGGATGGGCATCGACTCGTCGACGGTTACCCGCCAGGTGGCGCCCCTGGTGGACTCCGGGCTGGTCAGCCGCGCCACCCACCCCGAGGACGGCCGGGCCGTGGTGCTCCAGCTGTCGGAGCGCGGCCGGGCCCGCCTGGAGGAGGTGCGCGCCTCGCGCCGTGCGCTGATGGCCCTGGTGACGGAGGACTGGTCGCCGGACGACCGGGACGCGTTCTGCGCGCTGCTCACCCGCTTCAACGCCTCCCTCGCCACGCTCACCGCGTCGCTGACGCCGGCCGGCCCCGCGTCCTGATGCACGCCGGGGCGCCCGCGCGGTGACGTCACCACCCCTCCTGGTGGAAGGGTGGTGACGCGCTTCAGGGGCCGCCAACCGGACCGCCGCCGGTGCCGCCGTCCGCACCGCAAACCGGACCGCTGACCGGAGCCCCGACGGACCCGTCAACCGAATCCGCTATCCGCTGTCCGCTGTCCGCATCCGCCGGATCCCGCGGGCCGCCCCCTGACGGGCCTCGTCAGCCGAGGGCCTGCGTGAGGTCCGCCAGCAGGTCGTCGGCGGACTCGATGCCCACCGACAGCCGTACGAGGTCGCTCGGAACCTCCAGCGCGGACCCGGCCGTCGACGCGTGCGTCATCCGTCCCGGGTGCTCGATCAGGGACTCCACACCGCCCAGCGACTCCCCCAGGGTGAACAGCTTGGCGCGGTTGCAGACCTCCACGGCCTCCTGCTCGCCGCCCGCCACCTGGAACGACACCATCCCGCCGAAGGACCGCATCTGCTTGGCGGCGATCTCGTGGCCGGCGTGCTCGGGCAGGCCCGGGTAGTACACGCGGGTGACCTTCTTGTGCGAGACCAGCAGCTCGGCGACGCGGGCCGCGTTGGCGCTGTGCCGGTCCATGCGTACGGCCAGGGTCTTGATGCCGCGCATCACCAGCCAGGCGTCGAACGGCCCGGCGATCGCGCCCATCGCGTTCTGGTGGTAGGCGAGTTCCTCGCCCAGCGCATCGTCGTTGACGACCAGTGCGCCGCCCACGACGTCCGAGTGCCCGCCCATGTACTTGGTCGTCGAGTAGACGACCACATCCGCGCCCAGGGCGAGCGGCTGCTGGAGGTAGGGGCTGGCGAAGGTGTTGTCGACGACGAGCTTGGCGCCCGCCTCCCGGGCGATGCCGGCCAGCGCCGCGATGTCGCTGATGCCGAGGAGCGGGTTGCTGGGCGTCTCGACCCAGATCGCCTTCGTACGGGGCCGCAGCGCGTCGCGTACGGCCTGCGGGTCGGAGGTGTCGGCCACCGACCACTCCACGCCCCACCGCTCGACGACCTTCGCGAACAGGCGGAAGGTGCCGCCGTAGGCGTCGTTGGGGATGACGACGTGGTCGCCGGGGGTCAGCAGGGTGCGCAGCAGGCAGTCCTCGGCGGCGAGGCCGGAGGCGAAGGCGAGGCCGCGCCGGCCGCCGTCCAGGGCGGCGAGATTCTCTTCGAGGGCGGTACGGGTCGGATTGGCACTGCGGCTGTACTCGTAGCCGCCGCGCAGTCCGCCCACACCGTCCTGCTTGTAAGTAGAGACCTGGTAGATGGGCGGTACCACCGCGCCGGTGGCCTGGTCGGGCTCCTGACCTGCGTGGATGGCAAGGGTTTCGAAGTGCTGGTGGCGCTGGTCGCGCTGATCGCTCATGCCTGTCGAGGGTAGTCGGCCGCGCAAGGGAGATTTCCGGAACTTTCTGCTTCGCTGGAGAGTGAATACATACGACGGCTCCGGCTCACCACGACAGCTCCTACTCACTACGATCCAGACCCCGACCCCGACCCCGACCCGACTCCGGCCCCGATCCAGACCTCAGACCTCAGACCTCAGACCTCCGATCCAGCCCCCTCCCTCCCACCCACCGACCGGGACACACCACATGGACGCTCTGCTCGTGCTCCTCGCCGCGACCGCACTCGGCGGTTTCGTCTTCCTGCCCTGGATGCGGCGCCGGCGGGCCGTACAGCAGGCCCGGCAGGGTCTGGTCGTGGCCTCCGACCCGATGGCGGGCTACGGCTTCGTGCCGCTGGACGAGCTCGACATACGGCTGCCCGGCCCCGATCAGGAGCTGGATGACGCGCTCGCCGAGATACGGCGTACCCGCGACTGGCGCCCGGCCGCCGCGTTGCTGAAGTCCACCGGAGACAACTGGGAGCTGCGGTGGCAGCGGATCCAGACGCTGGCGGGCTCGGCGGCGTTCGAGCTGGCGCAGGAGGGTGCCGAGGGGGCCGACGCCGCCGGGCACGGCGACGGGCCGCGGACCGGGGGCATCTGGCTGCGCACCTGGCGGCTGGAGTCCCCCAAGGACCCCGGAGGGGCCCAGACGCATGCCCAGTTCCTGGTCCTCCAGGCGCTGCGCGACCCCGGTTCCCAGGACTTCCGCATGATCCTGGAGGAGGCCCGTACGGTCTGCCGGGAGGCGGCGCTGCTGGCGCCGGGCAGCCCCATCCCGTACATCACGGAGCTGGCCGTCGCCCGCGGTCTGGGCGAGCGCCGCGCCGACTACGAAGAGCTCTGGTCCAAGGTCGCCCAGCGCGCCCCGCATCACATGGGCGCGCATCTCGCCGCGCTTCCGTACTGGTCGGAGAAGTGGCACGGCTCCCGCGAGGAGGCCGAGGGGTTCGCCGAGCGCGCGGCGGCCGGGGCGCCGGCGAAGAGTCTCCTCCCGGCCCTTCCGCTCTTCGCGGTGTACGAGCACCTCCCCGAAGCCAATATGGTCCGCAGCCTCTATCAGAGCGTGGTGATCGAGCGGGCCATCGAGGGCGCCCACTTCGCCCTGGACCAGGCCCCGGCCGATCACCCGATGGCCCCGCACGTCCGCCATCTGCTGGTGTGGTTCCTGGTACGCGCCGAACGCTACGCCGAGGCCATGGAGCAGCTCCGCCTGGTCGACGGTCACGTGGGCGCCGTCCCTTGGTCCTACGGCCGCAGTCCGGCCGCCGAGTACGCCGCCTACCGCGCCCTGGCCATCGCCGGCTGGGAACAGCTGGGCGGCACATCGGCGGGCTTCCCGCGGAAGGGCCACTGACGCCCGTACGGAATGCGGACCCGCCCCCGAACGTTCTCCCTTTGACCGCGTCCCGTCCGTCCCCCTCCCTCCCCCCAGCTCGCTCCCCTTCCGCTCTCCCCTTCTCGCCCTCTGGAGCCTGATCCTGATGCTGTTCTCCCGCTTCAAGACCCATCTCCCCACCGCCGAGGAAGCGCTGAAGGGCCGCCCCGAGCGGGAGTTCGGCGTACCCGACCGGCACAGCGTCCTCGGCAACCCGCTGCTGGGCCCGTACCCGGAGGGCCTGGAGACCGCGGACTTCGGTCTGGGCTGTTTCTGGGGCGCCGAGCGCAAGTTCTGGCAGGCCGAAGGCGTCTGGACGACCCTCGTCGGCTACCAGGGCGGCCACACCCCCAACCCCACGTACGAAGAGGTCTGCAGCGGCCACACCGGCCACACCGAGGCCGTCCGCGTCGTCTACGCCCCCGAGGTCATCCCGTACACGGCCCTCCTGAAGATCTTCTGGGAGTCCCACGACCCCACCCAGGGCTTCCGCCAGGGCAACGACGTGGGCACCCAGTACCGCTCCGCCCTCTACACCCACTCCCCCGCCCAGCAGTCCGCCGCCGAGGCCTCCCGCGACGCCTACCGCACCGTCCTCCGGAATGCCGGCTATGGCGACATCACCACCGAAATCCTCCCCGCCGAGGACCGGCCGTTCTTTCCTGCCGAGGGCTATCACCAGCAGTACCTCGACAAGAACCCCGCGGGGTACTGCGGGATCGGGGGCACGGGCGTGAGCTGCCCCGTCGGAGTCGCGCCGGCCCCGGAGGCGGACAAGTAGCGCGCCGGCCTGCTCACGTCGGCTGTAGGTGAGGGCAGCAGTTCGGTAACCGGTCGGCCGCGGCCGCCGGGTAACGGATGAGGCACGACGGCCTCCTGGCAGCGGCAAGATCCTTACCGTCTCTGGCATGGACGGAATCGATGTGGCCAACGGAGTGGTGGGCGCCGTGCTCGGCATGGTGTGCGCCGTGCTGTTCCAGCAGCCGCTGCAGGACGGCTGGTATCGGCTGCGCAAGCGCTCCACGACCGCGATTCGTACCATGCGGCGGCAGGAGGAGTCGGGGCCCGTCTGGCAGACGTTCTCGCTCGGGCCCCTGCGGACTTCCGCGTTGATCGTCGAAGGCGACGGATCGTCTCCGGTGCCCCCGGAGACCATCAACATCCAGGTGCTCGACGAAGAGGTGGCGCTGCCACCGGACATGGTCGACTGGCGGGACGAAATCGCCGAAGAGGGCGAGCGGTTGCGGGCGGAGGGACGCACGCCGCTGTGGAACGGTCCGCGCTACGCCGTCGAGTCCTTCGACATCTCCCGCACCCCTCTCGACGAGACGCCCGAAATTCACCTGCGGCTGCGCCCTACGGACTACTACACGTTCCGCGCCGCTCAGCAACTGGACCGTAGGCTCTCCGACGGCACCACGCCCCGGACCCGCTATCTGAATCCCGACGACCCACTGGCGGCTCCGTCCTTCCTCCAGTGCAGTTTCGCGGTCAACGTCGCCGTGGTCACCGCCGACGACATGCTCGTCGTGAGCCAACGCAGCAATCGGGTACGCATGGCGCCGGGCGTCTGGAACTCCTCCGTCAACGAGGGTCTTTCGCGGCACATCGATTCTTCGGGGCGGAGCGCGCCGGACCTGCACGCGGTGGCCCGTCGCGGGATGCGGGAGGAGTTGTCCCTGGAGCCCCAGGAATACTCTCTCGATCTACTGGCCTTCGTCCTGGACATGGACAAGCGCCACTGGAGCGGTCACTTCCATGCCCAGCTCAAGGACCTCTCGAGCGCGGATCTCCAAGCGCGCATCAGCCGGGGTGTCGCCGACCGGTGGGAGCACCAGACCATCGACTACGTTCCCTTCCGGCCGGCGACGGTGGTCACCTACATGCTGCGGACCAACCGCATCCACCGCTGGGCGCCCTTGGCGCCGTCCCTCTTCCACCTCTCCCTCGTGCACGCGTACGGCCGTACGGTCGTCGAGCGGGCGGAGGCGCAGGTTCTGCGTCGCCTTTGAGGTCAAGACACCTTCCGAGCCCTTCCGTTGGGAGCCGCGGCAAGGGCTCGCCTCACTCGTCCCTTCCGCTAGGCGGCGACCGCCTCGACGATGGACGCGAAGGTCGGGGTGGGCAGGATCCGGGTGCGGCGCAGGCCGGCCCGGGTGAAGAGGGCGTCCAGGTCCTCGGGTCCGCGCTCCCTGCCCGTCACGATCGTCATCATGGCCACGTCCACCGCCTTGCCCAGAGGGGGTTCGTTGCCCGGGGACGGGACGGAGTCGACGACCAGGACCTTGCCGTCGTGGGCCATGGCGCGGCGGCAGGACTCCAGGATGCGCACGGCCCTGTCGTCGTCCCAGTCGTGCAGTACGTGCTTCACGACGTAGACGTCTCCGCCCTCCGGTACGGATGCGAAGAAGTCGCCCGGTTCGGTGCGCCACCGTCCGGTCAACTCCGCGTCCGACAGGAGGTGTTCGTGCAGTGCGGGTTCCTGGTCGAAGAGCACCCCGCAGAGGTCGGGGTGACGCAGGAGCACCTGGCGCAGCAGTCCGCCGCGGCCGCCGCCGACATCGACGACCGTGGCGTTCCGCGGGAAGGAGTAGGCGTCGGCGATCAGGGCGTTCATCGGCTCGGAGAAGGCGGCCATGCCGGTGTCGAAGAGTTCCCGGGCGGCGGTTTCGGCCGTGATGTACTCGACGAACGGGGCGCCGAAGACCTTGGGGAAGGCCGGTTCGCCGGTCCGTAACGTCTCCTCGAACCCCGATGAGGAGCGGACGAACAGCTCGTCCGTGAGCATCAGGACCGCGGCGTGCAGCGAGCCGGGCACGTCGGTACGCAGGAACTGTGCGGCGGGGGTGAGGTGGAAGGCGCCCTGGGCGTCCTCGCGGAAGACCTTGCGGGTGGCGAGGTAGCGCAGGGCGCGCCCCAGGTATACGGCGTCGGTGCCGGTCAGGCGGGCGAGTTCGGCGGCGGTGCGGGGGCCCGACGCCAGGTGGTCGGCCAGGCCGAGGGCGGCGGCGGTGCGCACCGCCGCGGAGTAGAGGTGGCCCAGGGACGCCTCGATCAGTTGCCCTGCCTCGTGTGCCGCCGCGTCCGTGTCGGCGGGTCCTGTGGGTGTGGCCGGTTCGCGCGTGTCCAACGTCAGCCTCCGTGAGGTGAGTCGAGTGGGTGCCCGTTCACCCTCGCGGTTGGGCCGCGGATGGCGGGACCGCCGTTGTATGGATCTTGCGCTCGGCCTTCCGTCCTAGGACGGGGCTGATGGCGGCGGCTGCGCGAGCTGCTGCCCGGCCTGGCGGCGTCCGTCCTGGACGCCCACGATCCGGCGCTGCGGTGCGGTTTCCGCTACCGGCGCCCTGGCTGCCGGGAGGGCCACCGCCACGGCCGCTCGACGGGCCGCGCTCTTGCGCCCCACGGGCGGGTTTCCTCGGGGGCGCGGCGGGGGTCGCGCTCGCGCTGCACACCTACGCCACCGGCCGGACGCCGGAGGCGCGGTGGGACGCGTCGCTCCTGCTCGGCTGACGGGGTGCACGCCGCCCGCGCCTGACGTCTTCCGTCAGTCGTCTCCCGTCAGTCGTCGTTCCCCAGTCGCGCCCGGTCGGCGGCCGCCCGGCCCGCGTGCCATCCTTCCGCGTCCCGTACGCCGCGCAGCCGGACCGGGGCGGTGTCGGGGAAGAGGGCGCCGGTGGTCTCCTCCACCGCGAGTTCGCGGGCGGCGAGGACCGGGAGGAGGCCGGGGGCCGCGTCGGGGGACTCGGCGGTGACGGCGGCCGTGGCGGCGGCGGTGGCCTCGGTCAGGCGGCCCCGGATGCGGTCCGCGTAGGCGACGAGGAAGGTCTGGCGGAAGTCGCGGGTGCGGCGGGAGCGGCCGCGGCCGGCGGGGGCGCCGCCCTGCTCCTGGAGAGCCTTGGGGAGGGCGTTGGCCTCGCGGTGCATGGCGGCGGTGGCCTGGAGGAGGAGGGAGGTGTAGAGCAGCTCGCTCGCTTCCAGGTCGCTTTCGAAGCCGACGAGGGTGGAGAAGCCGATGTCGGCGGCCCAGACGGCCTGGCAGCGGTTGGCGGCCGCGACGGCGTCCAGGAGGAGCGCCTTGGCCTGTTCGTACGGTCCCTCGATGCCGATCCGGATCGCCGACGGGCCGCCCGGCTGTCCGCCCCGGGAGCCGTCCGCGCCGGCCGCGCCGGCCAGGAGTGCCTCGTCGATGCTGTGCCGGGCCATCAGCTCCTGCGCCTTGGCGGACAGCGCCTCCGCCTCCTGCGCGAAGTTCGTCGCCTCGGCCTTGGCCAGCAGTCCCCGGATGCGCCCGAGGGCACGGGAGGCGGCGGCGCCCCGGGCCTTTGTGGCGGGTGCCGGGGCCGGGAGCGGGGTGATGCGCGGGACCCTGGCGAGGGCGCGCAGGGCCGCCAGGACGTCGTAGGCGGTCTCGAAGCCGGTGGTGCGGCGGCGTCCGGCCAGGGCGTCGAGGTAGCCGTCGTCGGACCCCCACCAGACCTCGGCGCCGAGCCGCCGCAGCTGGTCGGCCCAGCGGGTGCCGCGCGGGGTCCGGGCCGCCGGGTTGCGGGCCGCGTCGGCCGCTATCGCGTCCACGATCAGCGTCGCGAGGGTCGCTCCCCCGGCTGCCGCCGGGCGGTGCCCCCCGGCCGCCTCGCGCCGTAGAAAACGTTCCAGGTCGGCGGGCTGCCAGCCGCCCGCCCAGCACTGCGCGACCGCCGTCGCGGCGGCCGTGATCAGGGCCGCGCTGACCGCCTCCCGGCCGACGGCCGCCGCGGCGAGCATCGAGGCGCCCGCCTCGATGGCGTCCTCGGCCGCCGCCCCGTCCGTCGCGTAACGGACGCTGCCGAGCACGCCGCCGACCAGCTCGTCGGCCTCCGGGGAGGAGCCCCTTCGTCCGCCCCGGCTGCTTCTCTCGGTTCTCTCGGTTCTCTCGGTTCTCTCGGTTCTGCCGCGCTCAGTCACCTGGTCAGGGTACGGACGGCGGCACCGGTGTAGCCGCCGGCCGGTGGTGGGCGGCGGCTACGGCGGTGGCGCGCCTCGGTGCCGACCGCGATGCCGCGCACCGCACGCACGCCACCGCCCGGCGCGCCTGACTTACGGCGGCACCGGGCGGTGGTCATATCTGCGTGGTCGTGCGTGCGGTGTGGTCGTCACCGCGTGGCGGTCGTCAGGACAGGGCGCTGCCCGCGACCCACTGCGACCAGTCCATGTTCCAGCCGTTGAGGCCGTTGTCCGGCTGGATGACCTTGTCGCCGGAGTTCGTCATCTCGACGACGTCGCCGAGCTGCGAGTGCTCGAAGAACCACGCGGCGTCGGTCTTCGGGTCATCGGCGCCCCGGACGTCCTCCAGGCCGATGCAGCCGTGGCTGGTGTTGGCGTGGCCGAAGATGCCCTTGCCCCAGTAGTTGCCGTGGATGAAGGTGCCGGACGTCGACAGGCGCATGGCGTGCGGGACGTCGGGGATGTCGTACTCGCCCTTGCCGTCCTTCTTGGCGAAGCCGACGGTGGAGCCGTTCATCCGGGTCTGCTTGAACCGCTCGGAGATGACCATCTTGCCGTTGTAGGTCGGGTGGTCCTTGCTGCCCGCCGAGATCGGGATGGTCTTGACCGTCCGGCCGTCGCGGACCACGGTCATCTTGTGGGTCTTGGCGTCGACGGTGCTGATCTGCGACTGGCCGACGTTGAAGCTGACGGTCTTGTTCTGGACGCCCTTGACGCCCGGCGACGCCTCGACGTCATCGAGGCCGAGCTGCATGGTGACCTTGGAGTTCGCCTTCCAGTATTCCTGGGGGCGGAAGTCCAGCCGCTTGTCGCCGAACCAGTGGCCGACGACCTGCTGGTTGCTGCTGGAGGCGACCTTGATCGCGGACTCCACGCGCGCCTTGTTCACCACCGGCTTGTCGAAGTTGACCGACACCGGCATGCCGACGCCGACGGTCGAGCCGTCCTCGGGGGTGAAGGTGCCGATGAAGCTGTTGGTGGGGGAAACGGTCGAGAAGGTGGAGTTCTCCACCGCCTTGCGGCCCTGGGAGTCGACGGCGTGGGCGGTGACCTTGTAGGTCGTGGAGCGGGCCAGCGCCGTGTCGGGCTGCCAGGAGGAGCCGTCGGCGGACATCGTGCCCGCGACGGTCGAATGGGCGGCCACGGAGGTCATCGTGACGTCGGTGAGCTTGCCGCCGCTGACCGTGACCTGGGCGTCGCTGTTGAGGCCGACGTCGGTCGTACCGTCCTGGGGCGCGATCTCGATCTTGGCCTGCGACGCCTCGTGGGCGGCCGCGGCGTCGACCTGCTGGGAGTTCTCGTGCTGGGGCTTGGGGCTGGGCGCGGCATGGCTGCCGTCGTCGCCGCTCGCCGCGCCGCACGCCGCGAGGGTGAGTGCACCCCCGAGCAGTGCGGCGCCGGTTATCAGGCCCCTGCCACGATTACTGTCCGTTATCACGCGCATCTCTCCATTGCTACCGAACCCGGAACTCTCGATGAGGTCCCGATGGAAGTTCCGGCGGAACTTTCGGTCCGATGAGTCGAGCGGTTGTACGTCCGTGCCTATCGACCGTCTGCCATGCCCGTGGAAAAGGAAAGGGAATGTGGGGGATGCCACTCAAATCGGACGTAAGGGTCACGCATCCATGCATCCACGCAGAGAGGAGGCCCCCGTATGAATCACGCCATACGAGGGCCGGGGTCGGTAGGGGTCGGTTGCGTCCGGTGGGGAGCCGGTTGCGGTGGGTCGCGCCGGGTGGGGACCGCGTGCCGGGTCAGGCCTCCGCGGCCCTGTCGTCGGCGAGATCCCATTCCGCCGCGTCCCACTCGGCGTCCGGGTCGTAGTCGGTCATCTCCTCACTGCTCCAGGAGGCGTGCGCGAGCTCGGTGCCCGGCACGGCCGTGACGAGGTCGAACGGGTCGACGAGATGGGCCAGCGCCTCCGCCGGGTCCTCGCGGACCGTGTCCAGGGCCTGCTGGCGCTGGTCGTCCGGGAGCGAGGGATCGCCGCCGATGTGGTCGAGGGCCGCGCCGGTCAGCCGGCCGGCGTCGGTGACCTCCATGACCAGCTCCACATGAAGCCGCACAAAACGTGATGTCTCACCATTGCTCATGGGACGGAGGGTAAGCACGTACGCGTCCCGACTTCCCCGCGACCCGCGGCGGTCACTAACATCTGCGGTCAACGGCCGGTGCCCGCGGTGCGTGCGACGGCCAATTCGCCGAACCCACAAGGAGGATCGTTCGGTGACCGCACGACGACCACTGCTGACCGCCACCGCCGCGGGTGCGGTGCTGTTCGCCCTGTGGTTCGTACCGACCGCGCAGGCCGGCGTGGGCGAGGGCGGAGCGGGCGGTTCCGGCCCGCGGGCGGCCTCGGCGGACCGCCCCGGCACGACGGTCGACGACGCCGCCGCGAACGCCGTCACCCAGGACGCCGCCGCATCCCGGCATCTCCTCGCCGACACCGGCAGCCCCGACACCACGCCGTACGCCCTCGGCGGCGCCGCCGCTCTCGCGCTCGGCGCGGGGCTGGTCGGCCACTCCGTCCGCCGCACGCGCGACCACTGAGCGGAACCACCAACGGCTCCTGCCCCGGCCCACCCCGACATACAGTGCCCCGTCCGCCCACGCACGCCGCGGACGCCTGAGCGGGGACCCGAATACGGGCCCGCCGCCGGGCGGCGGCGCCGCTGACCCGCGGCGCCGCTGCCGTGCGACGCTTCGTCAGGCCAGCTTCCCGGTAACCGACTCCACGACCTCGACCAGCTTCCCCGATCGCACGAAGACGTAGGCGGCTTCCAGGTCGGGCGCCAGGAAACGGTCCTCACCCGGCCCCTGGATGCCCGCCGCCCGTACGGCGTCCAGCGCCGCGAGGCTGGCGGGGGCCGCCGTCAGCCCGTCACGCATCTCGATGGCGCGGGTCGCGGCGAACAGCTCGACGGCGACGATCCGGGCGAGGTTGTCGACGGCGGTGCGCAGCTTGCGGGCCGCGGACCAGCCCATCGAGACGTGGTCCTCCTGCATGGCGGACGACGGGATGGAGTCCACCGAGGCGGGCGCGGCCAGCCGCTTCAGCTCGCTGACCAGCGCGGCCTGCGTGTACTGGGCGATCATCAGGCCCGAGTCGACGCCCGGGTCGCCGGCCAGGAAGGCGGGCAGGCCGTGCGAGCGGTTCTTGTCGAGGAGGCGGTCGGTGCGGCGCTCGGCGATGGAGCCGAGGTCGGCCGCGGCGATGGCCAGGAAGTCCAGGACGTAGGCGACCGGCGCGCCGTGGAAGTTGCCGTTGGACTCGACCCGGCCGTCGGGCAGGACGACGGGGTTGTCCACGGCCGACGCCAGCTCGCGGTCGGCGACCAGGCGGGCGTGGTCGAGGGTGTCCCGGCCGGCGCCCGCGACCTGCGGGGCGCAGCGGATGGAGTAGGCGTCCTGGACGCGCGGGGCGTCGTCCTGGTGGTGGCCGGTGAAGCCCGAACCGGCCAGCACCTTGAGCATGTTGGCGGCCGAGGCGGCCTGGCCGGGGTGCGGGCGGATGGCGTGCAGCTCGGGCGCGAGGACCTTGTCCGTGCCGAGCAGCGCCTCCAGGGAGAGGGCGGCGGTGATGTCGGCGGAGGTGAACAGCCGGGCGAGGTCGGCGCAGGCCATCACGAGCATGCCGAGCATGCCGTCGGTGCCGTTGAGGAGCGCCAGGCCTTCCTTCTCGCGCAGCTCGACGGGGGCGATGCCGTGCGCGGCGAGCAGCTCGCCGGCGGGCCGTACGACGCCGTCGGGGCCCTCGGCGTCGCCCTCGCCCAGCAGCGTCAGCGCGCAGTGCGAGAGCGGGGCGAGGTCGCCGGAGCAGCCGAGCGAGCCGTATTCGTGGACGACGGGGGTGATGCCGGCGTTGAGTATCGCGGCCATCGTCTCGACGACCACCGGGCGCACGCCGGTCCGGCCGGAGGCCAGGGTCTTCAGACGCAGGAACATCAGCGCGCGGACCACCTCGCGCTCGACCCGCGGGCCCATGCCGGCCGCGTGCGAGCGGACGATGTTGCGCTGGAGCTGGGCGCGCAGCTCGGGGCTGATGTGTCGGACGGCGAGGGCGCCGAAGCCGGTCGAGACGCCGTAGACGGGCTCGGGCTTGGCGGCGAGGTCGTCGATGAAGGCGCGGGAGGCCGCGACGGCGGCGAGCGTCTCCTCGGGCAGCTCGATGCGGGCCGCGCCGCGGGCCACCGCGATGACGTCCTGTGCGGTCGTGCCGGCCGTCCCCAGCACCACAGTGTGCATATTCATATTCAGGCACCCTAGAGACTGAATCGCCGGATGTCACGAGTGGATTTACGGATCACCCCTTACCCAGCGTGCGCGCCCCGCCCGCGCCTCACCTCCGGAACCGGCGGCGCTCGGGGCCCTGCCGCGGCTCGGGCGCGTCCGCCAGCCGTACGACCGGATCGTCGGGACCGCCGTGCCGCCCGGCGACCACCGGCTCCCCGGACCGCTCCGCCTTGGCGCGGTACTGCGCGGCGTCCGCGAGCCGGAAGAGGCGGCGGGCGGTGTCCACCGGCCCGATCGGATCGCCGGTCGAGGCGACCCCGACCGCGACCCCGTCACCCATCTCCAACTCCCCCGCTCTTGCGCACAGTTCGCCCGCCACCTTGGCCACTTCCTCGGCCGACGGGCCGACCGAGAGCAGGCAGAACTCGTCGCCGCCGAGCCGGGCCGCTAGGGCGCCGGGCAGTATCGCGCCGCAGAGGGAGAGCACCGAGCCGAAGCGTTCCAGCAGCCGGTCGCCGACCGCGTGGCCGCGCGAGTCGTTCACCTCCTTCAGTCCGTTGAGGTCACACACCACCAGGCTGACCACCGCACCGTCCCGGCGGTGCAGCTCCAGCGCCTCGTCGAGGCGCAGGTCCACGGCCCGCCGGTTGGCCAGGCCGGTCAGCGCATCGGTGAAGGCGAGCCTGCGGGCCTCCGCGAGCCGCTCGGTCTGGGCGATCCCGGCGGCCGCCACGGCGGCCAGCACTGTCGCGAAGTCCGCGTCCGGGCGGGTGAAGACCGCCTCGCCGGCGCGCCGGGCGACATAGAGCTCGCCCCACGCCCGCCCGTGCAGCACGATCGGCGCCACCACACAGCAGCCGCGGCCGCGCCGGCGCAGCGCGGCCACCCGCTGCTGGTTGTAGCGGCCCCGGCCGTCGCCGCCCGGCCCTCCCCGGCCCTCGCCGTACGGCCCCTCGACGGTCTCCACCCAGGCATCGCACTCGCCGCCGCCGGCCCACCGCTCGTGCGCCAGGCCGACGATCTCCGGGAACTCATGCACCGGGTACGACTCGTCATCGGGGAACTCCCGCTCCCCCTCGGCGAGTTCGCCGACATTGACCAGCACGCGCAGCTTGCCCAGCTCGCGCTCCCACTTGGAGATCGCCGCGAAGGAGCCGCCCAGGGCCTGACGCGCCCCCAGAGCGGCGGCGCGCGCCGACTCGCGCGGGGTGGGCGCGGCCGCCATCGCCTGCGCCAGCTCCACCACTGCCCGCAGCCTCGCATCGCCGTTGGCCTCGCCCGTCACCGGATCCTCACATTCCGTTACCGTGAGCACACCCTGTACTACAGCGTAGGAATGTTTCACCCTATTCGCGCCTTTCCGGTTGTGCGGACCGAGCGGGGGCCACGCGCCGGGGCGGGCCGGGCCGGGGTCATCGACGGTTGCGCCCGCGGGTCCGGGGGCGCGGGGTCACTCCCCCGGCCAGTCGGGGTCCCGCTTCTCGTTGAAGGCCGCGACGCCCTCGGCCCGGTCCCCGGAGAAGGCCACGCTCCGCCACGCCCCGTCCTCCAGCTCCAGGCCCGCCCGCAGATCCAGCCCGTGCCCCAGCCGCAGGGCCTTCTTGGCGGCCCGCAGCCCGACCGGCGAGTTACGGGCGATCCGCGCCGCCAGCGCCAGCGCCTCCGTCCGGTCCTCGCCGTCGGCGGCCAGCTGGTCCACCAGCCCCAGCTCCGCGGCCTCGGCGGCCGGCACCCGGCGCGCGGTGAACACCAGCTCCGCGGCCCGGGCGGCCCCCACCCGGCGCGGCAGCAGCTGAGTGCCTCCGCCACCGGGGATGACACCCACCGACACCTCCGGCAGGCCGACCACCGCACTGCCGTCCGCGACGATCAGATCGCAGGCCAGCGCCAGCTCGAAGCCGCCGCCGAGCGCGAAGCCGTGCACGGCGGCGATGGTGGGCACCGGCAGCTCCAGCACTCCGGTGTACGCGGCCCGGGTGTGCGGCCGCTGGCGCATCAGGTCCGCGTCCGTGAAGGAGTTCCGCTCCTTGAGGTCGGCGCCCACGCAGAACGCCCGCTCATGGGTGGAGCTGAGCACCACGGCCCGTACGGACCGGTCGGCGGCGAGCTCGGCGCACGCCTGCGCCAGGGCGTCCGCCATTGCCGTGGAGACCGCGTTCATGGCCTTGGGCCGGTCCATGACCAGCTCCGCCACAAAGCCGTGCCGCTCGATGCCGACCCAGCCCTCCGCACCGAACCGCCGCATACCGCCGTCCATCCAGTCCTCCCGGTTAACGCTCGTTGACCTGACCGATCCGGCGGATCATTTCAGGAACGGCGGCGTACGAACAGGAGGGAGAGGGAGGAGAGGGGGAGAGAGGCCTCAGGGACCGTGCGAACAGATCCCGTAGGGGACGCACGGGGCCCCGCAGGAGCCCGTAGCGAGGAGGCGGCCCCCGCAGCGGCCGGTGCCGCCGGCTCCCCGGGCCGCGCGCCTCAGCCCGTACGCGCGACCCCGGCGCCCAGCCCCCGGCCGAGCGGCCCCCGGCCACTCATCCCCGTCGGCTGAGCAGCCACGGTTCGATGACGCCCAGGCCGCGGACCGGGCGCTGCCACATCGGCTGGAGGGCGAAGCGGTAGGTCGGCGGGGCCTCGCCGGTGCCCTCCTCGGCGGCCTTCTCCGCGGCCGCGGCGTCCGCCTCGGAGACCGGGGCCTCACCCGTGCGCCCCAGCTCTTCCGCGAACGCCTCGTCCACCAGGACGGTGTCCTTGGGCGCTATCGAGGTCAGCCGGCTGGCCAGATTGACGGTCGTGCCGAAGACATCGCCCATCCGGGTCGTGACCGTGCCGAAGGCGATGCCGACCCGCAGCTCCGGCATCGTCTCGTCATGGGTCATGGTCTCGATCAGGCGGAGTCCGATCTCGGCCGCGACGCCGGCGTCGTCGGCGGAGAAGAGGACCTCGTCGCCGAGCGTCTTGATCAGCCGGCCGCCGTGCGCGGCCACCAGGTCGGCGCAGGTGGTCTCGAACGCCTCCACCAGCTCGCCCAGTTCCTCCTCCTCCAGGCGGCGGGTCAGCCGGGTGAAGCCGACCAGGTCCGCGAAGCCGACGGCCAGGCGGCGGTCGACCATCTCCGCGTCGTCCTGGGCCTGGACGACCCGGCCGGTGGCGGCGGCCAGCTGGCGTCGCCAGACGTAGACCAGGAACTCCTCCAGCTCGGGCAGCAGCAGCTCGACCAGGGGGTAGGTGATCTCGGTGCGGGTCAGGCCCGTGTCGGCCGGTTCGGTCAGGCCCTCCAGGAAGGAGTCGATCTGCCAGTCGGCGAGGCGGGCGGTGGTCTGGCCGGTGGAGCGGGCGACCTGTACGGCCATCGCCTCGCTCAGCAGGCCCGCCTCGACCAGACCGGCCAGGCGTCGCAGCGCCAGCACATCGGCCTCGGTCAGCGCCTTGACCTGGCCGATGTCGGCGAAGCCCATGGCGCGCCAGAAGCGGGCCGCGAGATCCATCGATACGCCGGCGGCGCGGGCCGCCTGGAACGGCGTATAGCGGCGGTCGGCGCCGAGGATGAGTTGTTCGAGGCGGATGGCGAGGGGCCCGTCCGGCGCGGCGGCCGCCTCGTCGTCCGGGCCGGTGTCCCCGTCGTCCGGGCCGGCTACCTCGTCGCTCGTCGGGACGGTGCCCGGGTCGTCCGCGGTCACCGCCTGCTCCCTGTCCGGTCCCTGCGCACTGCCCTTCCGATCACTTCTCGCCCGAGGTCCGCTCCGCGGCGGACCGCCCCAACGATACGGCAGGTGTGCTCTGGCTCACTCTCACCTGCACCGTACGGCGGGGTGGCCCGGAGCAGGAGTGTCGGTGATTGCGGCCGACGGTCGCGCCTCGAAGCCGGGCCGGTGCCGTACGGCGGGGTGGCGGGGCGTCGGCGGGACGGCGACGTCCCACCTCCGCGTGTCACTCCGGCTGACCGGAATATCCACCTCCGGTTGCCCGCAGATGCACGATGTCGCCGGCCGCCACCGGTTGCTGCACGCCGTCCGCGGTCGCCAGGATCAGCCGCCCGTCGCCGTCGATGGCCACCGCCTCGCCGAGCAGCTCGGCGTCGCCGGGGAGTTCGGCCCGTACGGAGCGGCCCAGGGTGGCGCAGCCGGCCGCGTAGGTCTCCTGGAGGCGGCTGGCCGCGGGGTCGCCGATGGCGTCCTGCCAGGTGCCGTACCACTCCTCCAGCGAGCGCAGTACGGCGCGCAGCAGCGGGTCGCGGTCGGTGCCGCGGGCGCCCGCCAGCGCGAGCGAGCCCGCGGTGGGCACCGGCAGTTCGTCGGCGTGGAGGGAGACGTTGAGCCCGATGCCGATGACGACGCCGTCCCCGGCGCGTTCGGCGAGGATGCCGCCGGTCTTGCGCTCGGTGCCGTCCACGGTGACCAGCATGTCGTTGGGCCACTTCAGCGCGATGTCGACGCCGGCCGAGCGGGCGAGGGCGGCGGCGGTGGCGACGCCGGTGAGCAGCGGCAGCCAGCCCCAGCGCGACATCGGGACGCGGGGGGCGAGGTAGACGGAGAAGAAGAGCCCGGAGCGCGGCGGCGCCGTCCAGCGGCGGTCCAGCCGCCCGCGGCCGGCCGACTGCTCCTCGGCGATGAGGACGGCGCCCTCGGTGACCTCGCCCTTGGCGGCGCGTGCGGCGAGGTCGGTGTTGGTGGAGCCGGTCGAGGTGACCACGTCCAGGGACGTCCACAGCGCCCCGGGGCGCAGCAGGGCCCGGCGCAGGGCGGTCTCGCTCAGCGGCGGGCGCTCCAGATCGGACCAGCGGCCTGCGTCTTTGTCCCGGTTTCCCGGTGGTTGAGGCGTCATGGGGCCAGCCTAGGTGTGGTCAACGACGCAGTGCCGCAGAGCAGTCCCGCCGATACGCTACGAGTCGGTAGCAACCCCGTACCACCCTCAGTACGAGTACCAGTCCAGGACGAGCAGGAGCCGCATCCCGATGTCCGAGCCAAACATTCACACCACCGCGGGCAAGCTTGCGGATCTGCAGCGACGGGTCGATGAAGCCACGCACGCCGGATCCGCCCGTGCGGTGGAAAAGCAGCACGCGAAGGGCAAGTTGACGGCGCGTGAGCGCATCGATCTGCTGCTCGACGAGGGCTCCTTCGTCGGGCTGGACGAGTTCGCGCGGCACCGCTCGACCGACTTCGGCATGGAGCAGAACCGGCCGTACGGCGATGGTGTGGTCACCGGCTACGGCACCGTCGACGGCCGCCCGGTCGCGGTCTTCTCCCAGGACTTCACGGTCTTCGGCGGCGCGCTCGGCGGCGTGTTCGGCGAGAAGATCGTCAAGGTCATGGACTTCGCCCTGAAGAACGGCTGTCCGGTGATCGGCATCAACGACTCCGGCGGCGCCCGTATCCAGGAGGGCGTGGTCTCACTGGGCGCGTACGGCGAGATCTTCCGCCGTAACACCCATGCCTCCGGCGTGATTCCGCAGATCTCGCTGATCGTCGGCCCGTGCGCGGGCGGCGCGGTCTACTCCCCCGCCATCACCGACTTCACGGTCATGGTCGACCAGACGTCGCACATGTTCATCACCGGGCCCGACGTGATCAAGACCGTCACGGGCGAGGACGTCGGCTTCGAGGAGCTGGGCGGCGCCCGTACGCACAACACCACCTCCGGTGTGGCGCACCACATGGCGGGCGACGAGAAGGACGCCATCGACTACGTCAAGGCGCTGCTGTCCTACCTGCCGTCCAACAATCTCTCCGAGCCGCCGTCCTTCCCCGAGGAGGCGGACCTGGAGACCTCGGACCACGACCGCGAGCTGGACGTCCTGATCCCGGACTCCGCGAACCAGCCCTATGACATGCACACCGCGATCGAGCATGTGCTGGACGACGGCGAGTTCCTGGAGACCCAGGCACTGTTCGCGCCGAACATCATCACGGGCTACGGGCGGGTCGAGGGCCACTCGGTCGGCATCGTCGCCAACCAGCCGATGCAGTTCGCCGGCATCCTCGACATCAAGGCGTCCGAGAAGGCCGCGCGCTTCGTCCGCACCTGCGACGCGTACAACATCCCCGTCGTGACCTTCGTCGACGTGCCGGGCTTCCTGCCGGGCACGGACCAGGAGTACGACGGCATCATCCGCCGCGGCGCCAAGCTGATCTACGCCTACGCCGAGGCGACCGTGCCGCTGATCACCGTCATCACCCGCAAGGCGTTCGGCGGCGCCTACGACGTCATGGGCTCCAAGCACCTGGGCGCGGACCTCAACCTCGCCTGGCCGACCGCGCAGATCGCCGTCATGGGCGCGCAGGGCGCGGTCAACATCCTGCACCGCCGCACGCTCGCCGCGATCGAGGACCCGGCCGCGCAGGACGCCAGGCGCCAGGAGCTGATCCAGGAGTACGAGGACACGCTGCTCAACCCGTACGTCGCGGCCGAGCGCGGCTACGTCGACGCGGTGATCATGCCGTCCGAGACGCGCCGCCACATCGTCCGCGGGCTGCGCACGCTGCGCAACAAGCGCGAGGCGCTGCCGCCGAAGAAGCACGGCAACATCCCGCTCTAGGAGGTCGGTCCACGATGATCAAGGTCGTACGGGGCAACCCCACCCCGGAGGAGCTGGCCGCCGCACTGGCGGTGGTTCAGGCACGGGCGGTGGCCGCCGCTGCCGCCGCCCCCGTGGGGCCGCCCCACGGGAACGAATGGTCCGACCCGGCCTCCACGGTCCCGGCCCGCTCCCGGGTACCGCACCCGGGACCGCGCGCCTGGCGCACCAGCTATTGGCCCCACTGATCCCGTACGTCGTGGTCAGCCGGGGCGGGAGCCGTTGACGGTTGCCGTTCACGTCGTGGCTGCGGTGAGCGTTCTACGAGTTGACCGGTCACCGTCAGCCGGGTACGTCGTGGTCAGCCAGGGCGGGAGCCGTTGACGGTTGCCGTTCACGTCGTGGCTGCGGTGAGCGTTCTACGAGTTGACCGGTCACCGTCAGCCGGGTACGCCGTGGTCAGCCAGGGCGGGAGCCGTTGACGGTTGCCGTTCACGTCGTGGCTGCGGTGAGCGTCCGACGAGTTGGCCGGTTGCCGTCAGCCGGGTACGCCGTGGTCAGCCGGGGCGGGAGCCGTTGACGGTTGCTGTTCCACGTCGTGGCTGCGGTGAGCGTCCGACGAGTTGACCGGTCACCGTCAGCCGGGTTCGGGTGGGTGTGACGCATGTCGCACCCCCGCGACCCCCGGTAGATCGGTGCAGTGTGCACTGACTAGTCCTTCGCGCCGCGGCGCCGGGGTACGCGGACTCAGGCGCCGCCCCCCCCCCGGGCGCCGGATCGGTCGGATGCTGGGGTCAGACCCCCCCGATGAGGCCCCCGAGGGGCTGCGCGGA